>JAFTQO010000010.1 GCA_017462735.1 Clostridia bacterium
GGACACCCTGATTAAAAATCAGGTGCTCTACCGACTGAGCTAATGGGCCACACTTTGTATGACAAGCGGTAAAACCGCATTGTTTACCATTTGGCTGGGGTGGCAGGATTTGAACCTACGAATGCCGGAATCAAAATCCGGTGCCTTAACCACTTGGCGACACCCCAGTGTGCAAAATAAGTGGGGCGGGCAGAGAGAATCGAACTCACGACCTCCAGGGCCACAATCTGGCGCTCTAACCAACTGAGCTACACCCGCCATAAAGATAAGTTGGCGCGCCTGAAGAGATTCGAACTCCTGACACACGGCTTAGAAGGCCGTTGCTCTATCCAACTGAGCTACAGGCGCGTATCGAAAGCTGTCTCCCGCATGTTTTTGGAGCGGGTGATGGGAATCGAACCCACGCGGCCAGCTTGGAAGGCTGGAATTCTACCATTGAACTACACCCGCATTTATCGGCTTCGGTGCTCACCAACAGCGCTTGTATATAATAACACTAATAAAAAGAATTGTCAAACACTTTTTGCCCGTTTTTCACAAAAAAATAAACAAATTTTTCTTTTTTGAGGATATGTGAAAAAATGTGAAAAAATGTGAAAAAATCACTTTTGCAAAAAACAGCGGATAAATTTCCCGTTTTATTTACATATTTTTCACGGATATGTTATAATAAAAGCAAAGAAAGGGGTATTCCTTTTACAACCCTAAAAACCCGAATCCGCTGCGGATGGTCACAAACCACAACCAAAGGTTGAGCGCAGATAAGACGGGCATCAAAATCATCAAAAACAGATTGTTTAATCGGTATTTAAAGACGAACATACACACGTAGATGGTAATGGCGCCTCCAAGCGCCGCCGTCAAGGCAAGTTTTCCGTCCGTGACTTTTTGGACGGGGTCTTCTTCTTTTTTGAGGGCTTTCATCATCAAAAAGGCATAGAAATTGACGGCTAATACGTAGACGATTAATAAAACGGTTAAAATAAACATAACAAAAGTATTTCCTACTTTTGCGAAAAATAATCACAGAGGTGTCATTATGAAAAAAAGAGCATTGGTTAGCGTATCGGACAAAACGGGCATCGTAGAATTTTGCAGCCGCTTGATTGCTTGCGGTTACGAAATCATTTCTACGGGCGGCACGGCAAAAGCGCTTCAAGATGCAAAACTTCCTGTTATCGGGATTAGCGATATCACGGGCTTTCCCGAGTGTTTAGACGGCAGAGTTAAGACGTTGCACCCCGCCGTACACGCAGGACTTTTGGCGATGCGTTCCAACGAAGAACATATGGCGCAACTTGAAAAACTCGGTATCAACACGATTGATATCGTTGCCGTCAACCTCTATCCTTTCAAAGCGACGATTATGAAAGAGGGCGTGACTTTTGCCGACGCTGTAGAAAACATCGACATCGGCGGTCCTACGATGATCCGCGCGGCAGCAAAGAACTACCAAGACGTAGCCGTTTTGGTCGACCCTGCCGACTATGAAAAGGTACTTAGCGAGTTAGAGGCAGGCGAAATCTCTTTGGAGACGAAGAAATATTTGCAATACAAAGTCTACGCGCATACGGCGGTGTACGATAGCATGATTTCTAATTATTTAGCCCAGCAACTCGGCATCCGTTATCCCGACACGATGACTTGCGCTTACGAAAAAACGCAAGATATGCGTTACGGTGAAAACCCTCACCAAAACGCGTCCTATTACAGCGAGGTGTTCCCCCGCGCGGGCTCTTTGTCCAAGGCAAAGCAACTTTGGGGTAAGGAACTTTCCTACAACAATATCAACGACGCCAACGGCGCGTTGGAACTCGTTAAGGAATTTGACGAACCCTGTGTCGTTGCTTGTAAGCACGCTAACCCTTGCGGCGTAGGTACGGGCAAGACCATTTACGAAGCCTACGTAAAAGCGTATGAAAGCGACCCCGTGTCCGTGTTTGGCGGCATTTTGGCGATTAACGGCGAAGTGGACGAGGCTACGGCGACGGAAATCAACAAAATCTTTATCGAAATCGTTATCGCTCCTTCCTTTACGGCAGGCGCTCTCGAAATTCTCAAAGGCAAGAAAAATATCCGCTTGCTCGAACTCCCTGACATCAAGGCAAGACGCGACAAGTCTGCTTATGATATGAAGAAAGTATACGGCGGCTTGCTCGTCCAAGACTATGACGAAACGTTGTTTGCCGAAGAGAACGTAAAAGTGGTGACTAAGCGTGTTCCCACCGAGGAAGAAATGGCGGCTATGCTTTTCAACTGGAAAGTGGTAAAACACACCAAGTCCAACGCCATCGTCATCGGCAACGCGGACAAGACGACGGGTATCGGTATGGGGCAAACCAACCGTATCTGGGCGGCGCAACAAGCGATTGAACACGCTGGCGATAAAGCAAAGGGTTCGGTAATGGCAAGCGACGCGTTCTTCCCTTTCCCCGACGTAGTAGCAGAGTGTGTAAAGGCTGGTATCACGGCAATCATCCAACCTGGTGGCAGCAAAAACGACCAACTTTCCATCGACGCTTGTGACGAAGCGGGGATTGCGATGATATTTGTGGGCGATCGCCACTTCAAACACTAAAAAGGCGTATATATGTCGCAGGGTTTTGTCGCACTGTGGCAACCTTCGGTCACGTACGCCAAAGTACGCTCCCTTAGGTTATCCTCGCGCTCCTGCCCCTGCTTGTATCTCCACCTTTTTAACAACTATTAACTTTTATAAAGTAAAAAGACGTATAAGCGGCGCAGTACAACAAAGTACTGCGCCGCTTTTAATGCATAGTGGAGGAAGAAATAAATTCATTCCACAATTCTGCACTTTGCATTTTGCATTAAAAAAGCACCCGTGGTGGGGTGCTTTTGATATTATTCTTCTAAGATAAGGCCGTCTCGTTCTGCTTTATAGCGGGTAATGGCCTGTGACAGTTGGTCGGGGCAAGAGGTGTTGTTGCGGCATTTGATACCGGCAAGCAAAGTTTCCACCTCGTCGATATTTTTGCCTTCGACAAGCCGAGCAATCCCTTGCAGGTTGCCGCCGCAACCGCCGATAAATCGCACGCCGCGCAAAGTATTTTCCTCGTCGACGTTGAATAAAATTTGTCGGGAACAAGTCCCTTTCGTAGAATAAGTAAACATAATCGGTACCTCGTTTTTAAAGTAGGGGGTTAGTCCACCAACGTTTCGTAGATGGCAGAATATAAATCAGAGGCTTTATTGCCCCAATTTTTATAGATGTTTTGCGCCGTTTTTTTGTTGGGCACGACGAATTTAAGTTCCAGCATCGGTTGTGCGGGCGCGAGAATTTTCAAAAACACGGTATAACTGCCGTCTTTGTTTTGGTAGTAGTCCGCCTTACACTCCTGCTTGGTTTTGAGGTTCCCGCTGTTATTTTTGACGAAAGCGGTAATTTCCTCGCGAATGCTTTTGGGAATATTGATATAAAAGGAGTTAAGACTTTCTCTGCCGTCGGTAGTGATGGTGTACAAAGGCTCGTCCTCGAGGGAAGCGGCACGACAAATAAACCCGTCGTCCAACAGTTTGGGGATGAGTTCCATACAGTCCATATAATTCAGCCAGTTGTTTCCTGCAGTGCACATTTCTACGATGGTCTGTTCCGAAAGGGCGCTTTCCATCTTATCAAAGACGAACAGCAGGATCAGTTTATTGACGGACGTTTCGCCTTGTACTTGCATTTGTAAAAACTCCTTTCACAAGCAAAAAAAACCCAACGTTGTTCAACTCGGGCAAAAAAACTGCGTTTGCGCGGTTATTTTTCAATTGTTTAGATTACTTACGCTTCCGCTTCGAATTTTTTGAGTTTTCTCATAAGGGCAGCGCTGTCATCGCCGTAAACTTCTACGACCAAGGGTTTAGATAAATCCAAAGAGAAGATGCCGAGGATAGATTTAGCGTCGACGACGTATTTACCGCTCTTGAGCAAAATTTCGTGTTCATAACTTTGCGTTACGGCAACGAAATCCTTTACGCGTTGTGCCATTTCCAAAGTAATCGTGATAGATTTCATATGTATTAGCCTCCGTTTCCAGATAATTGCCTATATTATACATAAAAAATCGCACAAAATCAAGGTCTTTTACCAAAAATTCTTTATTATTTTATTTTTTTATGGTATAATAGGAAAAAGCGCAGAGGCGAAGAAATGGCGGCTAGGAGAAAAAAGAATGGATTTGACGGAAAGAACGGTCGGGAAAAACTACGTATATCAGGGCAAAATCATCAGCGTTAGGAACGACGACGCGCTTTTGCCTGACGGCGCGCCCTGCAAAAGGGAAATTGTCGAGCATAGCGGCGGCGCTTGCATTTTATACGTCAAAGAAGGAAAAATACTGTTTATAAAACAGTACCGCTACGCGTACGGCGAAGTGGTCTTAGAGATTCCCGCGGGCAAACTCAACCCGGGCGAAGACCCGTCGCAGGCGGCATATCGAGAACTCATCGAAGAGGCGGGCGTGACGGCAGAAAAAATCAATCTTTTACACGTCGTCTATCCTTCGCCCGGCTACACCAACGAAAAAATATATATCTACGAGGCAATAGGGGGAGCGTCGGGTGATTCTCATCCCGACGAGGACGAGTTTTTAGAGGTGGAATATATCCCCTTTGACAAAGTCAAAAAAATGCTTGCTAGCGGCGAAATCAAAGACGGCAAAACGATTATCGCCCTGCAAAATTATTTCTTGCGCCATTAAGGGTATGCCGCTTTTTTTAAAAGACGGACTAGGCGCTAAAGGGTATCGATATTACATAAAAAAGACGGCATTTAGCCGTCTTTTATTCGTCTTTTAATCCTAACAGATAATCGCTACTCACTTCCAACGCAAGCGCTAAGTTTTTGATGTGCGTAGCCTTTGGCTCGTTGATGTTTCGTTCCCAAATGGAAATCATCCCCTTGGATACGCCAATGAGCCGTGCAAGTTCGGGCTGAGCAAGCCCTTTTTCCGTTCGTAACGATTTAATCGTTTCTCCCAATCCCTTCATCATAGCAGTAGTGTACCAAAAAACTAAGAAAAATACTTGACGTCTTAGAAAACTAAGAATATAATAAAAGAGATTTTTAAGAGAAGCGGAGGGAAAAATGAAAAGACGAATTGCTTATCGCAGAGAGTATAGACGTTTAGAAAGGGAGTTCCATAAATTGATAGAAGAAGGGGGCACGGAAGAAGATCAGAGACGCAAAGCGCAGGGGATAGAAAAAGGAGTGCAAAAGAGAAAAGAATTGCTAAGAGGCAATCAGGAATAGAAAAAAGGCGGGGCGTTTGTGTGCCTCGTCTTTTTTTGGAAAGGAGAAAGAAAAATGCTTTAAAAGGAGAAGATTAGCAACCGCAATTACAGCCGCAGGAAGGGGTGAGTAAGGACGACAAAGTGCCGTTTCTATACAAGCAGTACAAAAGGGCGATGATGATGGGAAGCGAACAGCCGCTGAACAGGTTACCGCAGACGAAACCGTCTTTGTTGCAAAGAACGAGTACGGCAATCAAAATCCAAAGGGAGTTGTTTCCTTGAGAACAACAATTCATAAAAACCTCCTGTGTTTGCCGCAGGATATGTAAAATATTTTTGTAAAATTCCTGCGGATTTGTTATTTTCTATTACATCATATTCTGGATATAGAGAAAAATGTTCTGCCTTTTTCTTTTGTTTTTCCCCGCCAAATGGTTGCAAAAGATGAAAAAAAGGGGTATAATGATAGATAGTCCGTTGGCAAATACGCAGGGATTGCGGTTTGACCGAAAAAACGGAAGATTTCACTTTTTTCTACGGGTATCTTTTAGAACTCGATGGAGGTTATTATGAAAAGATTGACAGCAAAGCAACTAGCGGGCATTGCCGTTTTGACGGCGCTCGTAATCGTGTTACAAGCAGTGGGCGGCAGTATCACTATCGGCGTAGTAACACTCAACTTTACGCTGATCCCTATCGTGCTCGGTGGGATTTTGTACGGTTGGCTCGGCGGCGGATTTTTAGGGCTCGTCTGTGGCGTAGTCGTCCTTATCCAAGTGATTATGGGCGGCATCCCTTTTTATCAACTCATTTGGGCAAACGACCCCGTGGTCACGACCCTGACGTGTTTAGTCAAGACGACGGCGGCGGGTATGCTGGCAGGCTTGCTTTTCAAACTTGTATCCAAAAAGAATACGGTAGTCGCCTTGTTCGTGGCGTCGGGCATCGTACCTATCGTCAATACTATCCTCTTCGTTTTGGGTTGTTTGGGGATGACCGATTCCGTTTACGTTATGGCGGGCGGGCAAAACGTCCTCGCGTTTATCTTAGTCGGGATCGTCACCTTCAATTTCTTTATCGAACTTGCCATCAACTTACTGGTAGCGCCTGCGTTGCATAGGGTAATCGGCGTGGTGGACAGAAAGTATCGGGAGAAAAAACAATGATTATTTGTATCGATATCGGCAATACCAATATAAAGTATGCCATTTGGGACGGCGAGACGTTAAAATTCTCTTTCCGCGTAGAGACGGATTTAAAACGCACGTCGGACGAATACGGCACTTCCCTTACGGGTATGCTGACGACAAAGGGTGTCTCGGTGGAAGAAATTACGGGCGGCATCGTGTCTTCCGTCGTGCCTTCTCTCGATTATACGATTGATAAAATGTGCGAGTTGTACTTGCATATCGCACCCAAGCATATCGCGCCGGGGCTCAAATCGGGGCTGAATATCCGTTGCGACGACGCGCGGGAAGTCGGTGCGGACCGTATCGTCAATTGCGTCTCTGCTATCGTGGAATACGGCAAAAAAGGGGTACCCATGGTCGTCATCGACTTCGGTACGGCGACGACGTTTAACGTGATTAGCGACAAGCACGAATTTATCGGCGGGGTTATTTCGCCCGGGATTAAAGGCTCTCTCGATTCCCTTGTCAACGGCACGGCAAAACTGCCGAGAGTTGAGATTGAGGCTCCCAAGAGCGTCATCGCTAAAAACACGGTGACCAATATGCAGGCGGGTATCGTGTTCGGCTTTGCGGGATTGGTTGAATACATCGTTAAGAAAATCAAGAGAGAACTTGGCAGAGAAGACGTGTTTACCGTCGCGACGGGCGGGTTCAGTACGGTTATCGCCAAGGAAATCGGGTGCATTGACGCCGTGGACAAACTGTTGACGTTAAAAGGACTCAATTATCTGTACCGCTTGAATGCGGAAGAGGCATAAAAGAAAAGAGTAAGAACACTTACCGAAGGAGAATAGATATGGCAAAGAAAGTAGGCGTAGCAATTTTAGGGCTTGGCGTCGTAGGCGGCGGCACCTATCAAACGCTGGTAGACCATCACGATTTTTATTTAAAAACGCAAAAAGTCGATTTGACGGTAGAGGCGGTTTTGGATAAGGCGGAGGCGAGATTGGACGCGCTCGGCGTGCCCGAAGACTTGCGCGCAAAGAGCATTGACGAAGTTTTGGCTAATCCCAACGTCGATATCGTCGTAGAAACGATTGGTGGCGTTGGCGTGGCGAAAGTATTCGTAACTGCGGCGCTTCGCAACGGCAAGACGGTGGTTACCTCCAACAAGGAACTTATCTGCAAACACTCCCACGAACTGGAGGATATTGCAAAACGCAACGGCTGCGGTCTTTATTACGAAGCAAGTTGCGTAGGCGGCGTGCCTATTATCCGCACTCTGTTGGACGGCGTACAAGCCAACAAAATCAACAAAATGATGGGTATCGTCAACGGGACGACCAACTACATTTTGACTAAAATGGCAGGCGAAGGCGCAGACTATGCGGAGACGTTGAAAGAAGCGCAACGCTTGGGCTATGCAGAGTTCGATCCCACCAACGACGTAGAGGGGTTTGATTCCACCTACAAACTTTCCATTTTGTCCTCTATGGCGTTTCACACCAAAGTCCCTTACACGAAGATTTTCCGCGAAGGGATCAGCGGTATCGCTACGGAAGACATCGCTTACGGTAAGGAACTCGGCTACACGCTGAAATTGCTTGCTATCGGCAAGAACACGGAAAAGGGTATCGAGGTGCGCGTGCATCCTACCTTTATCCCCACGGCACATCCTTTGGCAAGCGTCAACGACGCATACAATGCGGTCTATCTGTGCGGAGATGCCGTAGACGACATTATGTTGTACGGTAGAGGCGCAGGTGCATTGCCTACGGCAAGTGCGGTAGTCAGCGACGTCATTTACGCGGCAACCCATACGGAAATCAAATATTCCACCTTCAAAAATACGGCGAACGCGGAAAGAAACGTAAAATTCGTCTCTAACTTCGCCAGCGCCTATTATATTCGCCTTTCCGTACAGGACAAGGCGGGCGTGCTTGCTAAACTCACGGGCGTATTTGCTAGAAACGGCATTTCTATCGTAGAAATCGAGCAAAAAGGCAAGAAGGAAGTCGGCGAGAACGGCGAAGTGCGCGTTCCCCTTATCATCGTCACCCACCAAACCCACGAAAACAGCGTAAAGAACGCCGTTGCAAAACTCGGGGAAACGGATATGGCGAAAGTAGAAGCGGTCATCCGCGTAGAGCAATAAACAAAAAAAGTGAGGTTGTTCGCCTCACTTTTTCTTTTACAGAAAAAAGTTTGTTTTTTTTAGGTAAAAGGGCTTGCATTTTTTTGGCAAGGATGGTATAATAAGGACACTTGATACTCATACGCTTGATTATTGAGAGTGGTCCGCCACTCTCAATCTTGTTTATAAGGGGCAAAGGAGGCAGTCGTGAAAGTAAAGACGGAGCAAGAGATATTCGACTTTTTAAAACCCATTGCGGACGGCATGGGGATAGAGATTGTCGAGGTGGAGTTTAAACAGGGCAGGGAGCCGACCTTGACGATATACGTCGATACGGAAGAGGGGATAGACCTCAATACCTGCGCCGATTTTCACACGGCGATAGATTCGCCGCTGGACGAATTCGACCCTTCCTTCGGCGCGCCGTATACCTTACAGGTCTCTAGCCCGGGCTTGGATAGACCGTTAAAGACGGCAAGAGATTTTGAAAAGCGTATGGGACAAAAGGTAGAGGTCAAACTGTACGCCCCCTTACAAGGCAAGAAGTTTTTCGAGGCGGTTTTGGTCGGCTACGACGGCAACTGCGTGACCTTAGCGCAAGGCGAAGAAAGTTTTAAATTAGAACTGTCTAAAATAGCAAAGATTTGTTTGGCGATTGAGTTCGACTAAACTTGAAAATATAAAAGAGGAAAAATCAATTAGGAGATAAAAGTATGAAAAAGAACACCATCCCCGAGGAAAACTTTTTTGCGGCGCTCACCGATTTGGTGGCGGAAAAAGGGATAAGCGAAGAGGCGTTTATCGAGACTTTGAAAAACGCACTTGCTTCCGCGTACAAAAAACAGTTTGAAAGCGGCGCTGAAATCGTCGTGGACCTCAACCCCGAAAGCGGTTCTATCCAATACAAAGCCCTTCGCTACGTCGTAGAGGAAGTAGAGGATAAAGACAAAGAAATTTCTTTGGAAGAAGCGCAAGAACTCGACCCGAAACACCAAGTTGGCGACGTGATCGAAAGGGTGTTCGTGCCGAAGAATTTCGGGCGTATCGCAGCGCAGACGGCAAAACAAGTAATTTTGCAAAAATTGCATGAAGCGGAACGCGACAATACTTTCTCTGCTTTCTCCGATAAGGAAGGGGAATTGATGGAAGGCGTCATCCGCAAAATCGACGAAAGAAACGTCTACGTCGAACTTGGCGATAAGAAAATCGAAGGGGTTATGCCTCCTCAGGACCGCACGCCTACCGAACGTTACGCTGTCGGCGACAGAATCAAAGTGTTTGTGAAGCGTGTTAAAAATAGCGGCAGAAACTCTCAAATCGTCGTTTCCCGTAGCGCGGCAGGTCTCGTCAAGAAGTTGTTTGAGCAACAAGTTCCCGAAATTGCCCAAGGCATCGTCGAGGTCAAAGAGGTTGCCCGTGAAGCAGGTTACAGGACGAAGATTGCTATCGTTTCCAACGACTCCCGCGTGGACGCAGTCGGCGCGTGCGTCGGCAACCGCGGCTCCCGCGTAAACGCAGTCGTAGAAGAACTCGGCGGCGAAAAAATCGACATCATCTTGTGGAACGAAGACCCCTTGGTGTTCATCTACAAGGCGCTTTCGCCCGCTACCGTCAATTCGGTTACGGTAAAAGGGGAACGTAGCGCAATGGCAGTCGTACCCGACGAAAAGTTGTCGCTGGCTATCGGTAGAGACGGTCAAAACGCCCGTTTGGCGGCGCGCCTTACCGGTTGGAAGATAGACGTAAAGAGCGCCTCTTCGCCCGAAGCGCAAGCGTTGCTTGCGGCTAACGCAGAGGCGGAAGAAGACTACGAAGAAACCGCAATCGAGGAATAAGTTATGGCGAAAGGGAAAGTGCCTTTTAGGATGTGCATTGCTTGTCGACAAATGAAACCGAAGAAAGAGATGACGCGTATCGTCAAGAACGCGGACGGCGAAATTTTCGCCGATTTTTCGGGCAAAGCGGCAGGCAGGGGCGCGTATATATGTAGCGACGAATGTTGCAGACAAAAATTACAGGACAAAAAACTGTTGCATAAGGCGTTTTCCGCGCAAGTCTCGGGCGAAGTTTACGAAGGCGTACAAGGGGGCGGAAAATCTTGATAGAAAAGATACGCGCCTACTTGGGATTTTGTTTGCGCGCGGGAAAAATTATTTTCGGCGTAGACGATATCGAAACGCATAGAAAAAAGATACATTTATTGCTCGTTGACGAAAAGTTGGCGGAAAATTCTAAAAAACGCCTTCATAAAGCCAACGAAAGGTTTTTATCCCCTCTCTTCCTTTTAGACGAAGGGCTGCTGGGAGAATTATTGCTCCGTCCGCAAGTCAAGGCGGTGGCAATCAAAGATTACAACCTCGCCAAAGCCATTTTGCAAGCGGCGAAGGATCAACCTCAATTCAAATTCTATTCGGGAGGAAACAACTGAACTTATGGCACAAAAAAGTTATAAAAACGTGGAAAAAATAACCGAGTTATTGGGAGACAAAAACCTCGGCTCGTTAAACAAACGTCTCTCTTCCACAGAAAAGAGCCTTGCGGAAATTTTGCGTAAGTTGACGGCTTTGGAAGCGGAAAAAGCCGAACGCGAGGCAGCCGAAGAAGCGGCGAGATTGGAGGCGCAACGCGCCGCAGAAGAAGCCGCAAAAGAGGCGGCAAAAGAAGCGGAGAAAGTTTCCCTGCCCGAAGAGGAACCCGCAGAAGAAGCGCCCGTTCAACCAGAGGAAGAAAAGGCGGAAGAAGTGGCGGCGGAAGAGCCTGTAAAAGAAGTGAAACCTGCTCCCCGCACCCTTACGGTTACGCCTGACGCGCCGAGGGCGCCTAGATATTTCCGCAACGGGCAAGTCCAAGGGGAATACGTAGCAAAACCGGGTGCGGAGACGACGCAGACTTACCGTCCCCGTCCTCAAGGGGAGAGACCCGTTCGTCCTCAAGGTGACAGACCTGCGCGCACGGATAAACCTATGACGCCTCGCTCTCCCCGCATAGGGACGACTCCTCCCGTCAGCGCGCCCGTATTGCCGACCAAGGAGAATAAAAACTTCTCCCAAACGGCAAAGAAAAAGACGTTTGAGCGCACGTATACGGAGAAGAAACCCGTTTCTAAGCGTACGCTTATCAAACAACAGGGTATGACGGTAGAGGACTTTGACGAAGATAAGTCGGGCTACAGAAAGATGCGTACGCCCAAAAAGCAGAAGCGTCAAGAAATCCAAACGGTGAAGATCGAGCACGCCGTCGTTACCACGCAAGAAATTCCTTTGAAAGTCCTTTCGGAAAAACTCGGCGTATCGGCGGTGGAAATTACCAAACGCCTTTTCAAAGAAGGGATTATGAAAGGCATCAACGACTCTATCGACTACGAAAACGCGGCGCTAATGGCGGCGGATATGGGTATCGACCTTGAGTATAAGCCCGAAAAGACGGCGGAGGACGTATTGCAAGATACCATCGTAGAAGAAGACGTTACCAAGTTGGTCGCTCGCGCTCCCGTCGTAACGGTGATGGGTCACGTCGACCACGGTAAGACCTCCCTGCTTGACAAAATCCGTGCTACGGCAGTCACGTCGGGCGAAGCAGGCGGTATTACGCAAAGCATCGGTGCATACACGGTTACGGCAAAAGGTAAACAAATTACCTTCATCGATACCCCCGGTCACGCGGCGTTTACGGCAATGCGTGCCCGCGGCGCGCAAGTCACAGACGTCGTTATCTTGGTGGTAGCGGCAGACGACGGCATTATGCCTCAGACGGTAGAAGCAATCAACCACGCAAAATCGGCTAACGTGCCTATTATCGTGGCGATGAATAAAATGGATAAGTACGAAATCAACCCCGACAAAGTCAAACAAGGGCTTGTCGAGCACGAACTCGTCCCCGAAGAATGGGGCGGCGATACGATTATCGTACCCGTTTCTGCAAAGACGGGTATGGGTATCGACGACTTGCTCGATTCCGTCAACCTCGTTGCGGAAATGCAAGAACTCAAAGCAAACCCCGATAGACAGGCGAAGGGTACGATTATCGAAGCAAAATTGGACAAAGGCAAAGGCCCTGTGGCAAGTATTATCGTGCAAACGGGTACCTTGCATACGGGCGACAACATCTTGTCTGGGACGACGATGGGTCGTGTGCGCGCTATGTTCGACGACAAGGGACGTGCGGTCAAGTCGGCAGGTCCGTCTATGGCAGTTTCCGTCTTGGGCTTTGAAGAGGTGCCCAACGCAGGCGACAGCATTATGGTCGTAGACCAAGCGTTGATGAAGCAAGTCCAAGAAGAAAGAAAGACCAAAGAACGCGAGAGCATGATTAAGGAGCAAAGCCGCGTTTCGCTCGACGATATCTTTGCGCAAGTGGAAGAGGGGAAACTCAAAAACCTCAACCTCATCGTCAAAGGGGACGTACAGGGTAGCGTAGAAGCGGTTAAGCAATCTTTGGAAAAACTTTCCAACGAAGAAGTGAAGGTCAAAGTCATCCACTCGGCGGCGGGCGCTATCAACGAAAGCGACGTAATGCTGGCAGAAAGTGCGGGCGCGATTATTATCGGTTTCAACGTGCGTCCTGACACCAAGGCGAAGAAGATTGCAGAAGACGCCAAAGTCGACGTCCGTTCCTACCGTATCATCTACGAACTTTTGGACGATATGGAACTTGCTCTCAAAGGTATGCTTGCGCCGAAACTGCGTGAAATTCTTACGGGTAAATGCGAAGTTAGGCAGACGTTCAATATCACGGGCGTGGGCACGATTGCAGGTTGTTACGTTACCGACGGTAAGATTGTCCGCGGCGGGAAATTGCGTATTTACCGCGAGGATATTATGATTTGCGAAGGCGGTGTTAAACAACTCAAGCGCTTTAAGGACGACGTCAAAGAAGTGGCGTACGGCTTTGAGTGCGGTTGTGCAATCGACGGCTTTAACGAAATCAAAATCGGGGATATCATCGAGTGTTATATTACCGAGGAGATTAAAGCGTAATGAAGGTATCGAGAACCTCCCGTTTAAACGGGGAATACCAAAAGGAAATCAGCGTACTGCTCCGTCGCTTACAAGGCAGTCGGTCCGATTTTAAAGGGCTGGTATCGGTGACGGAAGCGGACGTTGCGCCCGATTTAAAGACGGCGAAAATTTATATCAGCATCTATGCGGCGACGGACGAAGAGAAAAACCGCACCTTTGAAATCATCAAAGAAAGCGCAGGGTATATCCGTCACGAACTTGCGCAAGTGATGCGTATGCGCACCGTACCCGCCCTTACTTTTTTGTGGGACGGCTCTATGACCTACGGCGCGAAGATGGACGAATTATTCCGTAAAATCCACGCGGAAGAAAAGGCTTCTCCCGCCCAAACGGACGAGGAAAGGGACTAAAGGACGAAAAAGATGAACGTGACGTTGCAAGAAATTGCCCAAAAACTGAAAAAAGCCAAAAAAGTGGCGTTGTTTACGCATATGCGCCCCGACGGGGACGCGTATGGTAGCACGTTAGCGCTTGCCTGTGCTTTGGATAGGCAGGGGATTGCTTGCAGCGTATGCAACGAAAGCGACGTTCCTTCCAACCTTACTTTTTTAGAGGGACTGGATAGGATTAAAAAGCACCCTGACGGCGACGAGGATTTGTATCTGTCTATGGACAGCGCCGAAGGCGCAAGATTAGGGGCGCTCGCCGACGTCTTTTTAGCCTTTTCTAAAAAAGGTACGACAATCAACGTCGACCACCATATCTCCAATACCCGTTATGCGAAGTATAACTATGTACAAACTTGCTCGGCAAATTGTATGAATTCGTATCGTTTGATAGAGGAATTAGGCGTTTCGCTTGACAGGCAAATTGCGACCTATCTTCTCGTCGGGCTTTTGACGGACAGCGGCAATTTTTCTCACGACGACGTGACGGAAGAGACCCTTGCCGTCGGCTCGAAATTGGTAGCGGCAGGCGCGGATATCTGCGGCTTGCAATACCAACTTTTTAAAAAGCAAAGCAAAGCGCGCGCGGCGTTGTATGCGAAAGTGATGTCGGGGCTGAGGTATGCGCACGACGATAGATTCGCCTTTGTCGTCATCGATAGAGAGACGATGGAAAAGGTCGGTGCGGACAACGGCGCGACGGAGGGGTTTGTGGACTTCCCTCTCAACATAGAGACGGTAGAGATAGCCGCTTCGCTCCTCGAGATGAAAAAAGGCCAGTACAAGGTTTCTTTACGCTCCAAAAAATATGCGGACGTCAACAAACTTGCCGCAGTTTACGGCGGCGGTGGGCACGTGCGTGCGGCTGGCTGTATGCTGTTTGGCGATTTGGAAGAAATCATAGACAAGTTGTCCTATACGGTGTCGCAGTATTTAGAGTGAAAAGAACGGACAAGCCCGTTCTTTTTCCAATAAAACTCTACCCTGGGGCGGCAAAAACGCAAAAATGCGTTGATTTTCAGTAAAGATGGCAATACTTGTAGCGACAACTTTTTGAGGTGAACTCATGGCGGTAAAAAAACTCCCGTTGGAAGAAATTATCAGCGTAAAGGCGGAAACGGTCTCCGTCTACTCTTACGCTGATTTTTTTGCGGGAAAATCGTTGTTTTCCTCTTTACAAATCAAAAACGACGGGGCGGAATCGATAGAAGGGTTGCGCCTCGTTCTTACTGCTAGCGGCGGGTTGCTGATACCGCTTGAAAAGCCTATAGAAGAGATTCCTTACGAAAGCAGAGTGCAAATCGTCGTAGGCGAGACGGTTTCTCCTGCGTATTTTGCAAAAAAATCGCAACCGTCGCAAGAAGAGATTACCGTGACGTTGTATGCGGGCAAAAAACCCGTTTGCGAAGTCAAGCAAGAATTGCGAGTCCTGCCCTTTGATTTTTGGCAAGGGCTTTCGGGCGACGTGTCTTTGCTCGCTTCCTTTGTGCGCCCTCGTCTTGCCGATTGCGCGCGTATGCGTGTAGAGGTGGAATCTCAACTCAAAGAGTGGGGTGTTTCCACCCGTTTAGGCGGTTATCAGGGGGCGGATAAAAACCTCGTGCGCCAGACGGCGGCAGCCCTGTTTAGTTGTATCAAGCGTTACGCTTTCGAAAAGCAAGAGGAAACCCTTTCTTCGCCTGTCGACGCAGGTAGCGGGACGGCGTTGCTGGCTGACAGAAAGGCTACGCCTTTGCAAGCCGCGCTCTTTTTCGCTTCCTGTTTACAATCCTTTGGACTGTATCCCTTGCTCGTCTTTGGCGAGACGGAGATAGGGGTAGGCGTACATTTAAAAGATACCTGTTTTTTGGATACGGACACGGACGAGTTATCCTATCTAGAAAACTGCATTGCCGACGGCGTCAACCAAGTCAGTTGCTTTGACATGACGGATTTATTCAGCGGTAAAAACGTCTCTTACACCCTTTCGGAGACGCATTTTAAAGAAAAACTAGCAAAAGGGAAATGCTACGAGCGTTGTGTGGACGTCCAAAGATGTCGTATCGCCCGCATTTTGCCTTTGCCGCTTCGGGTCAAAGGGGTAGACGGGTACGAGATCGTCAAAGAAGAAGAGGGCTCTATCGATGCCCTGCCCGAAAATTTACCGGGCGGGAAAAGTTTGCGCTTAGAGGGTACGAACTCTAAAAATAAGCAATGGGAACGCAGACTTCTTGATTTGTCAATGAAGAACGCCTTGCTCAATTTTTCCGTGGATAAAGGGGCGTTCCACCTCCTTTCCGCTAGTGCGGAGCAAACGCTTTCGACCTTGACGCAGGGCGGCTGTACGATAGCCGCGGCGACGCAAGACGTGCTTGATTTTTCCAAGAAAAAAGGCTTGGAAAAGGGCACGAAACCTCGCTATTTAAGCGATTTAATCGCTTTGGAACAATCTTCTTCCATCTTGCGCACGTACACGAAGTCGCAAGATTTAGAAGAGATAGCCTTGCGGCTTATCCGCAAAAATAAAGAAGCGGACGAAGAGTACGGCGCTAAGATACTCTATCTTGCGCTCGGGTTTTTGAAGTGGCAGTCCAAAGAGGACGGCAAACCTAAGTACGCCCCTCTTATTTTACAACCCGTCCAACTGAAAAAAGGGAAGGGTGGGGTGACGTTTACGTTGTCTCTTTTGGATGAAGATTTCTTCATCAACGCAACCCTTTTAGAGTTTTTGAAACAGGAATTTAATCTGGACGCTCGGGGATTGGAGTCGGCTGCCGAAGGGATGACGGTAAGCGAAGTGTTTGCCGCCGTCCGTAGAGAGATTATGCCGATGAAAGATTGGAAGGTGTTGGACGAAGTGTGTCTGTCTACGTTCTCGTTTTCCCGCTACCAAACTTGGCAAGATTTACGGCAAAATTTCCAAGAGTTTTCTCAAAATCCTATCGTGGCATCTTTACTGGAAAATAAGCCTTTTAAGGGGGCAGGGTTGGATACAACCTTACAAGAGGACGCCGCCAAGCCCGCTTTTATCCTCACCCCTCTGCCTGCTGACAGCAAGCAATGGGAGGCGATAGCACAAAGCAGCCTCGGCAAATCGTTTGTCTTACACGGCCCTCCCGGTACGGGTAAATCGCAGACGATTACGGGGATGATTGCCAACGCGCTGTATCAAGGCAAGCGCGTCCTTTTCGTCGCGGAAAAACAAGCGGCGCTCTCCGTCGTAAAGAAACGCCTCGACGGACTTGGTTTAGGGGATTTTTGCTTAGAATTACACTCCAATAAAATCGGTAAGACGGAAGTCCTGCGTAAATTGAGCGATACGCTGGCTTTGGCGGGTAGCCAAAAAGGGGTCAGTTATCGTGAGAAAGCGGATGCGTTAGAAACGCTTCGGGAACGATTGGACGCGCCGCTCGTTGCGTTGCATAAACCGCGTAGATTAGGCGTCTCCTTCTATCAGGCGATGTTGCTGTGTTTGCGCTATAAAAACGCCCCCGATATTATCAATATCGAGACCTCGTTTTACGACGGTTTGACGGAGGAAAAAATCCACCGTTACGAAGAGATGATGTTGTCGGCGGCAGCCGCGGCAAAAGAATGTGGCGGCGTGTATAATTCTCCGTTTACGGGCGTCAATTTGACGAACTATTCCGTCGCGGTGCGCGACGCGGTATATTGTTCGGCTGAAGTAGTCCTTGCCGAAATCAAGCACCTCAACAACTATATCCGTTTGTTTTTGGATTTGTACCGTCAAAAAACGAGCGCTATTACGAGGAAAAAATTGGACGCCTTTTATCACGTGGCAGAGCAGTTGGAAAAGGGCGGATTAAATAAATATTTCAAGAGCAGCGAAGAGGAATTTTACGCCTTTTTCAACGCCAATAAGCGCTTAGACGCTTGTTTAGAAAGATATTTCGACCATTATAAAAAATTGGTGGACGTAGGGAAAGAATTGCCCGCGCTCATCGCCTTTTTGGAGGGCGAAGCGCAGGACTACAAAAAGAACAGACTCGTCCACGCGGTGGTAAAACGCCTGCAACGGGTGGCTTTCACGCAGCCTGACGAAGAGGAGTTACGTAGTCATTTGCAACTAGTGGCGGATATTTACGCGGCGATGCGCACGATACGCGAAAACACCGATTTAAGCAAGCATTTTACGGCAGCGTTCGGCAGGGTAGATTATTTTGAAGGCAGGAAGAATTTCTTAGCCGACTTATACGCTTTGCACGAGGTGTGTAGCGGGCTGTTTTTGGACTATAACGCCGACAGTTTCAACAGTATGTGTATTCGCGCGGCTAGCGGTTATACCCGTCCTGTTTTGCAAGGCTTACGGGCGGCGATAGACAGTTTCTATGCGGCGACGGACGCCTTCCTTGATATTATTAAGGCACGTGATAATTTGACGCAAGAAGAAGAGGTGTTGACCTACTTTGGTAAAAAAGCGAGCGCATTGATTGAAAATATCGATATGCTCGCAAGTTGGTGCGACTATAAAGAGACGGCAAAAAAATTGGACGACGAGGGGCTTACCTTTGTCACGGACGCGTTGGAACACGGCGAAGTGACGGGCGAAAACATCGTCGCCGCCTTTGAGAAGAACGTCTATAAAAATTTCTTACAAACCAATTTGCCGCTTGATAGTGGGCTGGCTTCTTTCTCCGCTGCCGTGATGGACGAAGATACGGAAAACTTGCGTAAAACTACGGACGCGTTTGCTCGGCTCAGCCAAGAAACGATCCGCAACGAACTTATCTCTCATCTGCCAATGCCTGATACGGAAGATTCGTTGAGCGTAGAATTGCTCGCTTTCCGTAGGCTTTCCAAAAACAATTTGCGCGGGGTAGGGCTTAGAAAATTCTTTGAAGAGATTCCCCGTTTATTGCGGGTAATTGCCCCGTGTATGATGATGAGTCCCAACTCGGTGGCGCAATACCTGGCGGCGCAAAACGGGTTGTTTGACCTCGTTATCTTCGACGAAGCGTCGCAAATGCCGACGGCGGAGGCTATCGGGGCTATTGCAAGGGCAAAGTCGGCGGTAATCGTCGGCGATCCCAAGCAGTTGCCGCCCACCTCTTTCTTTACGGCTACTTACGTAGACGAAGAAAACTTGGAAAACGAGGATATGGAAAGTATTTTGGACGACTGTCTTGCTATCGGCTTGCCGTCCAAACATTTGACGTGGCATTACAGAAGCAAACACGAAAGTTTGATTGCTTTTTCCAACGCGACCTATTACGACAACAAACTTTGTACCTTCCCCTCGCCTGACGCGCTCACGCAAAAGGTGCGTCTTTGCTATATCGAAGAGGGCGTTTACGACAGAGGGTTGACTAAACGCAATAAGTTGGAAGGAGACGCTTTGGTGGCGGAAGTAATCCGTCGTCTCAAAGACGATTCGGCTTGTAAGTCCAGCCTTGGCGTCGTGACCTTCTCTACTGCGCAAAAGGACTATATCGAACGGTCTTTGTCTGCGGCGATTGCTAAAGAAGGCTTGGAAGAACGGGCTTACGAGAGGGAAGAACCGCTGTTTGTGAAGAATTTGGAAAACGTGCAGGGGGACGAAAGAGACGTCGTGCTCTTCTCCGTCTGTTACGGTCCCGACAAATACGGGCGGATTTCTCTCAACTTCGGTCCTCTCAATCAAGCGGGCGGCTGGCGCCGTCTTAACGTCGCGGTATCGCGTGCTAGAGAGGAGATGCTCGTATTCTCGTCCATGCGCGGCGCGATGATTGATTTATCCAAGACGGGTTCTCGCGGAGTGGCGGGCTTAAAGGCGTTTTTAGAGTTTGCAGAAAAGGGCAGGACGGGTTTGACGATGTCGTTGGAGACGCTTGCCAAAAACAAAGAAGGGCTTGGCAAGTACCTCGCTAAGGAACTTGGCGGTTACGGCTACGAGTGCCGATACAACGTGGGCGTGTCCGACTTTAAGATAGACGTCGCCGTTGTAGACCCCAAGGACAAGCACAAGTTTATTTTGGCGATTTTGTGCGACGGCAACCGTGATTTTTCCGTAAAGGACAGGAACGTTTTACAAATTCAAACCCTCAAGCGCAACAATTGGAACGTGGCGAGGGTATACGCCGTCAATTATTATCACAATCCCAAGCGCGAGATTAAAAAACTCAAAGATATGCTTGATAAACTGACGGGCGCGGACAAGAAAGCGGGTGCCGTCCTCAGTAAGGGAAAACGCGTCTATAAAAAAGCGGACTTGCCACAACTGACGGAAAACGCGGCGTTCGTTACTTCTGGGGAACACGACGCAGAATTGCTCCTCCGCATCAAATCCATCGTGGCGGCGGAGGAACCCATTTCCAAGTCCTTCCTGATTAAGCGCGTCTTACAGACACTCGGCGTGCAAAAGTACGGCGGCAAAGTGGAGGGCTGTTTATCGTCGTTGATAGACGCTTGCGCATTTAAGGAAGAAAGATTGCTTGGCGAAACGTACTATTATAAGACGGATAAACGCATTTTGATGGATAGATATCGTGTGGAAGGACAGGCGCCGATTAGAAAAGCCGCGCTTGATTTTACTCCTTACGACGTCGTGGGTTTGATTGCTTGTGCGTTAGGAGACAGGGTAGCGTTGTACGTGGATGAAATCCACGTATTAGTGGCTTCTACTTTCCAATTACCCAAAGCGACTCCCGATTTTTCGGCGTATATCGACGATTGTATTACGCTAGGAGAAGAGACGGGGTTGTTCGTCCGTTCGGTGGCGGATAGGATATCGTTGGCTTGATAGGTGAAAATGACGAAAGAACAGGACAAGTTACTATTGCAGAGGAACAGGGACGGAAAGATATTTAATTTCCGTCCCGTTACCTTTTGTGCCGTATTTTTGGTGTTAGGGGTGCTTTTTGGGTATTTGATTTTTGTAAAAGGGGAGTCTCCGTTTTGGGCGTTATTTTTCTTGCCACTATCTTTTCTTTTCGTTTTTCTTTCTACGCCGTTTATGCGAGGGGTGAAATGGATAGGTATCCTTTGTCTGTTTGCGACGGTAGGCGTGTTTTCTTTTCAAGGCGTCCTTTCTCGGTATGTAGACAAGACGGACTACGACGGCACGTATACCGTCAGCGGCGTAGTCGTCGAAAAGGGCGGGCGTCAGGACGGTTTTACGGTTGTATTGGAAGATTTGTCGATAGCAGGGACGCCCGAAAAAGGCAAAATGGTCGCATACCTGCCCGCGGCTTTTGAAGAAGAAATAAAGTTGTCGCACGAAATCGTCTTATACGGGTACGTGCAAACGGACGTGAAACTGGAAGGGGAATACGGTTTTCGAGGCGGCGACATTGCCGAAGATATCGCCTATCGCATCTTCTCCGTACAAAGCGTTCAGTCGATAGGTAGTACCTTTCGCCCGACCCTTTGGATAAGACAACGCCTTAGCGATGCTCTATACGCAGGGATGGATTCATCGGTGGCGTCCTTTTGCGCAGGGCTACTTCTTGGCGACGATACGAGGATGGGGCGGACGCTACTCACAAACGTACGCAACGGCGGCGTAGCGCATTTGTTTGCCGTATCGGGTCTACATATCGGGGTGTTGTTCGGCGTTTGCGCGTGGATAACGAGTAAAAAATTCTTTTTGCGGAAGCCCAAGATTTATTCCTTTTTATTCACGGCGCTGATTTTATTGTTTTACGGTGGGGTGTGCGGGTATTCTTCTTCCGTCTTACGCGCGGTCGTTACCTGTTTATCCGTATATGCTTACACCTTGCTAGGTGTAAAACGCGACGTGCTGGAAGGATTGTCCTTCGCGGCGCTCCTCTTGCTATTGCTCTTTCCTACGACCCTGTTCGACGCAGGATTTTTGCTCTCTTTTTCCGCTTGCTACGGGATTGTATTGCTGTCTCGCCCGCTGAAAAAGGCTTTGAATACCGTTTGCGATAAAGTGTCGTCCGTTTGGCGGAAAAAGGTGTTGAAACAAGAGCAGGCCGTCCAAAAACAGGATATGTTCAAAGGGGATACGCCGCCGAAAAGTATCCCGACAAGATATAAAGAAAAGGTGATAAATTTTTTATCCGTGACCTTATCGGCGTGGCTCGCGACGACGCCCGTCAGCCTTGCGTTCTTTGGGTATATGTCTGCGTGGGGTTTGTTGCTCAATTGTATTTTTGTGCCGTTACTGTCCGCCTTTTTCGTCGCCTTGTTGATAGTCGGGGTCTTGGCGGCATTGTTGCCGCTAGTTTGTGCCGGCGTGGTGTTGTATCCTCTTAACGCGACTTTTTCGCTGGTCGTACTTTTTTTCGAGATTTGTTATTTTGGGCAAACGGCATTGTTGCTTTCGGCAGGGACGGTCGTATGTTACTATCTTGCGTTGCTCTTTTGCACGGATAAATTTTCTTTGTCTACTGGTTGGAAAAGGCTTGCCGTTGCCACGGCGAGTATGGCGTGTTTCGGCTGTCTTTTAGCGGTAAATTTTTTATAAAGAGGCAAAAGAAAGGGTGTTTTCTATGAAAACACGCTTTATAAAGGCTTGCATTTTTCCCGTCGGTGTGTTATAATCAACTTGTCGTCAGCGTATAAAAGGAGAAACAGAAAGGTGAAATACGTAGATTTTCGGAAATTTACCGATGAAAACGGCGCCTGTCCCATTTATCTTTTCGAGGGCGACGACGGTTATTTCCGTGAAAAGGGAGAAGAACTTCTAAAAAGCAAATTTTTAGGGGAGCGTACCTTAGATTATACGGCGTTCGACGGCAACTCCTTAAAGGGGGACAGATTAAAGGCTCTTGTCGACGCATGGCAAAGTTATCCCTTTATCGGCCCCAAACGCTTTGTTAAAGTCACCGACTTTTATCCCACGCAAAAGGATTTCGACGGGTATCTAAAGAAACTGTTTGAAAATCCGCCCAAGGACGGTTTGCTGTTTATTTGCAACTCGGCAAAAGGCAAGGCAGGGACGGCGGCGCTCGCCAAAGAAAAGAGCGTAACGTTCGTCGATTGTAACCGCGCCGACGAAGAGACGGTAAAAAAATGGATACATTTGACCTGTAAACGGGCGGGGGTGTATATAGACGGCTTGACTTGCGGCTTGCTTGCCGAGTATTGCCTTTGCGATATGTCGAGGGTGAGTAAAGAGACGGAAAAACTGCTTACCATTTGTAGTGCGCTTGGCGAGACGCGCATCACGGACGAGCGAGTGACGGAAAACGTCTATCCCGACGCAGAATATAAAATTTATCAACTTGCAAGCGCGATTTTGGCAAAAAATTACGCCGAGTATATTAAAATTCTTGGCGACTTATCGTCAAAAAATTTCGACGCGGTGTCCTTGCTTTCTTCCCTTGCTTCTTCGTTTAAGACGCTATACGACGTCTCGCAGGTAAGGGGCACGGATAAAGAGGTGGCTTCGGCGCTTTCTCTCAACGAGTACGCAGTCAAGAAAAACCGTACCCTCGCCGCGAAGATGGGCAAGGCGGGGATTTTAGAGACCTATCGAGATTTATATCAAACGATTTCGCAAATTAAGTGTGGAGAAATCACGCCGCAATCGGCGTTAAAATTGACCACGGCACGCTTATTTACGGCAAAATAAAGGAGGCAGATATGCAATTATTGGCAACGACGTTTTTTGAAAACGCGGAGCAACTGTTTGACAGCATCGGCATATTTTTCCAAAACTTTTCCTTCTGGTACGTTTTGGAGACGTTGCTGTTGTTTTTGTTGCTTTTTTACGTATCCAAAATCTTGTACGATAACGATGCGTCCAAAGTTATGTTTTTCTATTGGGCGCTGATTATTATCGGCGGTATATTTATGCTTGCCGAGTCCAAACTGTTCAATAAGCAGTTCTCTTTAATTTACGTGCTAGTCGTTTCGGTTTTCTTCTTGGTTATATTCCACGTGGAAGTAAAGAAGAGTCTTTGGGACAAACACGGCGCCGTACCTTCTCGTGAAAAAACGGCGGGCGCGGGTACGGAAGTGCATTCTGTGCAAGAGGTGGAGCGCTGCATCGAAAATATCATCAAAGCGTTGCAAAATATGTCCAAAAACAACGTCGGCGCGCTGGTGGTGCTTTCCCGCGGCAATTTGCCTAGACAAGTTTTGCAAAGCGGCGTGCCTTTGAACGCGGAAATTTCCACCCAATTATTAGAGGGGGTATTTTTCCCGAAAGCGCCCTTACACGACGGGGCGGTTATTATCCGTGGTCACAAAATCCAAGCGGCGGGTTGTTTCCTGCCTCTGACGCAAAAGACGAGTTATCCCAAAGATTTCGGCACCCGTCATCGCGCGGGCATCGGTATCACGGAGGTGGCTAACGTCATTTCTATCGTCGTCTCTGAAGAGACGGGTATCATTTCCGTTATCAAGGCGGGCGTAGTACAACGCTATGCCGATTACGACGTATTGATGACGGCGCTTCGCGACTATTATTGGCAAGAATTGCCTTTGGCTACGAAAAAGTAAGGAGGAGCAAAGATGAAATTCGTACAATTTTTAAAATCGGTGTTCGTCTCTAAATTTTGGATTAAGTTAATCACGCTTTTGTTAGCGTTTGCGTTAGTGATATTACTCAACGTGACTTTACCTGTGTAAAAAATACCCGAAAGGAAAATATTAGTATTATGAGTTTGAAAGTATGCAAATTTGGCGGCACGTCCATGGCGGACGGCAATATCATTTTATGCGCAGCAAAAATCGTCGAGGCGGACGAAGCCCGTCGTTACGTGGTTGTTTCCGCACCCGGTAAGCGTTTTAGCGGCGACATAAAAGTCACCGACTTATTATATCAAGCCTCTGCGCAACAAGAGGCGGGGGATATCCACGGCTTTGAGGATACCTTTGAAAAAATCAGCGCGCGCTTTTTGAGTATCGAAAGAGAAATTGGCAAAAACTTGGGTGTGCAAGCCGCTTTGGACGAGATGAAGGCGGCGATGCTCGGCGGGGCAGGACAAGATTATTGCGTTTCCCGCGGTGAGTTTGTGGCGGCGCATATTATGGCGGCAGTTTTGGACGTACCTTTTGTCGACGCGACGGAATTTGTTCGTTTCAACGAGGACGGGACGCTCAGCGAAGAGACGTTCGACCTTGCGGCAAAGGTGTTAAAGAAATATCCCCGCGCAGTAGTCCCCGGATTTTACGGGCTGGGCTTCGACGGTAAGGTTAAGACCTTTTCCCGTGGCGGCGGCGACATATCGGGCGCTATCGTAGCGCGCGGCGTGATGGCGGATTTATACGAAAACTGGACGGACGTCAGCGGGTTTTACGCTTGCGATCCTCGTATCGTCAACTCCCCTAAATGTATTGGGGAACTTTCTTATCAAGAACTTCGCGAACTTTCCTATATGGGCGCAAACGTTTTGCATAGCGAATCCATTTTCCCCGTGCGTAGCGCAGGGATTCCTATCCGCATTTGCAATACTTTCCGTCCCCAGGACGAAGGTACGTATATCGTGGCGACCTCTTCTCGCGAGGTGGGCGACGGCGTCGTAACGGGGGTTGCAGGCAAGAAGGATTTCACCGTTATTTTCTTGGAAAAGTCCATGATGAACAGCGAAATCGGGTTTGTCGGCAAAGTGCTTTCCGTCATTGAAAAACACGGCGTTTCCTTTGAACATTTACCTTCTGGTATCGATACGATGTCTTTGGTTATCGACAACGAATATTTGAAGAACGGTATTTTGGAAAAACTCGTTGCCGAGATGAAAGAGGCGGTAAATCCCGACAAAATTTATATCCACGAAGATATTGCGCTTGTAGCGACGGTAGGGCACGGTATGGCAAGAAATATCGGTACTTCTGCTCGTCTTTTCAAGGCGCTTAGCGAGGCGGGGGTCAACGTCAGGATGATAGACCAAGGCTCTAGCGAACTTAACATCATCGTCGGTGTGGAAAACGAGGACTGTGCCTCCTGTATCCGCGCTATTTATCACGAATTTTTTGAAAACTAAGAAAAACGCCTACGTTGAGTAGGCTTTTTCCATAAGGAGAAATTATGCAAGTAAAAAGAGTGTCTTTGCAAGAAGAATACGGCTTTGGCGGCTACTTGGATTGTATGGCGCTGGATTATCCTTTCGATATCCCGATGGATTGGTCGAGACCTGCCGTTATCGTCGTTCCTGGCGGCGGCTATGGTATGACGAGTAAGCGAGAAGGGGAGATTGTCGCGGCGGAATTTTTTGCGCGTGGCTATCAGGCGTTCGTGCTTTGGTACGAGGTACGCAGCGACGGCGCTTCTTATCCTAGACAATTTTTGCAACTTGCTTCGGCGATTGATTACGTCAAAAAGCACGCGAAGGAATTTTCCGTCAAGCCTGATTCCGTATTTGCGGTAGGGTTCTCTGCGGGCGGACATCTCGTGGGTAGCCTTGCAACGGGACATCAAGACGCCTCGGCGATTGCAGGAAAACCGCTCAACGCTTCTCCCGCGGCAGTTGGGCTTTGCTATCCCGTTATCAATTACGAGGTCGGGCACAACGAAACGTACGAAAACGTCTTGCAAGGCTACGAAGGGGAAGAAAAAGCGCGTCTTATCGAAAAACTTTCGCTTGATAAAGCGGTCAACGATGCAACGCCGCCTGCCTTTATTTGGACGACGGCAGAAGATAGTGTAGTGGACAGCCGAAACTCTTTGTATTACGCGCTGGCGCTTGCAAAACGTAAAATCCCTTACGAGTTGCACGTCTATCCTCAAGGGGAACACGGCGCGTCGACGGGCGCGGTGGAAATCACCAACGAAATGCCTCATTATAAGCGCATTTCCGCTTGGCTTGACGATTGCGTTTCTTTCTTCAATCTTTTCGTGAAATAAGTAAAAAACTACTGTAAAAGCGCAGGATTTTCTCCTGCGCTTTTACTATTGTTTTCGCGCGCGTGTGTATACTTTTCCAACTTTCAATCGGCAACCGTGCGCTTTCGCCATTTGCGACACGCTGACGGCTTGATAACCTTTTTCGTATAGGGCTGGCAACAATCGTTCTATCCCTGCTATCGTGCTTTCATAGCCGTCGTGCAAAAGGACGATAGCGCCGTCTTCTAATTTTTCAAAGGTTCTTTTTATGAGTTGGTCGGCGGAACGGTCAGACCAATCTCTCGTATCGGCAAACCAATCTATGACGGGCACGGCTACCTGTTCTAAAACCCTTTCGTCGGTTCGTCCGTAAGGGGCGCGGAACAAGTGCAAAGGGTTGCCGTCGATTTCTTGCAAAAGTTCGTCAACGCGCCCAATTTCCTCTTGGATTTGTTCTGCGGACAAAGTGGTTAAGTCGTGGTGGGAAAAAGAGTGATTTCCCAGTTCCATGCCCAATGTAAAAGCGGTGTACAGGCTTTCTTTGAAACGCTTGTTTAAGCCTCTGCCGTTGCAAAACAGAGTGGCGGTGGCAGGGCAGTCGTGGTGCGTTTTATTAAAGGAGATAAAGACCTCTAAAAGCGCGTCTAGTTTATCCGTTGGGGAATCGTCGAAAGTCAACGCGACCAATTTTTTATCGGGATGTATTTTTGAAATATCCACCATTTCCGTGTTCCAGGCGCCGTCTTTGATCATTTCTATCGGTTCTTGTGGCGGTGGCGTGCTTCTTTTTTCTTGTCGGGGATGACAACCGAAAAGGAATAAACAGGGCAGCAAGATAAAGAAAAGGACTTTTTTGAATAGGTTAGCCATAAGGAAAGTATGCGAATATTTCCTTTTTTTATGTCAAAAGGTGTCAAAACCTCTCGTTTAAAAATAAAAAAGCAAAGAAGTGTTGACAGTCCACTAAAAATATGTTACAATAAGATAATATGACAGCCCTTACGGAGGACGGTATGATGAACGAAGAATTGCAAATTAGAGAGGTTTGCAATCGATTTCAATTGCAAGGTGAATACCGCAATTACGAAGTAATCAACAGCGGACATATCAATACGACGTACAAGGTATATTTTTTCCGCGACGGAGAAATTAAAGACTATATTCTGCAAAGGGTAAATACGTATGTGTTTAAAGAACCCGTAGAGATGATGGACAATATTTCTTCGGTGACGGAATACGTCCGTGCGAAAATTAAAGCGACGGGTATCAGCGCAAAGCGGTACGTATTGCATTATTCTACGACGGTTGACGGGGATTACTATACTTTCTTACCGGACGGCGGCTTTTGGAGATGTTGTCGTTTCATCGATGATTCCATGTCTTTTTTGAAGCCGGAAAGTAGTAAAATCGTGGAGGAATCGGGAAAAGCCTTTGGAGAATTCGAGGCGTATCTTGCCGATTATCCCGTGCAAAAACTCAACATCGTAATTCCTCATTTCCATAACACGGTAAAAAGATACGAAACCTTTAAAGAGGCGATTGTCAATAACTTCGCAGGTAGGGCGAAGAGTGTCGACGCGGAAATTCGGGAGTATTTGGATTTAGAGGAGATGGCTACCCGTTTGTACCGTATGCAAAAGTTAGGGCAACTGCCTTTGCGGGTAACCCACAACGATACGAAGACGAGCAACGTATTATTCGATGCTGCGACGGGAGAACATTTATCCGTTATCGACCTCGATACGGTAATGCCCGGGCTTGTGGCGCACGACTTTGGCGATGCTATCCGCGTGGCGGCGTCTACGGGCGAAGAAGACGAAAAAAATTTGGAAAAAGTCGCGCTGGATATGGAGAAATACGAGGCGTTTACCAGAGGGTTCGTCGGCACGGTAGGGTCGCTGCTTACCGAGGAGGAAAAGAAGACTTTATCGCTTGGCGCCGTTGCGATGACGGTAGAGTGCGGTATGCGTTTCTTGACCGATTATTTGGATGGGGACAAGTATTTTAAAATTCATTATCCCGACCAAAACTTGGTGCGCGCAAGATGCCATTTGGTACTTGCCAAGGATATGATTAAGCGCCTTGACGAAATGCAACATATCGTAGAAAAATATCTATAAACAGGTACATGGCCTGCTCGAACTATCCGTTCGGGCAGGTTTTTTGTATACTTTTTGGAGTAAGTTGCATACTGAACGCAAGAGGTGAGTATGCAGACGGTTATCTTTAAAAATCAGCCTAGGATTATTGCCGGCGGTTCGGTGGCAGGGCCAAAGGAATGTAGTGGCGTCGTGGGAAAATACGTCGACAAAACGCTTGAAGACGATATGTTTGAGGAAAGCACGTACGAAAAAGCGGAGTGTAAGATGTTGTCCTTTGCCATAGCCAAAGCCATAGAAAAGGGAGAGATGAGCGAGCAGGACGTCGATATGCTGATTTCGGGAGATTTGCTCAACCAAATTATTTCCGCTTCCTTTGCCGCACGGGACTACGATTTTCCCTTTTTAGGGGTATACGGCGCGTGTTCTACAATGGCGGAAAGTATGGCGCTAGCAGCGACTTTTATCGACGGTGGATACGCAAAGCGTATCGTCGCGGCAACGGGCAGTCATTTTTCTTCGGCAGAGAGACAGTACCGTTATCCCTTGGAACTAGGCAATACTCGCCCGCCGCAATCACAATGGACGGTGACGGGGGCGGGCGGAGTGCTAGTGACGGAAAAATCTATCGGCAAAAGCAGTCTAGCAATCACTTCGGCGACCTTTGGGAAAGTGGTAGATTTCGGGATTACCGACGTCAACAATATGGGTGCGGCAATGGCGCCTGCCGCCTGCGATACCATCTTGCGGCACTTTGCGGATATGGGGAGAAAACCTAGTGATTACGACCTCGTTTTGACAGGCGATTTAGGGGCGCTCGGTAGTCGAATTTTAAAAGATTTGACGTGGGAAAAAGGGTTAGATATTGCAAAAAACCACGTCGATTGCGGGGAAATTGTTTACAACGTTATCGAGGACGAATTTCAAGGCGGTAGCGGTGCGGGATGTAGCGCCGTCGTCTTCTCGTCGTATATTTTAGATAAATTAAAAAAGAAACAATTAAACAAGGTGCTGTTTGTCGCCACGGGTGCGTTATTGTCAACGATATCCAGCGCGCAGGGAGAAAGTATCCCGTGTATTGCCCACGCCGTATCGGTAGAAAATGTCTAACGGTAATGGGATTTGATAGGCATATAAGCATATATTTATATAATAAATTATGCTAAGGACGTAAATTTTTGTTGACAAATAGAAAGAGCGGTGTTATAATTTAAGAAAAATCGGCGAGGAAAAAGGGAGTATCGTAACCCCTCCGTCCCAGAGAACTGTCGGTGCTGAGAAGACAGTACGGAGCCTACGAGAAAAACACTTTGGAGCCTGCGAAAGAAAGCCTATGGGCAAGTAGAATCGCGCGTGACGCTGCGTAAACGCGAAAGAGTGGATTGCAAAATCAATTTGGGTGGTACCGCGGAAGTTAGACCTTTCGTCCCATACGGGGCGATAGGTCTATTATTTTTCCGCCTTTATGTGCAAAGGTGTATATACTTCGTTTGATATATAGTGTATAACGCATAGTGAAGGAAGGGAGAAAAATAATTCCAAAATTATGCACGTTGCATTCTGCATTTTGCGCTAACAAAACTCCGTCTCTGCGGAGTTGTCAATTAGAAAATAAAGTGCGCCGCACGGCGCAGGAGGATAGTATGTTAAGAACGAATACTTGTAACGAATTAAGAGAAAGCGACATTGGCAAGCAAGTCGTGTTGACGGGCTGGGTGGACACCGTTCGTGACCACGGCGGCGTATTGTTCGTCGACTTGCGCGACCATTACGGTATTACGCAAATCGTCCTTTTGGACGATAAACTTTTGGACGGCGTATCCAAAGAGACGGTTGTTCTTATCCGTGGCGTCGTCACCAAGCGTGACGAAGACACGGTGAACAATAAAATCGAGACGGGTTTAATCGAGGTGAGAGCCAGCGAATTAGAGGTGCTCGGTCCTTGTCAACTTGCGTTGCCTTTTGAAATCTCTTCTTCGACGAATACCCGTGAAGAGGTTCGTTTAAAATACCGTTATTTGGATTTGAGGAACAAAAAGATTCACGACAATATCGTACTCCGTTCCCAAATTATCAGTTATTTGAGAAAGCAAATGGAAGAAATGGGCTTTATGGAATTCCAAACCCCCATTTTGACGGCGTCTTCGCCCGAAGGCGCGCGCGACTATCTCGTGCCCAGCAGAAAGCACAAGGGTAAGTTTTACGCGCTTCCGCAAGCCCCTCAACAATTCAAGCAACTTTTGATGGCGTCTGGGTTTGATAAGTATTTCCAAATCGCACCCTGTTTTAGAGACGAAGACGCAAGACAGGATAGATCCCCCGGTGAATTCTACCAACTCGACTTTGAGATGGCGTTTGCCACGCAAGAGGACGTCTTTGCGGTAGCGGAACAAGTCGTGTACAACACCTTTACGAAATTCTCGACGAAAAAAGTTTCCCCCGCGCCTTTCAAGCGTATTACTTTTGCGGACGCGATGATGAAATACGGCACGGATAAACCCGACCTTAGAAACCCTTTGATTATTCACGACTTGACCGATTTCTTTGCAAAGCACGAATTCCTCGATTTCAACGGCAGGACGGTGCCTTTTAAAAACAAACTTGTCCGTGGTATCGTGGCAAACTACTTGGTAAGAAAGGGTAGTGGCGACGGTGACGGCAAGAAGGCGTTTGAAAAGGCAATCGACGCGTATTCTAGAAGTATCGGGATGAAATTCGGCTGTGGCTATATCACGTTGGAAGAGGGCGAGTTCAAAGGCCCGATTGCCAAATTCTTAACCGAAGAGCAAAAGAAGGAACTTTGCGAGATTTGCGGCATTCAAGAAGGGGATTCCCTGTTCTTTATCAGCGACGTACCTGCCGTCATCAATAAACTTGCAGGCAGTATCCGTACGTGGCTGGGCGAAACGCTGGATCTTATCCAAAAAGACAGATTTGAATTTTGCTTTATCGTCGATTTCCCGATGTACGAGTACAACGAAGAAGCGGGAAAAATCGACTTCACGCACAACCCGTTCTCTATGCCTCAAGGGGGTATGGACGCGCTCCTTAGCAAAGACCCGCTGGAAATTTACGCATACCAATACGACATCGTATGCAACGGCGTAGAACTTTCTTCCGGCGCAGTACGTAACCACAATCCCGATATTATGAGAAAGGCGTTTGAAATTGCCGGCTACGGCGAGGAAGAACTCAAAGCGAAGTTTGGCGCGCTTTACACGGCGTTCTCTTACGGCGCTCCTCCCCACGCAGGTATGGCGCCCGGCGTAGACAGAATGGTTATGTTGATTGCAGAAGAAGAGACCATCCGCGACGTCATCGCTTTCCCTCTTAACTCCAACGCGCAAGATTTGATGATGGGCGCGCCCGGGGAAGTGACGGAGATGCAACTTAGAGAAGCGCACGTAAAAATTAGAGACTAATCAGGAGAAAAGTATGCAAGACCTTTTAGACACGTTGGAAAAAGTAAACCAACTGGCTCTTACACAAGACGAAAAAGCGTCCGTGCAAGCCTATTTTGAGAGAGTGGCACAAGATTTGCCGTCTTTTGCTGAGGTCGATACGCAAAACGTAACGCCTATGGTGTACGTCATGCCTCTCAGCAACGTTTTGAGAGAAGATGAAAGCAGTCAGCCGTTCACGAGGGACGATTTGCAAAAAGGTGCGCCTGAGGCGGAAGACGGGTACTGGGAAGTACCTAGGCTTATCGAGTGAGGGAGGTTAAGGATGATCTATACGACGAAAAAGGAGCCGACCTATCAGCAAAAAGCGGTTGCGCTCGACGATATGATTTTAACCAAAGACAGCCCTACGAGCGCAGGCTCGAAAATGCTGGAAAACTTCACCTCGCTGTTTGACGGGACGGTGGTAGAGAAACTTGCCGAAAATTACGAGATTGTAGGAAAAGTAACGGTCAGCGAGTTTTCTCGCGGTATGCTGGCAGACAGCGCGGTTGCCGCTTTGGACGAAAAGCAAATTAAAGGGGTAATAGGGGTGGAAACGAATGGCGCATACACCCGTTCCGCCGCTCTTTCCGGTAAGGTGTTTGTCAAACCCACTTACGGCACGGTGTCTAGATTCGGGCTTATCCCCGTCGCTTGTTCGGGGGATACGGTAGGCGTGATGGCGGATAACGCGGAGACTTGCGAAGAGTTGCTTTCCGTGATAGCAGGACACGACGATAAAGACGGTACGAGTTTGCCGCAAGAAATGATTGAAAAAGCCAAAGAAGTAACGCCTGTGAAAAAGGTGGCTATCGTCAAAGGCTTTGACGGGGCGGCGGTAGAATCTGCCGTTGAAAAAGCGCGAGCACAAGGCGTGGAAATCTTCGAGGTAGACGGTGAGATTTTGTTGCAAGCAAAAGCGGCTTGGGCGATTTTGTCCTCGGCGGAATTTTGCAACAACGTGTCGAAATACGACGGGGTCAAATACGGCTACCGCGCGAAAGGTTGCCGCACGATTGAAGACATCTACGTCAAGTCCCGTAGCGAGGCGTTCGGCACGGACGTCAAGACGGCGATTTTGTACGGTTCGCACGTGCTGTCTAGCGACAATTACGAAAAGATGTACGACAAAGCGCTCCGTGTGAGAAGACTGGTTAGAGAATACCTTGACGACTTATTGACGAAGGTGGACGCGGTGATGTTGCCTGCTTGCAGCACGGCAAATTTGTCCGTGAACGCTATCTCCGTCTATGAAGAAAGTTTGTATACGGCGCCTGCCTCTATCACGGGTTTGCCCGTCGTGGTGGCTAGCGGCGTACAATGGCTCGGCAAACCGCTTGCCGAGGGCAGTTTGCTTGCTTTCAGCAAGCAACTTTAAGGAGGTTGGATATGGAATACGAAGTAGTCATTGGCTTAGAGGTCCACGTGGAACTTGCCACCAACTCCAAAATTTTCTGCTCCTGCTCGGCGAAATACGGCGCCGAACAAAACGAACACGTTTGTCCCGCTTGTTGCGGTATGCCAGGGATGTTGCCCATCGTCAATAAAAAGGTGGTAGACCTCGGTATGACGGCAGGGATGATGCTGAATTGCCATATCAACCGCACGACGACGTTTGATAAGAAAAACTATTACTATCCCGACCTGCCAGGCGCGTACCAAACGACGCAACTGTTTGCGCCTATTTGTGTCAACGGCAGAGTGGATATCGAGACGTCTAAGGGTAAAAAATCGGTGCGTATCAAGCAAATCCATATGGAGGAAGACGCAGGGAAATTGGTTCACGACGATTGGCGTGATTTGACGATGGTCGATTATAACCGTACCAGCGTACCCTTGGTAGAGATTGTCAGCCAACCAGATCTTTCTTCGGCAGAAGAGGTCGTGGCGTATTTGGAAAGGCTGCGTTCCTTGCTCCGCTTTGCCAAAGTCTCCGATTGCCGTTGGGAACAAGGCTCTATGCGTTGCGACGTCAATCTGTCCGTCCGTGAAAAGGGCAGCGACAAATTGGGCGTGCGTACGGAAATGAAGAATATGAACTCGCTTGCGGCGATTACGCGTGCGATTGAGTACGAAACGGCGCGCCACATTGACGCCATCGTGAACAAGACGGAAGAACTCGTCCAAGAGACCCGTCGTTGGGATGATGAAAAGGGTAAGTCCTTTGCGATGCGTACCAAGGAAACGGCGGGGGATTATCGCTATTTCCCCGATCCTAACGTAATGCCCGTCGTCATTGACGATGTGTGGTACGACCGTATTAAAGCCACGTTGCCCGAGTTCCCCGAAATCAAAAAGCAACGGTATATGGAAGAATTGGGGTTGGGCGATTTCGACGCAAGTTCGCTGGTAGAAAGCAGGGCGTTTTGCGATGTGTTTGAAGAAGCGTATGCAGAGTGCGGTCTTGCCAAAGACGTTGCTAACTGGATACTCAAAGATTGCGCCAACCTCTTAAACAAAAAGCAGATGACGGCGGATATGCTCGCTATCGACGGAAGAGCGCTGGGGAAACTTATCAAACTTGTCGCCGACGAAAAGGTGGGCAGAGCCAACGCAAAATTCATCTTGGCGGAAATTTTCGAGGGGGCGACCGACCCTGAAAAAATCGCCGAAGAAAAGGGCTTTATCGTCAGCAACGATACGGGACTGATTGAAAAGGTCGTCGCAGAAATCGTGGCGGCAGATCCCAAATCGGTAGCCGACTATAAGGGCGGTAAAGAAAAAGCGTTTATGGCGTTGTTCGGCAAGTGTATGAGAGAACTGAGAGGCAACTGCAATCCGCAAGTGCTTAGGGAGTTGCTCTTAAAAGAAATAGAAAAAGCATAAAGTGCGTTTTGATAAAGATTGATTGACGAGCGATTTTTTACGTTAGTCAATCCTACATATAGTGCCTTGGGGTAGGCGTTTTGACAAACAGATAAAAAAGAAACAGGAGAGATGTTATGGATTTTTTGTTTCAGTCTTTTATAGGCGTTGAAGGCATTACGTGGTTAAAGTACCTAGTAATGTGGATAATCGGGGGCGTTTTGATTTTCCTTGCGATTAAAAAGGAAATGGAGCCTGCGTTGCTTTTGCCGATGGGTTTCGGGTGTATTCTAGTCAATATTCCGTTTACCAACGTCTTAGACGTCGGCGAAACGGCGGGTATCATCGATTGGCTTTTCGACGTGGGTATTGAAGTTTCGGAAGCGATGCCTATTTTGTTGTTTATCGGTATCGGCGCGATGATTGACTTTGGCCCTTTACTTACCAATCCAAAACTCTTTATTTTAGGCGGTGCGGCGCAATTCGGTATCTTTTTGACCATTTTGCTTTCCGTACTTTGCGGTTTTGGTATCAACGACGCGGCGTCGATAGGTATTATCGGTGCGGCGGACGGCCCGACGAGTATTTTGGTGGCGATGAAACTTGAAAGTAATTACGTGGGACAAATTATGGTCGTGGCGTATTCGTATATGGCGCTTGTACCTATTATACAACCTGCGGTTATCAAGTGCACGACGACGAAAAAAGAACGCGCGATTAAGATGCATTACGCGCCTCAGCAAGTATCTAAACTGACGAGGATTTTATTCCCGATTATCGTCACGATTATTGCGGGTGTGATTGCGCCTTCCTCGCTGGCTTTGATAGGATTTTTAATGTTCGGTAACCTTCTTCGTGAATGCGGCGTGCTGGGCAGCATGAAAGAAACCGCGTCGACCACTTTGGCAAATTTGATCACGTTGCTTTTGGGTATCACGATAGCCTCGCAACTTCGTGCGGAAACGTTTATTTCTTTGCAGACGATGATGATTATCGGTTTGGGCTTGCTTGCCTTTATTTTTGATACGGTTGCAGGCATTATGACGGCGAAGTTAATCAACCTTTTCAGCAAAGAGAAAATCAATCCTATGATTGGTGCGGCAGGGATTTCCGCATTCCCTATGGCGGCGCGGACGGTACAAAAAATGGCGTTAAAAGAGAATCCGTCCAATCACTTATTGATGCACGGCATCGGCGCTAACGTATCTGGACAAGTGGCGTCGGCAATCGTCGGCGGCTTAATCTTGGGGCTTTTGTAAGGAGGTAGAGTATGAATATATTGTCTTTGCTTGCTATAAATACGGAAAACGTGATGAAAGCGTTGGAAATTATGTGGAAAGGTGTCGTGGCTATCTTTATCGTAATCGCGCTCATTATTATCGTTACCAAAATCGTCAATAAAGTTTGTGTGAGTGCGGAGACGAAACACAAAGAACGAAAAGAAAAGGAAACGGAGCAAAACCAACCGAAACCGTAACTAGGTTGATAAAATTTTAAAGAAAAAAGACAAGCGTTTTGCTTGTCTTTTTTGTTGTTTATTTTGTAAGTTCGTATTCGATAAGATAAGGTTTTTCGGCGGCTGGTTGCAACCTAAGGAAAACGCATTGGGCGGGGGCAAGTTCGAGTTGAATCTCCGTGCAATCTTTTTTGATAAGTACCTGTTTGCCGTCGTTATTGTTGATTTCATACACGTTGGCGGCATTTTTTAAAGGGAGACGGATACTTTTTGCCGATAGATAATCGCGATTTAAGAGGAGGGCGTATCGGTTGCCTTCGCCGTCTTGCAGTTCGCCTATCGAGATGCGGTGGGGGAGACGTCCGTCAAAAAGAGCGCTGCCGGCAAAGTCTTCCGTATAATTGGCGCGTTTAGGGTCGTTTGCAAGGACGGCGTCGTCGTGAAAAACGCCCGTGGAGGTCAAAGCCATCAAAGTATCACCCCAAGGCGCTACGAGTCCGTTTAATTTTTTGACGTCGTCAAAGGCGGGCAATTTATTCCCGTTTTTGTCTATGACGGCGTTGATGGCTCTATAATGTTGTAAGGCTTTTGCACCGTGTAAGAGGGCAAGGTATGCCTGCATTGCCATTTTTTCGTAAGAGATATAGGCGTATTCCGGGTTGTCCATCCCTTGGTAATAGAACCACATCGGCGCCTCTTTTTCTAGCGAGTGTTTTCTCAATAAAAACAAATCTTTAAAAAGAGGACATTCGTCCAGTTGACTTTCGTCGTTCGGTTTAAAGGTGTGGAAGGGATAGTAATCTAAGGAAAAGACGGGGGGATTGACTTTGTCTACGTACCTCTTTAGATAATCGTCAAATAAGTCGTTTCCGTATTGATACGCGCCGTTGTAAGAGGGGATAGCGACGGAAAAGGGCATCCGTTTTTCGTCTAATTTTTCCATGATATCCGTTTGTACGGCGGCGATTTCGAGGTCGGCGGGCATATACGGCTCGTCCCAGACGTAATAGCCAAGCACGCGTGGCGTTTGACACTTTGCAATGCATTTTTCAATTTCACCGTCCACGATTTCGTTACGGATGCTGTCTTGGAATCCGCCGAAGTATCGCCAGTCTTGTACCAGCAAATCCACGCCGACTTTCTCGGCGGCAAGGATGGCTTCGTCTACTAGTTTGGGGTCGACCCAACCCATTTCCACGAGGTTAAAATTCGCCTCTTTGAGGTAGGAAAGTCCTTTTTCCGTATCTTTTGCAATCCCGCTGAAAGTGGAGAGTATGAAATTTTCTTGGCGCCATTTTCTCGTCGGGTTGCCGATAGGTTTACGCTTGATGATTTTTACTTCCATAATGCCTCCGCTTTTTATCTATGATAAAAAACACGTTGCTACTATTATACAATAATTATAAAATAAAGCAAGCGTTTGAAGAGCGTAAATTAGAAAACGAAGAAACTTTTTTTCGAGGGATAAAAGGCGTTAACTTACGCAAAATAAAAAGAGGAGGGGGGATATGTTTGCAGAATTTTGGGAGATACTCTTTTCCTTTTTAAAGGCGTTTGCCGTCGGCGGGCTGATATGTACGATTGCGCAAGTGGTCATCAATTTTACCGATTTGACGGCGGGGAAAATTTTGGTCATTTTTATGCTTTCGGGGGTGGTTTTGCAAGGTCTGGGCGTGTATCAATATTTGGTCGATTTTGCCGGCGCCGGCGCGACCGTTCCCATTAGCGGTTTTGGCTATCTTTTGGCAAACGGCGCTATCCAAGGGGCTGAGAGCGGTTTTTTCGGTGCGTTTACAGGTGCTTTCAAAGCGGCTAGCGCAGGGATTTCCGCAGCCATTATTTTCTCTTTTATAATGTCTTTGATTTTTAAATCGAGAAGTAAAAAGAATTGATAAAAGCAGATAAAGCCACCCGTTTTTTGCCTTTCGGGTGGCATAATCTTTTTTGTCGGCGTCTATAATATATAAGACGGCATAAAGGAGAGGGAAGGGATGAAGAAGGTATTGTTTGTAGGCGGCGGAAGCGCAGGGCACGTCGTGCCCAATATCGCGCTCATTGACTGTATGCTCCGTATGGGCAAAATGGACGTATGCTATATGGGCACGGACGGTCTAGAAAAGACGTTGATTGCGCCCATGCGCATCCCGTATTATCAAATATCCTGCCCGAAACTCATCCGTGGCGGCGGCTTTTCGGCGCTCAAAAACAATTGGTCTATCCCTAAGAAATTCAAGCAAGCCGTCAAAGAAGCGGAGGCAGGGCTGAAAATCTTTTCTCCCGACCTGGTTTTTTCCAAGGGCGGATACGTGTCCTTGCCCGTGGTCACGGCAGCGAGCAAAATGGAGATACCGTGTATCACGCACGAAAGCGATTTTTCCTTAGGTCTTGCCAACAAGTTGATGGTAAAAAAGTGCGCGACGGTACTTACCGCCTTCCCTGAGACGGCGGACAAATTAAAAAACGGCAAATACGTCGGGCAACCGATTAGAAAAAGTTTGTTCACGGCAAGTAGACACGGCGCAAAACTCGACTATTGCGACGGGACGAAAAAGCCCGTCGTCCTCATCTTAGGCGGCGGTAGCGGCAGCGTGACTATCAACAACGCCGTGCGCGCGGATATACGCAACTTATGCGATAAGTATTTTATTTTGCACGTATGCGGCAAAGGCAACGTCGTCGACAGTACGATGAAAGACTATCGACAATACGAGTACGTTTCTAATATGGGTGATTTATACGCGGCAGCGGACGTCGTCGTCTCGCGTGCGGGCGCAGGCGCCTTATTTGAGACGCTTGCTTTAAAAAAGCCCGCCGTGTTTATCCCGCTTGTGAAGCAAACGCGCGGCGACCAATTGGAAAACGCCCGCTATTTTGAGCGGCGCGGGCTTTGCAAAGTCTTGCAGGAAAACGAACTTTCAAAATTGGACGAAAGCATTTCACAAGCGCTAGAGGATGCGGACATCAAAGACGCGCTGTCTACCTCCCGATACGGCGAAGGCACGGCGAATACGATGTATCAAATTTTTAAGCATCTCTGCGTCCGTTGAAACGGTATGCCGAGTGGACCCCCGACGGGGTATACGTAAAAGGGAAAAAGGACAAAAAAGACCGCCGCCATAAAAAACGTCGGGGTAAAAAATGGCTGATTTTAGTGTTACTGCCTATTATTGCGGGTTTTGTTCTCTTTTTATGTTTTCAGCGCAACGTGACTCGGGTGCTTTTTTCTATCAGCGAGGCGACGATGCGCGCCTCTACCGCCGTTGCCGTCAACGACGCCGTCTATTATACGCTGAGCGACGAACTGCGTTATGAGGATCTCGTGACGGTGGAGAGAGACGAACAGGGCAACATCCAAGCGGTAGCGGCGAACGCCTTAAAAATCAACAAAATCGCCCGTGATACGGCGTCCATTTCCCAGTCCAATTTAAAAAATTTGAGCCTAAACGGCATCCCTGTACCTATCGGTGCATTGACGGGGATAGAGGCGTTTGCGGGGCTGGGTCCTAAGATACACTTTCGCATTATCCCCGTATCCAGCGTTTCGTGTACCTTTTCTTCCGCTTTTGAAAGCGTGGGGATTAACCATACCAAACACTCCATTTACTTAAACGTGATTGCTGACATCAGTATCGTAATGCCGTCCAAGACGCAGCGCTTTTCCGTCACGACGCAAATTTTGGTGGGGGAATCGGTCATCGTCGGCGCCATCCCCGACACCTATTTACAATCTGACATCTTCGGCAACAAACCTGATTTATCGCCATAAAAAAGGACGCTTTTATAGCGTCCTTTTTAGTCGTAATCTTTTACCCCTAACAAATAATCGGTGGAGACGTCCAAAGCCAAGGCAATATCGACGATAACTTGCATGGGCGGCTCGTTGTGGTCGTTTAACCATTCGCACAAGGTAGAGGTGCGCACGCACAGCGCCGCCGCCAACTCTTTTTGTGTTTTTCCGTTCTCTTTTAATACGCTTTTTACGCGCTCGCCAAATATCTTCATAATTCATATTATATAAATTTTAACATAAAATATACTTGACAATTCATAAAATATGAATTAAAATAAAAGCATCTCAAAAAGGAGGACAAGAGATGAAGAAGTGGTTTTTAGGGTTACTTAGTGGATTGTGTGTGGCGACTTGCGCGCTGGGTTTTGCAGCGTGTAATGATTCTGGTGGGGACGGCGAAGGTGGTGGATTCAGCAAGGGATTGGAATATACGTTGTCAGCCGACCAAAATTCTTACATAGTGACGGGTATTGGCACTTGCGAGGATACAGAGTTAATTATTCCTGCGACGCACAAAGGCAAACCTGTGACGGCAATTGGCGATAATGCGTTTGAAATTTGCGATTATTTAACAGAAATTGTCATCCCTGACAGTGTAACAAGTATCGGAAATTATGCGTTTTGGTATTGCGTTGTTTTAAATGAAATCGTCATTCCTGACTCAGTTACGAGTATCGGTGGTGGGGCGTTCGCGTCTTGTTGGCATTTAAATGAAATCGTCATTCCCGACTCGGTTACGAGTATCGGTGGTGGGGCTTTTCATGATTGTGAAAGGTTGATTATCTATTGTGAGGTTGCAAATCAGCCAAGTGGCTGGTATAACGAATGGAACGGTTGTTGGAACGATGGTGCTGGCCCTGTCGTATGGAATTGTAAAAATAATGACGTCGCAGACGATGGGTACATTTATAGTGTAATAGGCGGATTGCGATATGCGCTCAAAGACGGCGAAGCAATGGTAACGAAGCAATATAAGTATAGTACGTCGATTACGTCGGTAACTATCCCTATAAGTGTCGCTTATAAAAACTGTGTTTATGCTGTAACAGGTATCGGTTCGTTTTACGGATATTTTGGTTTGACGGAAATCGTCATTCCCGAAAGTGTAACGAGGATTGACGACGCTGCGTTCGCACGTTGTGAAGGTTTGACGATTTATTGCGAAGCGGCAAGTCGACCAGATGGCTGGGCGTTGGAATGGGAGGGTGATAATCCTGTCGTATGGGATTGTAAAAATAACGACGTTGCAGACGACGGGTATATTTATAGTGTAATAGGCGGATTGCGATATGTGCTCAACAAAGACGGCAAAGCGGCAGTGGCAGAGCAAGCGGTTTTTATCACGGAGGCAACCATCCCTGCCAGCGTCACTTATAAAGGCTTTGTTTATACTGTAACGGGTATTTTGGAGAATGCGTTTGCGGGATACAGTATGTTGACGGAAATAGTCATCCCCGACTCCGTAACGTATATCGGCTATCGTGCGTTTGCTCAGTGCATTGGTTTGAAGGAAATAATCATCCCCGATCCATACATTGGTGAATATGCGTTCGATGGATGTGATAGTTTGATTATTTATTGCGAGGCGGCAAGTGATCCCTGTAAGTATAACGATTGGAATCCCGATAATCGTCCCGTTTATTGGTACAGCGAAACTCAGCCGACGACGGAAGGTGATTATTGGCGCTATGTAGACGGCGTGCCTACGAAGTGGTAACAACGAAATAAAAGACGGCTCAAAAGAGTCGTCTTTTTATTTACTCGTATAAAGCGGCGGTTTTGGTGAGTTCCGCTTTAATTTTGTCTTTGAGGGATTGCGGGGATAATACCGTTACCCCTGCGCCAAAACCGATGATTTTCTTTGGCAATGCTCCGTCGTTTGGCAGGCGCACGTTCGCCGTCCATTTCTCACCCGATTGCTTGACGTTTTCCACGCCCAGCCAGTCTTGTACATCCAAGAGGGCGGTTTCGTCTACTTGCAGGCGCACGTCAATCGCCTCGCTCTCATCCACCCAAAAATGCAAGGGCAAGTCCTCTTTTTTAAAGGCTTTTCGCGTAAAGGTTTCCCCTGTGGCAAAGGTGGCGTAGATACGCCCCAAGCGGAAGAGGCGGAAATCTTTTTGTTTTAAGCAGTAGGCGTACACGTACCACACGTTTTGCTTTAAAATGAGCAAATGCGGCTGTATTTTTCTACGCGAGGCGACGCCTGCTCTGTCGCGGTACTCTATTTCCACCGTTTGCGCGCGGTGGATGCAATCGCTGATATAGCGCATCTTATCGGCAAATTTTTGCGTGTCCCCCCACGTCCCGCCGTCAATGAGCAGGGTAGAACTTTCCCCGCCGACAAAGGCGGTGTCCGCGCTCAGCGGCTTGCGACTAGCGGTCAGTTTTTTCTTCGCCGACAAAAACCTTTCTTCGGGCAATTGCGCATAGGTTGCGTCCAACGCTTCGATGGCGGCGGTGTATTCCGTTTGGTTCATAAACCCGACGGGCAATCGGTAGTTGTCGGAGATACAAATCCCGCCCCCTCTGCCACGCTTTACGTAGATAGGCACGCTGAAAGAAAGTTCGTCTACGTACCGATAGATGGTACGGGTAGAGGTCTCGTATTTTTCGGCTAGTTCGCTAGCCGTGACCTTGCGCTTTTGCAAAACGTCCATTAAAACGTCGAGTAACGTCGAAAATTTCATATTTTCCCTCTTTTTTGTGAATTGATAAAAATATTTTACTAAATATACCGTATTTTGTCAAGTTTTACGGTCTATAATATGCTTACAAAAAGCAAAAATGAGGAGAAAAAGATGACTCAATTTGACAAATACGTAGAAAGTTTGGCGCAAAGAGGGCGAGAAAGACGGTTGAACGCCGCCAACCTTGCCCTGCAAAAGAGCCTGAGAGAGCGCACGGAAGAAGAGGTGTACGACAGCATTTATCGTCGCTTAGGGGTTGCCGCTCAAAAACAGCCTGTCGTTTTGGCGTAAAGGCGTGAAAATACTTGACAAACACCGCTAAAAGGGGTACACTAAAAAGGTACTTTTTTATCGAAAAAAGAGGTGTACGTATGGCTAAAAACGTAATGGATACTTTAAAAGAACGCGGCTTTGTCAAGCAGACGGTTTTTGAAGAAGAATTATACGAAAAATTGGGCAACGAAAGCGTGCCTTTCTATATTGGTTTCGACCCCACGGCAGATTCCTTGCACGTCGGGCACTTTATGCAACTTATCGCGATGTCGCACATGCAAAAGGCGGGGCATAAACCCATTATTTTGATTGGTGGCGGTACGGCAATGATCGGCGACCCGTCCGGGCGTACGGATATGCGTAGCATGATGACGAAAGAGACGATTCGACACAACGTAGAGTGTTTCAAAAAGCAAATGTCCCGTTTCATCTCCTTCGAAGGGGAAAACGGCGCTATTATCGTCGACAACGGCGACTGGTTGTTGGGGCTCAACTACGTGGATTTCTTGCGCGATATCGGCGCGCATTTCTCCGTCAACAGGATGCTCTCTGCCGAGTGTTTCAAGCAACGCTTGGAAAGAGGTCTTTCTTTCCTCGAATTCAACTATATGTTGATGCAAGCGTACGATTTCCTCGTCCTGCACCAAAAATACGGTTGTTCGTTAGAACTTGGCGGCGACGACCAATGGAGCAACATTTTGGCGGGCGCAAACCTGATTAGGATTAAGGAGCAAAAACCTGCTTTTGCGATGACGTTCACCTTGCTTACGACCAGCGACGGCAAAAAGATGGGCAAGACGGCAAAGGGTGCGGTTTGGTTGGATGAAAATAAGACCACGCCTTACGAATTCTATCAATACTGGCGCAACACGGCGGACGAAGACGTCGAGAAGTGTATGAAACTGCTCACCTTCCTGCCGATGGAAGAGATAGAGGCTCTTTGCGCGCACAAAGACGAGCGTATGAACAAGGCAAAAGAAGTCCTTGCGTACGAACTTACCAAAGAGGTGCACGGCGAAGAACAGGCGAACCTTGCGCAAAGCCAAGCAAAGGCGGCGTTCGGCGGCGGCGATGCAGAACTTTTGACCAAAGAGGTCGAGGGCGTCGTGACGGTAGTCGACGCAATGGTCGCGGCTGGGGTAGCCAAGTCCAAAGGCGAGGCGCGTAGACTTATCGAGCAGGGCGGCGTCAGCGTGGACGATACGAAAGTTGCCGATTGCAATATGGCAATTCCCGCTAAGGAATTCGTCTTGCACAAAGGCAAAAAAGTTCACTTAAAAATCGTAGTAAAATAAGTAAAGTAGGCAGACGGTTTCGTCTGCCTTTTGCAAAGAGGAACTATGGATGGCATATTGACGGTGCTTGGGCGTACCGACAGCGAAAAAATCATCGAAAAATCCCGTTTTTTGACGTATAGCGCGCATATCGAGAGCGAAGAAGAGGCGCGCGCTTTTATCGCGGACGTTCGCGCTCAACATCCCTTTGCGACCCACGTCTGCTTTGCGTTTATTGCCGATAAAACGGGCAATATGCAGCGTTTTTCAGACGATGGCGAGCCTCAGGGCACGGCAGGCGTCCCTATCTTAGAGGTGATAAAAAATAAGGGCTTGCGCGAGGTGGTCGTGGCGGTCGTTCGTTATTTTGGCGGGATAAAGTTGGGGGCAGGCGGCTTGGTCCGCGCTTACTCTTCCTGCGCGGCGGAAAACCTTGCTAGCGCGGAGACCGCTCTTTTGGAGATGAGCGTCGAGGTGGAGATATCCGTAGACTATACGGGGATAGACGCCTTGCAAAAATACCTTTCCACCCGTACCTGTATCCCCATTTCTTGCGATTATGGGGCAAAGGTTACGACCACGGTGGCGATCAAATCGGCGGATAAAGAGGATTTTTCGGCAAGTTTGACCGATTATATGCAGGGCAGAGTAGAGTTCTCTTTTAAAGAAGAATGCTACCGCGCCTTTCCCGTCTAGGAAAACTAAAAAGGCGTAGCGAAAAAAATAAAAGCCGTCCGTGGCAAAACCCACGGGCGGTTTTTGTCTATATGTCGCTAAGGCCAAGTAGATAATCGGCAGAAACGTCCAAAAATTGGCACAACAAATATAGCGTTTCTAAAGACGGCATGCTTTTGCCCGACTTGTAGTCGGATACGCATTGTTTAGAAACGTTGATGGCGGCGGCAATTTCCACCTGAGATTTTCCGCTTGCTTTTAAGACTTCGTTAAATCTTTCTTGAAATTTCATACTAAAATTATACGCCAAATAGTAAGTTATTACTTGACAGTAAGTTATAAACTTACTATAATAGAGATAATAATCTATTTTTAGGAGGAAGATTATGGAAAATGCTACGACGGGCAGAAAATGCCCTAATTGTGGAGCAACGGTTGTAGAAGACTCGAAGTTTTGCAGTAACTGCGGCTATGCCTTTACGGCAATAAAACCGCCGCAAACGGTGCCTGGTGAGGAGAAGTCTTGCACTAAGTCGTTGCAAGTAGCCAAGACGGCAAAGACAGGTTTTTGGATGCGCGTCATCCCTGCGTTGCTTTTCATGTTGTTTACGGCGTTGACGTTTGTCTTTATGGCGTGTCCGTTTGCGCTTGACCCGATCTTTAAGGAAAGTGTAGGCAACGTGTACGAAATGGCGGGGGACGAACTGCTTGGGCTTCAAGACTGGGCGGTCACCTTTGTTGTTTTTGCGTGTTTGTTTTTGGTGGTAGGGGTCGTATATGTGCTGTCTGTGACGGTACTGCGCAGAGAGTGGCGTTTTAAAAGTGAACTTTTCTTATACGATATTTTGCTTTGGTTGACGATTGCCATTTATGTTTTGTACGCTGTATTGTCTATCGCTTGCTTGATTTTGCTTGGTGACGAGGGTTATGGTGGGTCTACTTTCTGCGTACTTATCCTCATTTTCTCTTTGTTGTTTGCAGGCGGTAACTTGGTTTGTTTTATCCTTTCTAAAAAGCCGTTTGCTGTACGCTTAGAAAACCCGAAAAAAGAAGTTGTGCAATCCGTTGAGCCGACAGAACCTGTACTTTTAAAAATCCAATTAGATGCCGAAGGCGATAGACAAATCAAAGAATATTTTAAAAAGAGTCGTATTTCTTCGAGATTGACCATTTTTATTTTGCTCCCTCTTGTTGCGATTGCTTGGTTTATATTTGCATTTTCAGTGGGTGATATATCGGATGTGGAGAGTGTGAGATACCACGTTGAGGGGGATTCGGTAAACTCAGCGGCAGTGGTCGTAGTTGTTTCAGTCTTGTGTCTTATCGTAGGGATAATTTTTAGTTCAAAACGGGTAGGTAAGAAGTACTCGGAAAATACATCAAATCCTTTGTATCGTGCGGTATGTAAAAGTGGCAAAAAAACGCAAGTATTTGCCATTATTTTTGCGGTGGGGGTTCTTTCGATTGTTTGTGTTATAGGCGGTTTGTATCTTACGACTTATGGGCGAATCAAAGATATTCAAGCACGCGGTGGATATAGAAACGGTTATTATTATCGCAATGTTTGGGAGTTGTCTCAATATAATAAGGTGGCGTTGCCGCGGGTGATTGTGTTGTTGGCGGTTTTTGTAGTGACTGTAATTTTTGTCGTTGTTATATTTGCGTTGAGAAAGTCGCGTAAAAAGGATTTACGTCATCCTTCGCTTGCAATGCATATGGGGTTGTTCACGGTGGAAAATATGGCGGAGATGAAGACCTATCCCAAGAGAGTGAGAAGGTATCGCCATTCGGTCAAGATGAGAGGTTTTTATCTTTACGATAAAGAAAAGTATGAAAAGTATGCGGCAGAAAACGCGTAAAAGGGTATTGACAGCCTAAATCAGGTATGGTATAATACGGATACGAAATGATCCCCGGAAGGTTCTTTCGGGGACGGAGGGGAACTCATTTATGGGTTCCCTATTTTTTTGGCGTAAAGAGGAAGGCGCGAGATTCTTTATTTCACATTTCCTTTTCTCTATGTCTCCCCTGTTAGGGGAGATGTCGCGAAAGCGACAGAGAGGTTAAAATAAGGCAAGAGATAAAAGTGAATGGTGAAAAAGTAAAAACCTCTCCGTCAAAATTTGCAAATTTTGCCACCTCTCCTTTGCAGGCGAGGCATAAGCGAGTGGGTGGTAGAGCGTCACAACGGTGACTAATGAGGTGCGTATGGCAAGAAAAAGACAACAACCGCCCTTGCCGCAAACGGTAGGAAAAAAAGTCTATTTTACCTTTGACGAGCAAATCGCAAAATTAAAAAGCGACGGCTTGATGATCGCAGACGAAAAGCGGGCGAAAGCACGGCTGAAATGGGAGGGCTATTTCAATTTCGCCGTTGGCTATAACCGCCTGTTTAAGGACGGTAAAAAGTACGTGGCAGGTACGACTTTCGAGCATATCGAGGCTTTGTACGACTACGACAGGCGTATACGGGACGTGGTGTACGAGTGCACGCAAATTATCGAGTGCAATTTAAAGGCGCTCGTCTCGGACGTCTTTTCCAAGCGCTACGGCGTCAACGAACGCTCGTATCTGGCGGAAGAAAATTTCACGGACGAGCCGTCCATGTCGCCCAAGGTGCGTTGGATTGTCGGTACTTGCCGCTCCACTTTGGAAGACGGTATCCGTATGGGCTCGTCTTATTATCACGACTATATCGCCTATTATGATAAGACGTACGGGCACGTGCCTCTGTGGGCACTTATCCGTGCGCTCAGTTTCGGCAATACCTCTAAGTTTTTGCGGCTGATGAAACTTGCCGATAGGAAGGAGATAGCCAAGGAGTACGGGATAACCCCCGACGTTTTGTGCAATTTGACGGAGATTGCGGTGTCTTTCCGCAACGTTGCCGCGCACGGAGAGCGGGTCTATTGCGCCGCTTTGCCGAAAGTGCGCCTTTCGGACGATTTATCTATTCTTTCCCGCTTGCAAGTCCCCCGTTTTGCCGACGGCAGAAGAAAGTACGCGAAGTGCGACTTTATGGCGTTTTTAATCGTGGCAAAGTACCTTTTACGCCCTACGGAGTTTGCCCGTTATTTGCAAATCGTCAAAGAAGAAACGCAAAAATTGGAGGAAAACATCCCCGCGTGGGCAATGAAAAGGGTATACGAAAAGACAGGGCTTTCGGGCAGTTGGAAAAAACTCGATTGTATGCAAAAATAGGGCAAGTGGACAAAACTAACGCCTCAAAAAGTAAAAATTTTCAAATTTGTGCAACTTGCACAAAGAAAAGTTGGAAATTTATGCGTATTTTGGGTTGTAATTTTTAAAAAATCGTGTTACAATAGTAACGTACAAAAAAATCAAACTTGATTTGGAGGAAAAAATTATGTCAGGACTTTTGCTGAAAGGCATCAACAAAGTGTACCCTTCGGGCGTACAAGCAGTGTTCAATTTCTGTCTCGATATTAGAGATAAGGAATTCATCGTATTGGTAGGTCCTTCCGGTTGCGGTAAATCTACCACCCTTCGTATGGTTGCAGGCTTGGAGGAAATCTCTTCGGGCGAACTGTACATCGACGGCAGACTCGTTAACGACGTCGTACCTAAAGACAGAGACATCGCGATGGTTTTCCAGAACTACGCATTGTATCCTCACATGTCCGTATACGACAACATGGCGTTCGGTTTGAAACTCCGCAAAGTACCTAAGGAAATCATCGACCAAAAGGTTAAAGCGGCTGCTCAAATCCTCGGTATCACCGACTACTTGTCCAGAAAACCCAAGGCATTGTCCGGTGGTCAAAGACAACGTGTTGCGCTCGGTCGTACCATCGTTCGTGAACCCAAAGTATTCTTGCTCGACGAACCTTTGTCCAACTTGGACGCAAAACTCCGTGCTTCGATGAGAACGGAAATCTCCAAATTGCATTCTCGTCTTGCTACGACGTTCATCTACGTTACCCACGACCAAATCGAAGCAATGACGATGGGTACGCGTATCGTCGTTATGAAAGACGGCTTTATGCAACAAGTGGATACCCCTCAAAACTTGTACGACTATCCTATCAACTTGTTCGTTGCAAGTTTCATCGGTACCCCTCAAATGAACTTCTTCAAAGACGCTCGCCTCGTTTCCAAGACGGTTGGCAAGACGAAGAAGATTTGCGTAAACTTCACCGCTGGCAACCAAATCATCCTTCCCAAAGGCGTTGTTGCCCGTATCAAGAACTTGGAAGAATATCTTGACACCGACAAACCCGTAACCCTCGGCGTTCGTCCCGAAGATATCCACCAAGACCAAATGTTCATTGCTAACTCTCCCGACACCATCGTTAAGGCTCGTATCGACGTTATCGAAAAGTTGGGTGCAGAAACGCAAATCTACTGCGAACTTGACTACAACAAGGACGGCGAAACCATCGTAGACAGCACCACGCAAATGATCGCGAAGATCTCTAGCCGTGCAGTCGTTGCTTTGGACGAAGTTATCGAACTTGCTTTCGACGCTCAACACATCCATATGTTCGACGGCGTTACGGAAGCGACGATGCTTGAAAGAGACGAAGGCTACGAAGTTATCGAAGAAAACGCAGAAGGCGCGGCGTTCGTACCTCCTACACCTCAAGAAATGCGCGCTCGTATCGACGCGGCTCGTACCGTAACGAAAGAAATGAAAGCGCAAATGAAGAAGGACGCGAAAATCGCAAAAATGTCCAAAAAATAATCAAAAAGATTAGTTTTATCAATCGGTTGTCAATAGGCAGCCGATTGTTTTTTGCGCTTTTTTATAAAAATTATAAAAACTGTCGTTTTTCGTCTGTTTTTTCTTGTCATTTTGATAGAAAAGTATTAAAATAATAGGGTTGAAAATTTTACAAGAAGGGCTTCTTATATGTTAAGAGAAGATTTAAGAAACGTAGCGATTATCGCGCACGTCGACCACGGCAAAACGACCCTCGTCAACGAGATGATGGCGCAGGGCGGCGTCTTCCGTGACAATCAGCAAATTCAGGACCGCGTGATGGACTCCAACGACTTGGAGAGAGAGCGCGGCATTACCATTTTGGCAAAAAACACGTCCGCGCACTATAAAGGGGTAAAAATCAATATCGTCGACACCCCCGGCCACGCCGACTTTTCGGGCGAGGTGGAACGCGTCTTGAAGATGGTGGACGGCGCCCTCGTTTTAGTAGACGCGGCGGAAGGTCCTTTGCCTCAAACTCGTTTTGTTTTACAAAAAGCGTTAGAATTGGGGCTGAAACTGATTATCGTCATTAACAAAGTCGACCGTCCCGACGCCCGCATTGCCGAGGTCGTGGAAGAGATGCAACTTTTAATGATGGAACTCGACGCGACGGACGAGCAACTTGACAGTCCCATCGTCTATTGTTGTGGCAGACAAGGCACCTCCTCTTTGGACGCAGACAAACAAGAAGAGGACTTGGCGCCCCTGTTTGATACCATTTTGGAGACGATCCCCGCGAAAGAAGTGGACGTCGACGGCGCAGGGCAACTTTTGGTGTCGTGTATCGACTACAACGAGTTCGTCGGGCGTATCGGTATCGGCAGGATAGAACGCGGGAAACTCAAAGTCAACGCACCCGTGTCCGTGTGCAACTTCAACGATAGCAAGGTACGAACCAATTGCCGTATCGTCAATTTGTACCAAATCGAAGGGCTGGAAAGGACGCTGGTCGAAGAGGCAAAAGCGGGCGATATCGTCGTCTTTTCAGGGATTGAAGGGCTGAATATCGGGGACACCGTATGCGACCCTGCAAAAGTGGAGCCCGTGCAATTCGTCAGCATTGAAGAGCCGACGGTGGAGATGACTTTTTCCGTCAACGACAGTCCTTTTGCGGGTAAAGAGGGTAAATTCGTTACCTCCCGCCAACTCCGTGACAGGCTGTATCACGAATTGCTCCGTGACGTTTCTTTGCGGGTCAACGATACCGACCAGACGGATAGTTTCCGCGTTTGCGGCAGAGGGGAAATGCACCTCTCTATCTTGATTGAGACAATGCGCCGTGAGGGGTATGAGTTCCAAGTCTCCACGCCGAGGGTGTTGTATAAAGAAATCGACGGGGTTTTGAACGAACCTATCGAGCGTTTCGTTGCTGACGTGCCTGAAGATATGACGGGTCCCGTCTTTTCGGCTATGGGCAATCGAAAAGGGGTACTGATGCATATGACGGCAATCGGTAGCCGTATGCGCTTGGAGTTCTCCGTTCCCTCCCGTGGCTTGTTTGGTTACAAAAGCGAATTTTTGACGGCGACCAAAGGTCAAGGGATTATGAACACCATCTTTTTTGGTTATGAGCCGTACAAAGGAGATATGCAACGCCGCAACACGGGTTCGCTCGTGGCGTTTGAGACGGGTGATGCGGTCACGTACGGATTATTTAATGCGCAGGGCAGAGGCACTTTATTTATCGGTGCGGGTACGCCCGTGTACGAAGGGATGGTCGTAGGCTATACCAACTTAGCAGACGATATCAACGTCAACGTCTGCAAAACGAAACACCTGACCAATACCCGTTCTTCGGGTAGCGACGATGCCTTGACTCTCGTTCCTGTGACAAAAATGAGTCTTGAAGAATGTTTAGAGTTTATTGCCGACGACGAGTTGTTGGAAGTTACCCCCAAATCCTTGCGTATCCGTAAGCGTATTTTGAACGGCGAACTTCGCGCCAAAGCACGCTTTAAGGACAAAAACAGGTAAGCGATGAAAGGGTATATCTTTGATTTTGACGGTACGCTTGTTGACTCGATGGACCCTGCAATCGACGCGTTGCTCGGTTTTTTAAAGGAAAGCGGTGTGGACTATCCAGACGATATCGTGTCCATTATGTTGCCGCTTGGCTATAAAGGAATTGCATCTTACTTCTATAAAGAGTTTGGACTGGGCAACAGCGCGGAAGAGGTCTTTGATGCATTGATTGACAGACTTGTGCGCGTATACTCGTACACGGTAGGGGCAAATAAAGGGGTGGAACCTCTTTTGCGCCGCTTAAAGACGGAGGGAAACCGCCTGTATTTGTTGACGGGTAGTCCTAGGGAATTTTTTCTGCCTTGTTTAAGGCGGCTGGAACTTTACGAAATGTTCGATGGTTGTTGGTCGGTGGCAGAGTTTCAAAAAACCAAATCGGACCCAAATCTGTATCTTGCCGTTGCAAAAGAGGTAGGATTACCGCTTTGCGATTGTGTTGTTGTGGACGATAGCGCCGAAGCGCTGGCAACCGCCCACTCGGTGGGGATGAAAACGGTAGGAGTATACGATAAGTACTCTGCCCGCGACGAAGAAAAGATGCGTGCTTTCGTCGATAAATACGTATACGATTTTTTTGATTTTGATAAAGACGTCTCCTAAACGGGGGACGTTTTTTCTATCCAAAGTAGACAATATTATTATATTGACGCGCGCGCACGCGTATATAGAGGTATAAAAAACGTCCAAAAGGGCAATAAAAGGTGCGGAGAAAAAATTTTTCAAAAAAATTAAAAAAGTTTGTCCAAACAGTTGACAGACGCTTGCATTTTTGATATTATAGATAGGCTGTGTAATTATGCGTTGTATAGGGTTGAAGCGGGAAGTTACTGCAAAACGGGACAAAAAGCCGTCCTGACAGATAATTTCCGTGGACAAAAGTGGGGGCTAGACTCCTGCGACTAACCGAGGCTTTACGCGAAATGCTCGGTAAAAAAGAGTGTTTTTATTTTGCGGAAAACCTCGATACACACGGATGTGTTGATACAGCGAAAATAAAAAGTTAGTATAAAAGGAGTAACAACAATGGCAGTACAAAAAATCAGAATTAAGTTGGCGGCTTACGATCACGAACTCGTTGACGAAGCGGCAAGCAGAATCGTGGAAACGATGAAGAAGAGCGGTGCAAAGATCTCCGGTCCTATTCCCCTTCCTACGGAAAGAGAAATCGTGACGATCCTTCGTTCCCCTCACAAATACAAAGACTCTCGCGAACAATTCGAAATGCGCACCTACAAGCGTATCATCGACATCTATTCGCCCAATGCAAAGTTGCTTGATTCTATCCACCTCCCCGCAGGCGTAGACATCAAAGTTAAACTGTAACCTTTTGCCGAGAAATACTTTCAAAGGTATTCGAGAATAAATAAAAATTTTTAAGGAGTGAACTTTATCTATGAATAAAGCAATCATCGGACGCAAAGTTGGCATGACGCAACTGTTTGCGCAAGACGGGAAAATGATTCCCGTGACGGTAGTGGAGGCAGGTCCTTGCCCCGTAGTACAAGTTAAGACTGTGGAAAACGACGGTTATGCAGCCCTCAAACTTGGTTTCATCGAAACCAGCGAAAAGGCGCTCAACAAACCCGAACTCGGCCAATTCAAGAAAGCCGGTTTGAAACCCCACAAAGTTTTGAAGGAAATCAGAATTGATGGCGCAGAAACCTATACGGTAGGTGCTGAAATCAAAGCGGACGTCTTCGCGGCAGGCGACAAGGTAGACGTATCCGGCGTGACGAAAGGTCACGGTTTCACGGGCGTTATCAAGAGATGGAACCAACATCGCTTGAAAGAAACGCACGGTGTAGGCCCTGTACACAGAGAACCTGGTTCTATGGGCTCTATCAGCGACCCTTCGAGAGTTTTCAAGCATAAGCACCTCGCTGGTCAATACGGTGTGGAGAACGTTACGATCCAAAACCTTGAAATCGTCAAGGTAGACGTAAGCAGAAACGTCCTTCTCATCAAAGGCGCAATCCCCGGTCCTAAGGGTAGCATCGTGACCGTATCCAACAGCGTTAAGAGCAAATAAGGAGAGATACGAAAATGGCGGCTATTAAAGTATTAAATATGGCAGGCTCCGAAGTAGGCAGCATCGAACTTAACGACAGCGTTTTCGGCGTAGAATACAGAGAGTCTTTGATTCATCAAGCAGTCGTTACCCGTCTTGCAAACGAAAGACAAGGTACGAAATCCACCCTTACGAGAAGCGAAGTAAGAGGGGGCGGTATTAAACCTTGGAGACAAAAAGGTACGGGTCGTGCCCGTCAAGGCTCCATCCGCGCGCCTCAATGGATTAAAGGTGGCGTAGTGTTCGCACCCAAATCCCGCGATTTCTCCAAGAAGATGAACGCGACGGCGAAGAAGCAAGCGCTTTTCTCCGCGCTTTCCAAGAAAGTTGCCGACGGCGAATTTATCGTCGTAGACGAATTGAAGGTTGCAGAAGGCAAGACGAAAGAAATGGTTGCTTTTGTGAAGGCTCTCGGCCTTGACAAGACGGCGCTTATCGTAATGGACAACGACGACGTGCTCGTAATCCGCGCGGCGGCTAACATCCAAAGCGTACAAACGTTGCCTTTGGCGCAACTTAGCACCTACGAAGTAGTTGCTAACAACAAAGTGGTTTTCACCAAGACCGCGGTTGAAAAATTCCAGGAGGTGAACGCGTAATGTTTGCAGAAGACATCATTTTGAAGCCCGTGCTTACCGAAAAAGGTTACGACGGGATTGCGGATAAAAAATACACGTTCATCGTGAAGAAAGACGCAAACAAGATTCAAATCAAGCAGGCAGTAGAAAGCCTTTTCGGCGTAGAAGTTGCCAGCGTTAACACCGTTACCTGCAAAGGTAAACTCAAGAGAATGGGTAGACACGAAGGCTACACGCCCGATTGTAAGAAGGCTATCGTTACTTTGAAAGAAAGCAGCAAGCCCATCGCATTCTTTGAGTCTTTGACTTAATGAGGAGGAACTAGAAAATGGCTATTAAATCGTATAAACCCACGTCTGCAGGTCGCCGTTTCGTTACGGTTTTGACCAACGACGATTTGACGGGGGATAAGCCCTTAAAATCCTTGATGCACGACCAACGTCATAGCGGTGGCCGTAACAACTTAGGTAGAATCACCACGAGACACATCGGTGGTGGTAACCGTAGAAAATACCGTATCATCGACTTCAAGCGTATCAAAGACGATATTCCCGCAACGGTTAAGAGCATTCAATATGACCCTAACAGAAGCGCGCACATCGCGCTTATCGCGTATGCGGACGGCGTAAAGGCGTATATTCTTGCGCCCGTAGGTCTCAACGTAGGCGACAAAGTTATGAGCGGTCCCAACGCGGATATCAAAGTTGGCAACGCCCTTCCTTTGGAAAATATCCCCGTAGGTACGATGGTACACAACGTAGAACTTACCGCAGGTAAGGGTGGCCAAATCGCAAGAAGCGCTGGTATTTCTGCGCAAATCATGGCTATCGAAGGTAAGTATGCGACCCTTCGTATGCCCAGCGGCGAAATGAGATACGTGCACGTAAAATGCCGTGCGACCATCGGTCAAGTCGGCAACGTCGACCACGAACTCGTTTCCTTGGGTAAAGCAGGTAAAGCAAGATATCTCGGTTTGAGACCCGAAGTCAGAGGTTCGGTTATGAACCCTGTTGATCACCCTCACGGTGGTGGTGAAGGTAAGTCTCCTATCGGTCACGCAGGTCCTATGACGCCTTGGGGTAAGCCCGCTCTTGGCTACAAGACCAGAAAGAAGAAGAATGCAACCAACAAGTTCATTCTTAAGAGAATCAACTAAGTGGAGGATTGAAAAATGTCTAGAAGCGTAAAGAAAGGACCTTACGTCGAAGCGAAATTGTTCAGCAGAATTGAAGCAATGAACGCTGCGAACGAAAAGAAAGTAATCAAAACGTGGTCGAGAGCGTCTACGATCTTCCCTGATTTCGTAGGTCATACGATTGCAGTATACGACGGTCGTAAGCACGTGCCCGTATACGTAACGGAAGATATGATTGGTCACAAATTGGGCGAATTTGCGCCTACCCGCACCTTCCACGGCCACGCGGCAAAAACCACCGCACCCGGTAAGAGATAAGGAGAAGAAAAATGGCAACGAATATGATTAAAAAGACGCAAAGGGTTGCAGAAAATAGAGAAAAACGCCCTTATGCAGTCGCAAAATACGTTAGAGTTTCCCCTTACAAAGTAAGAACGGTTCTTGCCTTGATCCGCGGGAAGAGTTATAAAGAAGCGAAAGCGATCCTCGATTACAGCGTAAACGGCAGCGCGCTTGCCATCAAAAAAGTTTTGATGTCTGCGGCGGCTAACGCTGAACACAACATGGGTATGGACAAGGCTGACTTGTACGTAGCAGAATGCTACGCAGACGGCGGCCAAATGCTCAAGAGAATGCAACCCGTATCCAAAGGTAGAGGTCACGCAATTTTGAAGAGAACGAGCCACATCACGGTAATTCTCGACGTTAAGAAATTAGAAGGAGAAGTATAATGGGACAAAAAGTTAATCCTCACGGCCTGAGAGTCGGCGTTATCAACGGTTGGAACACCCAATGGTATGCAGATAAGAAAGAATTCTCCAAGTTTCTTAAAGAAGACAACGTAATCCGTACCTTCTTGAAAAAGAAGTACTATGCAGCGGCAGTCAGCAAAATCTTGATTGAACGTGCTGCAACGAGAATCGTTGTAACCATCTACACGGCACGTCCTGGCGTTATCATCGGTAAAGCAGGCGCCGAAGTAGAGACGATTAAAAAAGATTTGGCAAAACTTACCGGCGGTAAGACGGTAAGCATCAACATCACCGAAGTAAGAAAGCCCGATTGCGACGCGCAACTCGTAGCAGAAGGCGTGGCGGCTCAACTTGAGAAACGTATGTCTTTCCGTCGTTGCATGAAGCAAGCGATTGGCCGCTCTATGCGCGCTGGCGTTAAGGGTATCAAAATGATGGTTAGCGGCCGTTTGGACGGCGCTGAAATCGCAAGAAGCGAAAGTTATCACGAAGGTTCTATTCCCCTTCAAACGCTTCGTGCGGACATCGACTACGGTTTTGCGGAAGCGCACACGACCTTCGGTTGTATCGGCGTAAAATGCTGGATTTACAAAGGCGAAGTGATTAGAAGCGCGAAGAAGTCCTTTGAAGGAGGCGAACAGTAATGTTAATTCCCAAAAGAGTAAAAAGACGTAGACAACATCGCGGCACGATGAAAGGTAAGGCTACGAAAGGTAACGTAATCGCATACGGCGAATACGCGCTCGTATCCGAAGAACTCGGCTGGATTAAATCCAACCAAATCGAAGCAGCCCGTATCGCGATGACGAGATTCATCAAACGTGGCGGTAAAGTATGGATTGACATCTTCCCCCACAAACCCATCACGAAGAAACCTGCAGAAACCCGTATGGGCTCTGGTAAAGGTTCGGTAGAATACTGGGTAGCAGTGGTAAAACCCGGCCGTGTTATGTTCGAAATGGCAGGGGTAAGTGAAGAAGTTGCAAGAGAAGCAATGCGTCTTGCATCCCACAAATTGCCCGTTAAGTGCAAGTTTGTCAAGAAAGAAACTGTTGTTGCGGAAGCAGAAACGGTTGAAGGAGGCGAACAATAATGAAGAATAAAGAAGTGAAAGAAATGACCAACGAAGAATTGGTTAAGAAACTCGCGGAACTTAAGAGCGAACTTTTCAACCTTCGTTTCCGTTTGGCTTCCGGTCAACTTGAAAACCCCGTATCCATCAGAACTTGCAAAAGAGACATCGCTCGCGTAAACACGGAAATCCGCGCGCGTGAACTCAAAGCGTAAAGTGGAGGTAGACGATTATGGAAAGAAATTTGAGAAAAGAAAGAATCGGGCTTGTTATTTCCGATAAAATGGAAAAGACGGTTGTCGTAGAAATCACCGATAAGAGCAAGCACCCCCTTTACAAGAAAACCATTACGAAAAGTAAACGTATTAAGGCGCACGACGAAAACAACGAATGTGGCGTAGGCGACAAAGTTAGAATCGTAGAAACGAGAAAACTTAGCAAAGATAAGAACTGGCGCGTCGCTGAAATCGTCGAAAAAGCGAAGTAATTAGAAGGAGAGAAAAGTTATGATACAAGCTCAAACCAGACTCAAAGCGGCTGACAACAGCGGCGCTAAAGAGTTGATGTGTATTAAAGTATTAGGCGGCTCCTTCCGTAAAACGGGCAACATCGGCGACGTAATCGTAGCGTCCGTTAAGACGGCAACCCCCGGTGGCGCAGTAAAAAAAGGTGACGTAGTAAAAGCGGTCATCGTAAGAAGCGTAAAGGGTATTAGAAGAGCCGACGGCACGTTCGTCAGATTCGACGAAAACGCAGCAGTAATCATCGACAACAACAAACAACCCAAGGGTACCCGTATCTTTGGGCCGATCGCGAGAGAATTGAGAGATAAGGACTATATGAAGATTATCTCCCTTGCTCCCGAAGTGCTTTAATTTAGGAGGATGAAACAATGAACGTAAAAGTAAATGATAACGTACTTGTAATCGCCGGTAAAGACAAAGGCGTACAGGGAAAAGTCCTTGCCACCTCTCCTAAGGCAAACACCATCGTAGTAGAAGGTGTTCGCATCCAAAAGAAGCACGAAAAGGCAAGAAAAGCCAATGAAACCAGCAAAATCGTAGAAGTACCTGGACCTATCGACGTTTCCAACGTAAAAGTGGTGTGCCCTACTTGCGGTAAAGCAGTACGCGTAAAACACAGCGTTGTAGACGGCAAAAAGGTAAGAGTATGTGCATGTGGCGCAGTTCTTGACAAGGTTTACTCCAAGAAAGCAGCGGCTAAAGCAGCAGCGGCAGCGGAAGAAGCACCTAAGAAGAGAACGAGAAAGCGTGCGGCAAAACCCGCCGCTGAAACGGCTGAAACCACGGAAAACAAGTAACGAGGTAGACAGACATGGCAGAAAAAGTATATAAAAACAGAGTAAAAGAAAAGTACGAAAAAGAAGTAGTACCTTTCCTTATGAAAAAGTTTGGCTACAAATCGGTTATGGAATGCCCCAAACTCGTTAAGATTGTTATCAACACGGGTCTCGGTGACATCAAAGACAACGCGAAATCGGTACAAACGACGGCTAACGAAATCAAGTTGATTTCCGGTCAACAACCCATCTTGACGCAAGCCAAGAAATCGGTTGCAAACTTCAAAGTAAGAGAAGGCCAAAACGTCGGTATCAAAGTAACCCTTCGCGGCGAAAGAATGTATAACTTCTACGACAAGTTCGTTTCCATCGCGCTTCCCCGTCTTCGTGACTTTAGAGGTGTATCGGCAAAAGCGTTCGATGGCCGCGGCAACTATTCCGTCGGTTTGAAAGAACAACTGATTTTCCCTGAAATCACGTACGACCAAGTGGAGAAGATCAGAGGTATGGACGTAGCAATCGTCACGACTGCGAAAACGGACGAAGAGGCAAGAGAGTTGCTTAGAGCGCTCGGTATGCCTTTCAAGAAGTAAGGAGAAACGAACATGGCAAAAAAAGCAATGATAAATAAACAGCAAAAAACGCCTAAGTTTTCTACGAGAGCGTACACGAGATGTAGCATTTGTGGCAGACCTCACGCAGTACTGAGAAAGTACGGTGTATGCCGTATTTGCTTTAGAAACCTTGCGTACAAGGGTGAAATCCCTGGCGTTAAGAAATCGAGCTGGTAATAGGAGGTAAAGAAAATGACAGATCCTATCGCAGATATGCTTACAAGAATTAGAAACGCAATCACGGCTAAAAAAGACGGCGTAGAAATCCCTGCCTCCAACGAAAAGAAAGCCATCGCTGAAATTTTGTTGGAAGAAGGTTGGGTTAAAGACGTAAAAATCGTTGAAGACGGTTACAACGGCAAGATTGCAATCACTTTGAAATATGACGACAAAAAATCGGTTATCTCCGGCTTGCAACGTGTTTCCAAGCCCGGCCTTCGTGCATACGCAGGCGTAGCCGATATGCCCAGAGTGCTCGGTGGTTTCGGTACGGTTATCCTTTCCACCAACAAAGGTATCATGACGGGCAAGAAAGCAAAGGCAGCCAACGTTGGCGGTGAAGTTCTTTGCTACGTATGGTAACAGGAGGGAAAAGAAATGTCGAGAATTGGTAAAATGCCTATCGCAATCCCTGCTGGCGTAACGGTAGATTTTAAGGACGGCGTCGTCACGGTAAAAGGCCCCAAAGGCACTCTTTCGAGAGAAGTAGTGGGCAACATCGGCTTTGAAATGGACGGTGCAAACCTTTTGGTTAAAGCGCTTGACGACAAAGCGGAAACGAACGCAAAGCACGGCTTGTACCGCGCGCTTGTTAACGGTATGGTAATGGGCGTAAAGGACGGCTTTGTAAAAGCGTTGGAAGTAAAAGGTGTCGGTTGGAAAGCAGCCGTACAAGGCAACAAGTTGGTGCTGAACGTAGGTTTCTCCCACCCTGTTGAATTTGTAGCACCTGAAGGTATCAAATTCGAATGTCCTACCCTGACGGACGTCGTTGTATCCGGCATCAGCAAAGAAGTTGTCGGTCAAACGGCAGCCAACATCAGGGCGGTCAGAGTACCCGAACCTTACCATGGCTACGGTATTCGCTATAAAGGCGAAGTCGTAGAACATAAGGAAGGTAAGACCTCTGGTAAGGGCAAGAAGTAAGGAGGCGTGAAGTATGATTTCTAAAATTGATAAAAATGCAGTTAGACAAAAACGTCATCTGCGCGTAAGAAAGACGATTACGGGTACGGCAGAAACCCCCCGTATGAACGTATACAGAAGCCTCAACCACATCTACGTCCAAGTTATCGACGATAGAGCAGGCGACGTCAAAGGCGGCGTAACGCTTGCGTCTGCGTCCACGATGGACAAAGCAGTCAAAGAAAAGATTGCAGGGATGAGCAAAACGGATGCTGCCAAGGTAGTAGGCGCCGTAGCCGCAGAAAGAGCAATGGCAAAGGGCGTTGAAGCAGTTGTATTCGACAGAGGCGGCTATCTTTACACGGGCCGTGTAAAGGCAGTTGCAGAAGGCGCGCGTGAAGCGGGACTTAAATTCTAAGGAGAGAGGACAATGGCAGACGAAAAGAGAGAAAGAAGACCTCAAAGAAGACAAGCCGAAGACGACGGTTTGATTAAAAAACTGATCGAAGTTAACCGTGTAACCAAGGTTGTTAAAGGCGGTAAGAACATGCGCTTTGCTGCGCTTGTTATCGTCGGTGACGGCAAGGGTAAAATCGGTGTAGGCACGGGTAAAGCAAAAGAAGTACCCGAAGCAATCGATAAGGCTACTCTTCGCGCAAAGAAAAATATGGTTTCCGTATCCATCGTAGACGGTACGATCCCTCACCAAGTAATCGGTAAATTCGGCCGTGGCGCAGTTTTGATGATGCCCGCTGAAGAAGGTACCGGTGTTATCGCAGGCGGTCCTGTCCGTGCGGTAATGGAAGCCGTAGGCGTAAAGAATATCAGAACGAAATCTCACGGTTATCAAACCCCCAGCAACTGCGTAAAAGCGGCTGTAGAAGGGTTGAAGGAACTCAAGACGGCAGAACAAGTTGCTGCCCTTCGCGGTAAGACCGTAGAAGAGATTTTGAGTTAAGACGGAGGAAGGAAAAATGGCGAAAATTAAAGTTACGCTTGTAAAGAGCACGATTGGTCAAGTCGACGCTGTAAAAGGCACGATTTCGGCACTTGGTCTTAAGAAAATCCGTTCTTCCAAAGAACTTGAGGATACCCCTGCAGTACAAGGTATGATTGCAAAGGTAAAACACCTCGTAAAAGTAGAAAACGTCTAAGGAGATATACAATGAGAATAGATACTCTGTCCCCCGCAGAAGGGGCTAAAAAAGAGTCCAAAAGACTTGGTCGTGGTATCGGCTCGGGCTTAGGCAAAACCTCTGGTAAAGGTCACAAAGGTCAATGGGCGCGTAGTGGCGGCGGTGTCCGTCCCGGGTTTGAAGGCGGTCAAATGCCTATCGCTCGTCGCGTACCTAAGAGAGGTTTCAA
>JAFTQO010000003.1 GCA_017462735.1 Clostridia bacterium
AGATTAGCGCTTTTTTCAAAGGCAAAAAGTGGGGTAAAAAGTGGGGTAAATGCTAAAAACGGGTAAAAAAATAGCACTTTCGCCGATGAGGGGAGAAAGTGCAAAAATGGGCTAAAAACGCCCAAAAACAAGCAAAAAACCCCGTTTTTCGGGGTTTTTCGTGGCGCAGAGAAGAGGATTTGAACCTCCGGATACATTCCTGCATCACACGATTTCCAATCGTGCGCCTTAAGCCACTCAGCCATCTCTGCAAAGGCTTTCATTCAAAAGCCATATTATAGTACTGTATTTTTTCAAAAAAGGCAAGCGTTTTTCCGCCACTTTGCAAAAATTTTTAAAAAATCCTGTTGCGAAAAATCTATCACGGCCAAAATTACGCTTTGTAGCAATCGCAGGCTTTTCCGCTTTGCAAGAATCCCGTATCGTTACACTTTTTGCAGGCGTATTGAGGGATAATGTGCGCTTCGGTCAGTCCCATCTCTTTTAAAATTTCTTGTTTACGCTTTTTCAAAGCCGTTTCTTGCGCTTGCAGGGTAGGCAAGTTTGCGTCCCCGTACATTTCCGCTTTGGCAAGTTGTAATTGCATACGGGTAATTTCCGCCGAAACGGACGCGAATTCTTCATTGCCCATTGCCTTTTGCAGATACCTTTCGGCAATGCGTTCGGCTTTTGCTCTTCTTGCGGCGTAGAAGTTTTCTCTGTCCGCTTTTGCGTTGACTGCTTCTACGGCGGGGTTGACGAAGGTCGGTTTTTGCGCCGCAGGTACCGTTTCGGGAATTGCCGCCACGCTGAATACGCCGTTTTCTTTCCAGCCTGCAAGGATTTTATTGATATAAGGGATAGGGGAAGCGGTGCCTGCCGCTCGTTTTGCCCCCTCCAAAATCATTTCGTCGCTAAAATTCCAGCCTCTCCAAACGTGCAAAAGCGAAAGTCCCGCTTCGCTCTTTCTGGGGATGCCGCAAAGATCTTGAATTTTGCTAAACAGTTTGAGGTCGGCGTTCTTTTCTTTGAGAAGAGAAGAAACGGCTTCCAACGAAAGGATCCCGTCCGTAAACAATTTTTCAAGGAAATCGTCGAGCGAGGCAAAATCCGTCTTGCCCGTCCTAAGACAGAAGAGGGCGGCGTCGAGGATGGATTCGTCTTCAAAGCTGTATTCCTTCCATTTGCGGATATATTCGTCGATAAAGGGGGCGGGGTTGCTGACTTTGACCCCGAGTTTTTTGGCGACGCGGAAGGTAAGATTGGCTAGTTCTTCCCGTTCGCTAAGATAATTTTTGACGTCCGTCGCCGTAAATTTCGCTTTTTCGGCAAGTTCTTCTATGACGAGTGCCAAAGATTGTAACGTTCCTTTTTTAAGATGCTTTGCTGCGGCAAGAATTCCGCCTTTGTCAAAGCCCTGGTCCAACCATTTTTGGTAAACGGCATAGTCAGCGTCGTCTGCTTTTCTAGAAAGGGACAGGGCAGAGAAGAGGAGAGAAACCTCTTTTTCGTGTGCGTTGTAGCCAGCCAGCGCACGCTCGACGAGGTCGTACGTCGTCCAACCGTTTTGGATATACTTTTTCGCTTTGTTGAAGATATAGTAAGCGGATACGCCTTCTCCTTGCTTGTTGATGCAGTACTCCGCAATCAATAAAAACGCCATCGGTTGAATATCGTTTTCTTCTAAGAAGCGCATATATTTGACCGCTTCGTTATAGGGCAAAGGTTTGCCGACTTTTTGCAATTTTCTTTGCAACTCGGTATTGAAATCGGCGTATTTTTCGTATTTAATTTTTTTAGGCTTTCCGCTGGAGGCGCGGACGGGGAGGTACTCGACGTAGAAGGGCTCGTCGTCCTTGCTGAGGATTTGTACGAGGTCGTAATCTTGCCAATAGGCAAACGCTTCTTTGACGCTTTCTTCGTCCGTTTTCAACACTTCTGCCATAGAAGAAAGGGTAAAATCGCTGCCGCTACCGCAAAGAAAAAGCCCGTAAAGGTAGACCTTTACTTGCAAGTCGGTTGCGTCGGGCATATATTTGACGATAAATTTGTTGTCAAGCGAGGTATAAGCGTTGTCGCCGCCCTCCTTGGCAAATGCGCAAAATGCCATGCTTTCTCCTTTGCGTGCAACGGACTAAAGTCCGTTTTTTCTCCGTGAAATGTGAAAATTGAGGAAAAATTTCTCTCTTTTTAAGCAGAAATGTTGCTTTCTTTTAAGAAATGTTGTATAATGAAACGGAATCGGTATCCTTTTCCAAACCTCAAAGGTAAAACTTATTATAACCGCTTTCCTAAAAAATTGCAACCCATTTTAAAGGGAAACGGCAAAAAAAGCAAAAAAGACGAAAAAAGGAGGGCACGCGCTTGCGTATTTTGCATACGTCCGATTGGCACATCGGCAAACGTCTAATGGGCAGAGAACGTCTGCAAGAACAGGTGCAAGTTTTGGATGAAATAGCCCGCATTTGCGAGGAGGAAAAGGTAGAATTGCTCTTGGTGGCGGGGGATATCTTTGATACCTATACGCCCAGCGCCGAGGCGGAGGATTTGTTTTTCCGCGCCGTCAAAAAATTGGCGAGTCCTGACAGGGCGGTGTTGATGATCAGCGGCAATCACGACGACGGCGTACGTTTGTCTGCGTCTGCCCCCGTCTGTGAAGAATTAGGCGTTTACGTGGTCGGCAACGCGCGCGCACCTATTGCGCCTACGCGCCGTGGTAGCGTCTATCCCGTGCAATCGGGGAAAGGATACGTCGTCTTTGAGAAGGGTGAGGACAAGGTGTACGTGGCTACGCTTCCCTATCCCAACGAGGCGAGATTTAAAGAAGAGAAGGCGGGCACGCCGTTTGCCGAATTGATGCAAAAGTGGTTTGACGAGTGCACGTCGGGTAATACGGAAAAATTGCCGTCCGTGTTGCTGGCGCATATCTTCGTGGCAGGGGGGCTTGTCAGCGATAGCGAAAGGGAGATTGACCTTGGCGGCGCACGCGCGGTGGCGCGCGAAACGTTGCCGCCATGCGATTACGTAGCCCTCGGTCACTTACATAAAAAGCAAAAGATGGGGGCGAACGTCTATTACAGCGGTTCCCCCTTGCAATATTCTTTTGACGAGAGGACGGAAAAGAGCGTGCAGGTATTCGACCTCACTTCCTTGGGGGTAGAGAATTTGAAAGAGATTTCTCTGCGATCGGGGCGCCCCCTCGTAAGGTTGGAGGCGGCAAGCGTCGAGGACGGCTTGCGGCTGTTGGATACTTATCCCGAGACTTACGTAGAATTGAAATTGCTGTTGGACGCGCCGCTACTTCAAAGCCAATCGGCAAGTCTTTCGGCAAAGGAGAATCTGGTGTCGTTGTTGACGGAAATCCGCAACGAAGAAAAGACGTCGCTGCAATCGCGCAAAGGCTTGACGGATGAAGAATTGCTCAACGCCTATTACCGCAGCAAATTTGACCGCGAGCCGAAAGAAGAACTTAAAACTTTGTTTTTATCCCTGTTGCAAGAAGAATAAAAGGAGAAAGAAATGAAACCCGTTTACCTTGAATTTTGCGGAATCAACAGTTTTTCGCAAAAAGCCGTGATTGACTTCCAAAAGTTGCTCTCGGGCGGGGTTTTCGGCATTTTTGGGGATACGGGTAGCGGTAAAAGCACCATTTTGGATTGTATCCACCTTGCTTTGTACGGAAAAATTGACCGTGCGGTGGGCGCACAAAACGAGTGTATCAACTATCGCCTCGACAGCGCGTACGTAATTTTCGACTTTGAGATTATGCATGCTGGCAAACGCAGATCCTATCGCGTGCATAGAGAACGCAAGAGAAAGGCGTCGGGAAATAAAGCGCACCTCTACGAAAAAAAAGGGGAGGACTGGACTCCCGTAGCCGAGGGCACCCAAGAGGTGGACGACAAATTGGGCGAAATTATCGGGCTAGAGTTCGAGGATTTTAAAAAGTGTATCGCCTTGCCGCAAGGGGAGTTTGCAGGGCTCGTTAAGTCCTCTAACGCCGAGCGTATGAAGTTGGTCGCCCGTCTCTTTGGGCTTGAAAAGTACGGGGAAAAATTGGGTAAAACGGTCCGTGCAAAGTGCGACCAAACGCAAAAAGAAATAGAGGTTTTAGAGGGTCGCTTGCAAGAAAACACCGACGGAAGAGAAGAAAACCTCTTGCAAAAGAAGGCAGAATTACAGGCGGGCAGGCTGGCGTTCGAGAAGGCGGATAAGTCCTGCGCCATAGCGCAAGAAACGCTAGAGAAAGCGGAGCGCGACCAAGCGGAAAAATTGCGTTATGAAAAGGTATGCGAGGAGTTGTCGGCGTTAGAATCGCAGCAAGGCTATTACGTTGTGTTGGAGCAAAAATTGCAGCGCCTTGCCGAGGCGAAAGGACTGATTGCCTTGGATACGGCAAAGCAAAAGGCGGCGGAAGCGAGCAAAAACGCACTAGAAAAAGCCGCGTTTGCCGAGCGGACGATGCAAGTGGCGACGACGGAAGAAAGAGAGGCGACGGAGGCTTTAAAAGCGGGCGCGTACGAAGAGAAACTCTTCCGTATCGAACAGGGCTTAAAGACGTTGCAGTCGGCGAAAGAGGACATAAACCTGTTAGAAGCGGTTAAAGAAAAGTATGCGGCGGCAAGGAAAGAATACGCGTCGTTGCCCGACGACAAACGAGATTTTGACCGTCTGCTTGCGGACGTGGAAAAGCAGTTGGAAGGGCTCGGTGTAGCAGGCAGTTTAGAAGAGTATTTGATCTTGCATTTCAAAGGCGCGTTGCTGGAAAAGGAATACGCCGAGGTGTGCGAGGATTTACGGGCGTTGCAAAAAGAGTATCCCGTGACGGCGCCGTCGGTGGAAAAACTCCTTGAAAAATACACCGTCGAAAAGGCTGACGGCAGGTTTGATATCTTACAGGCTCGGGCAGAATACGACGCCATAGAAAAGAAGAGACGTCAACTTAGCGAAAGACACGCCAATTTGCTTGCCGAAAGGGCGGCGCAACGCGCTACCGAGGCGCAAAAAGCGGCGTTGACGAGAGAGGGCGTCGCTTATAAGGCGCAAATCGAGGAACTGAATTTACGGCTTGCCGACGCCTTAAAACTGGGCGACGAAGAGGGGCTGTTGAAAGAAAAAGAGCGGACGGAGTTGCAAAAAGCCCAAGCGGAAAGGGTGGTCAAAGCGGCGGCGGAAAAGGGTGCAACGGCGTTAGCCGAAAGGGAAAAGCAATACGGGCTTTTTCAGGCGTACAAATCTCAAGAAGAGGACGCGACGAAGGATTTGGCAAAGCAGTTGCAAGAGGGCAGTTTTGCCAATGTTGCGCAGGCGACGTCTCTCGTAGCGGAAATCCCCGACGAGGGCGCGGCGCAGGAAAAATGCCGTTCGTTTTTCGGCAGTTTATCGGCAAAGCAGGCGCAAAAGCAAGCCCTGCAACCCGCGGCAGAGATTGAAATTACGGCAGAAGAGGTGTCGGCAAAGCGGGCGCTTTTTGCAGAAGAAAAGGAGAGCCGAGAGGGGCTGATCCGTACGATAGCGGCTTTGGAAGAGCAATTACAGCGGTTGGAAGAGGCGCACGGCAGATGTCTTTCCATCGAGGCGGAACTCAAAGAAAAACGCAGACAGTTCGATTTATGGGACGAGATTCGCGCGCTGATAAAAAACAATCAGTTTTTGGACTTTATAGCCAGCGAATATTTGCAAGAGATTTGCGTGGATGCATCTAGGACGCTGTTGTCCCTTTCGGGCGGAAAATATTTCCTTGTTTACGAAGGAGAATTCCGTATCGGCGACAACTTAAACGGCGGCAATATGCGGGCGGTCAAGACCCTTTCGGGCGGAGAAACTTTCTTGGTTTCGTTGTCCTTGGCGCTTTCGTTGAGTAGTGCCATTTGCCAAAAATCCATGCGTCCTATCGAATTTTTCTTCTTGGACGAAGGGTTCGGTACGCTGGACGAAAAACTGATAGACACGGTAATGAACGTGTTGGGGAAACTCATCGGCAACCATTTTGCCATTGGGCTTATCTCGCACGTAGAAGAGTTAAAACAACGCATAGAAAACAAAGTGCTCGTCACAGGCGCGACGGAAACGCAAAGTTCCCAAGTAAAAGTAATTGCCTACTGACGGACGGAGTGGGAGTGTTATGGCGAAAAAGACGCAAGAAAAAAAAGAAAAAATATTGAGTGCGGTATCCCTTTGGAAGACGTACGACTGTAGCGCGCCGTTAGAGCCTCTTTTGTTGCAGGAAGAGACCTATTTGACGGGCATGACGGTCGGTCAAGTGACGTATGGCGGGAGAATTGCGGACGGCGGTCAAGTGCGTATATACGCAAAATACGCAAGACCTTCCGCGGCGGGAAAATATCCTACCATATTGCTGTTGCCGGACGCAGAAAAGGGGTTGGACGGGGAATTGCTTTCCTATTTCGTGCAAAAAGGCTACGCGGTGTTGATGCCCGATTATTGCGGCGCTCCTAAGCAAGAGGAACAGGTGGAGACGCCCTTGGAAGAAGAGCACGGCGAGCAACTTGCTATGTCGCTGAATATCCGCGAGGAAAAACTCCCGCAAGAGGAGACGGTCGAGGAAGAGCAGCCTTGTAAGTATACCGTCTATCCGCCCTCTATTTCTTACGCCAATTATACGCAAGCGGTAGGCTTGTACGATTTAAAGGGCGTTTCGGCAGACAAGACCTGTTGGTACGAGTGGACTTCGGTGGCGCTTTATTCGTTGAAATATTTAAAGGAAACGGGCGCTACGGATATCGGGGTAATCGGCATACGTTTAGGGGGCGAAATTGCTTGGAAGGTAATGCTTTCTCCCGACGTAAAATGCGGCGTGCCCATCAACGCAGCGGGCTGGTGGTCGTACAAGAACGTAAGAAAATTCGAGGAGACGGCACAGGCGAATATGAGTGACGAACGCCACCGTTATATTGCGGGGATAGAGTCGCAAAGTTACGCGCCTTTCGTCAAGTGTCCCGTATTGATGTTGTGTGCCCTGAACGATTACGCCTTTGATTACGACAGAGCGTACGATACGTTTAGTCGAATCGGTGGCGAAAAGGATAACGCGATATTTTATTCTTCCGATACGGGTTCCTGTATCGGCGGCGAGGCGCTTAGCAATATGGATATGTTCCTGCAAAAGCATTTGAAAGGCAGGGAGATTTATTTGCCTCAACCCCTCAACGTATCTTTGAGCGTGAAAGAAGGGGCTTGGGAAGTGGCTGTAGAGAGCGATCCCGACGGATTGCTTGACGAGATTGCCGTTTACGCGGCGGAGACGGACGGGAATACCCGTTCGGTATTTAGAGAGTGGCAAAAGGTCTTTTCAAAGCCTGGTAAGCAGATACAAAAAGGCAGGGTGACCTGTCCGCTGACGGTATTTGAGGGAACTTCCTCCGTGTACGTGTACGCGTATGCGCGCTATCTCAACGGCTTTGCGCTAGTGTCCAAGATTGTTTCTAGAAAGAATCCCGACGTCAAGGCGAAAGCGGTGAAGAACCGTATGATTTTTGCCGGTGAAGACATCGATTGTTTTTGTGTTGCCGACCATACGCAGTATTCTATCGGCGGCATCTTTTTGGAAAAAGAGGCAATCCCGCGGATAGAAAAGGGCGCGGACGGAATTTTCGGCGCCTCCTCGGTGGGCGGATTAAAGACGTATAAGATTAGTTCGCCGCAATATCTACCCGACGATAACGCTTTGCTTAAATTCGAGTTGTATTCTTTCCGCGACGACAAAGTGCGCGTGTCCGTGGACGTTTCCCGCGACGGCGTGGACGAAAGATTTAGTTGCGTGTGCTCGGTGAAAGGCGGCGGCAGATGGAAGCGTATCGTCTTGACGGCGGCAGAATTCAAAGGGGAAGAAAGCGGCGCGTCGCTGGAAAAATTCTCGGAAGGCAGGGCGTTGCTTTTCGATTGCGAAAGTGAAGAAAACGATATCATCGTAACGAATATTCTTTGGCTGTAAGGGGCAATTATGGACGAAAAGCAAATCAAAGACAGCCCTATTTACGAGCAGACTTTCCATTATAAAGAGCGCCGAAGCAATCGCAATTTCATCTTCGTGCTCGCGATGATCGTAATGTTCGTGTTTGGCTTGCGCCTTTGGTGGCAGACGGCGTACAGCGGCGTACAGGTAGACGGCGACTCGATGAATATGACCTTGCGACACGGCGAAAAATTGTTGGTTGAAAAGACGGGCTGGTGGAATAGTGCGGACTACGGCGACGTTATCGTCGTCCAAGTAGACGGCTATGCAGAGTGGAAAGGCGCTATAGACAAATCGGGCAATCAAGTCAAATTTATCATCAAACGACTGATTGCCAAAGAAGGGGACTCGGTGTATGCAAAAGACGGGGTCGTCTATCTCAAAAAATCGGGCGAAAGCAAATATACCGCATTAAAAGAGCCTTACGCCTACTACGGCGCAGGAAATTCTTATAAAAATTATTATGAATTCGCCTCTTATGCAGAGCCGTACAAAGTAGGGGTAGGGGAAATCTTCTTCTTGGGCGACAACCGCTCCACGTCTTATAGTAGCGAAGATAGCCGTTACAAGGAGAACAAATCCAAATTAAAGTATTTGTATAAAGAGACGGATATCTACGGGACGGTGCCCGATTGGGCGATTAAATATCAGGCAAAAATAGAAAACGTATTTTTTTAACTAGTGTAGTTTCATCAAAGGTAGAAAAGGAGAAAGATTATGGCTAAAATCAGGATAACATCGGACAGCACTTGCGACTTGAACGCATTGACGGAAACAAGGGATATCGGCATTTTGCCCTTGCAGGTCAATTTGGATACGAAGGCGTATTTTGACGGAGTGGACATCACGCCGCAAGATATTTTCGACTTTGTGGCGCAGACGAAAATTTTGCCCAAAACAAGCGCGCCCAGCGTAGGCGACTACGAGGATTTCTTTAAAAAAGAATTAAAGGGGTACGACGCGCTTATCCACTTTAACATTTCGGCAAAGAGCAGCGGCTCCCACAACTTTGCGGTAGAGGCGGCAAAGTCGTTTGGCGGCAAGGTGCACGTCATCGACAGTAAGGCGTTGTCCTCGGGGCAAGGGTTATTGGTGCTCGCGGCGGCAGATATGCGCGACGAGGGCAAGTCCGCAAAAGAAATCGTGGCGCAAATCAATCTACTTAGGGATAGGGTAAACACCTCCTTTATTCCCGACAGTCTCGACTATTTGCATAAGGGCGGCAGGGTGTCCGGTATGGTCAAAGTAATGGCGGGTATGTTTAAAATCCATCCCTTGATTTATATGAACGACGGGCAACTCGTCCCCGGGGTAAAATACAGAGGCAAGATGACGCAAATTGTCAAGCAATACGTCCAAGACCTCAAAGAAAAATATCCTGATTATGACAAAAAACGTTGTTTTGTTACCCACTCTTCCGCCGAGAAAGAGTTGGTGGACGTAGCCAAAGCGGCGGTAGCGGAAGCGTTTGAGTTTGACGAAGTCATCGAGACGGTGGCGGGTTCTATCATCACTAGCCATTGCGGCAAAGGGACGCTCGGCGTACTCTTTATCTATGAATAATTTTGGGTAGCGAGGGAAACTATGGTATCAATATATAGCGACGCCGATTACGAAGCGGCGTTACAACAAAAGAAAAGGATTTGGCTGGTTTTTTGGATCGTCACGCTCGTCTACTTGGCGTTTTGTATAGCGTGGGTGGTCTATTATACGACCCTGCCCGTCTATCCCAAAGAAGATTTGGTCTTGCCTCAGGCGATGGTTTACGGCGGTACGGCGGTGTATATTTTATTCACCGTGCCTTTCGTAGGGATTAAACTTTCCCGCGTCAGGAAATATTGCAAGATGATGGGCTTTTTGTCCTTGGGCATCAAAAACGTCGAAGAAAACTACTTTATGGGCTTTTATAAGCAACAAATGCAAAAGGATAACGTCGACGTTATCTCTTGCGTGTTCAGGACGTGGAATAAACGCCGTAAGGACTGGACGGAACGCGAGGTGTATTTGGATAACGAACAGGAGTGGCCGGAGATGGAACGCGGCGACTACGTCCGCTACGTCGTACAAAGCAACTTTATTATTCAATACAAAGTATTGCGTGTCGGCGCGATGCAAGAGGATATTGAAAAGGGCTTGATTCCCCAAGATATGATGCGGGAAGATAGACCTGTATTCGGGAAAATCTACAACGTTTCCGCGCCGAGCGCGCCGCAAGCGCAACCCAAAGAGGTGGAAGAAATTGCGTCGGTAGCAGAAACGGCGCCTGCGACGGACGAACAGGCAGAAGCAACGAAAACGGAAGAAGAACAAACGCAAGAGGAGAACTGATATGAAAGCAGTAGTAACGGTAACGGGTACGGACAAGAAAGGGATTATCGCCAAGGTATCGTCCTTTTTGGCGAGTAAAGGCGCCAACATCGAGGACATTTCTCAGACGGTTATGGGAGAATATTTTGCCATGATTATGATGGTGGAAGTTGCGGGAAGCGATAGCGACCTTGCCGCTTTGGCGAAAGAGTGTAGCGAGATGGGTAAGACTATCGGTATGGCTATCCATATGCAACACGAAGATATTTTTAAAGCAATGCACAACGTTTAATCGTTTTGAACTAAGGAGAAAAAATGTTTACCAACTTTGACGTATTAGAAACGATTAACATGGTGGAAAAGGAGCATTTGGACATCCGTACGATTACGATGGGTCTGTCCTTGCTCTCCTGCGTGCGCGATAGCGCGGAGGCGACGGCGACGGCGGTGTACGATCTCGTCTGTAAAAAGGCGGAAAACATCGTCAAGACAGCGGACGAATTGTCGGGGGAATACGGTATCCCCATCGTCAATAAGCGCGTTTCCGTCACTCCCGTATCTTTGATAACGGCGGCGTTTCCTGAAAAATCCGCACTTGTCGGCAAGGCGCTTGACGACGCGGCGGAAAGATTGGGGATCGACTTTTTAGGCGGTTATTCTGCCCTCGTGCATAAGTCGACGGCAGAGTACGAAAGAAAATTTATCCAGACGATTCCCGAAGTATTGGCTACGACAAAGAGGCTTTGTTCTTCCGTCAACGTAGGCTCTACCAAGTCGGGTATCAATATGGAAGCGGTGCGCCTGATGGGCGAGACGTTTAAAGAAGCGGCGCGCCTGACGGCAGACAGCGACGGTATGGGCGCGGCGAAACTCGTCGCCTTTTGCAACGCGGTAGAAGACAATCCGTTTATGGCGGGCGCCTTCCACGGCGTAGGCGAGGCGGACGTCGTCGTCAACGTCGGCGTTTCTGGCCCTGGCGTCGTGAAATGCGCTTTGGAAAAAATCCCCGACGCAAATCTTACGGACGCGGCGGAGATGATTAAGCGTACGGCGTTCAAAATTACCCGTGCGGGACAACTCGTTGCCAAGGAAGCGGCAAAACGTTTGCACGCAGAATTCGGTATCGTCGACTTGTCCCTTGCGCCCACCCCTGCGGTCGGCGACTCGGTGGCGGCAATTTTAGAAGAACTGGGTATCGAGACGGTAGGCGGTCACGGCACGACGGCGGCGCTTGCCATGCTCAACGACGCGGTCAAAAAAGGCGGCGTGATGGCGTCGTCAAGGGTCGGCGGCTTATCGGGTGCGTTTATCCCCGTCAGCGAAGATATCGGGATGATAAAAGCGGCGGAAAAGGGCGCGATTACGCTGGATAAGTTGGAGGCAATGACCTGCGTATGTAGCGTAGGGCTGGATATGATAGCCGTACCCGGCGATACGCCCGCAACGACGATTGCGGCGATTATCGCAGACGAAGCGGCAATCGGTATGATTAACCAAAAGACGACGGCGGTGCGTATTATCCCCGCCCCTGGTAAAAAGGTGGGCGACGAGGTCAATTTCGGCGGACTTTTGGGACGCGCGCCCGTTATGCCCGTTCATAACTGCGACTCGTCGAAACTTATCAATAGAGGCGGCTCCATTCCCGCACCTATCCACAGTTTTAAAAACTAATAAAAGGAAACAACTATGCAAAGACAGGACGTGCAACTCCGTTTTAAGTGGAAGACGGAAGATATTTTTACGGACGATAAGGCTTGGGAAGAAGAATTTTCTTCTTTAGAAGAAAAGTATACCCGTATGGATTTTTCGCGCTATGAAAATGGGTTTGCGGACAAGTCCGTCTTGTTAGAATATCTTCGTACGACGGAGGATTTTTCCCGTCGTATAGAGAAACTGTACGTCTATGCACATATGCGCAAGGACGAAGACGTGCGCGTTTCTAAATACGCCGCGTATGCCTCTAAGTCCATGACGCTGTACTCGCAAATCGCCGCCAAAACGGCGTTTGCAGAACCTGCGTTGACCGTCCTCCCCGAAGAGACGCTAGACGGATATATTGCCGATCCTGATTTTGCGGCGTACGAGTATTCCTTGCGTCGGGTGAAGAAATCCAAACCGCACGTATTAAGCGCAAAGGAAGAGGGGTTGCTCTCCTTGGCGGCGGACGTGATGGGCGGTTTTCACGATACCTTTACGATGCTAGACAACGCCAACCTCAACTTACCCAAGGCGACCTTGGACGGAGAGGAAGTGCAGATGAGTCACGCTCTCTATGCGCTCGCAATGCGCGGGACAGACCGCGCCGTACGCAAGGAGTGGTTTGAAAAGTATTACGAAGCGTATACGAAACTGATAGACGCTATTACGCAGACCTATCACGGCAACGTCAAAAAGGATATGTTTTTTGCGCAGGCAAAAAAATACGACGGCTGTATGCAAATGGCGCTGGCGGGCGAGGACGTCTCTCCCGTGGTTTACGAAAACTTGCTTTCGTCGGTGGAGAAGGGTTTGCCGACTTTGCACCGCTACGTGCGCTTACGCAAGAAAGCGCTGGGCTTAGAAGAACAGCATATGTACGATATGAGCGTGCCTTTAGTCGACGGTGCGGAAATAAGCCTTCCCTTTGACGAGGCGTTCGATTTGGTCAAACGCGGTCTTGCGCCTTTGGGCGAAGAGTATCTTACGCTGTTTGAAAAAGCGCGGCAAGAGGGCTGGATAGACGTCTACGAAACGGAAGGGAAACGCAACGGCGCCTATTGCACGGGCGCGTACGACACTCATCCGTACGTACTTTTAAATTATCAACGGACGACGCACGAAGTGTTTACTATCGCTCACGAAATGGGACACGCGATGCACAGTTATTTTTCCAATCGAACGCAACCTTACGAAAAGGCGAACTATACCATCTTTTTGGCGGAGATTGCCAGCACCGTCAACGAAGTATTGCTTCTTAAATACCTCTCGAAAACAACGGAGGACGAGAACCTTAAAAAGTATCTGCTCGGCTATTATTTGGAGATGGTACGCACGACGCTGTTCAGGCAGACTCAGTTTGCCGAGTTTGAGCAAAAGGCACACGCCCTTGCAGAAAGCGGCGTTCCTTTAACCAAGGAAAACTTATGCGATGCCTACCTTGCCCTCAACAAAAAGTATTACGGTGACGGGGTAGTGCACGATAGCCAAATCGCCTACGAGTGGGCGAGAATACCGCACTTTTACAATTCCTTTTACGTCTATAAATACGCGACGGGGATTATTTCTGCAATGTCCATCGTTCGCCGCATTTTGACGGAGGGAGAGGAGGCGCTCGCCGCCTATTTCCGCTTTTTGTCCTCGGGCGGTAGGACGGACCCCGTGACCATTTTACAAGAGGCGGGGGTGGACTTGACGACGGCGAAACCCTTTGAAAACGCAATGCAGGAATTTGCGGAAACGTTACAAGAATTTGAAAAAATGTTTTAATACACGAAACGGAGAAAAATTATGGCAAACGAAAACAATACGATGCCCTATAACCGCGACGCCGAAATGGCGTTACTCGGCTGCTTTTTAATCGACACGGAAATTGCGTCGGAGATGATTGATAAGGTAGGCGAAGAGGATTTTTATATCGAATCGCACAAATATATCGTCACGGCGATGAAAAAGGTGTTTGCAAGCCGAAAACCCATCGACATCGTTACCGTCGCAGACGAGTTGGACGGCGACGGTAAATTGGATAGGGTCGGGGGCTTTTCTTACCTCAACGAATTGGCGCAAGTTACCCCCAGCGCGGCGAACTATCAATCTTACTACGAGATAATATCCCGCGACAGTACCAATCGCAAACTCATCCGCGCAGCGAGAAAAATTATCGAAAATTCGTTAAACGGCGCGGACGGAAAGGACGCCCTGTCCTTTGCGGAAAAATCGGTGTACGACATTTCCCGCGAGACGGATAGGTCGTCGCTTAAAGGTATGGCGGAAGGGGACGTCGTCGGCGAAGTGTTGCATAAGTTTGAGATTTTGCAATCCAATCCCGACGCTTATCGCGGCGTACCGACGGGCTTTAAGCATTTTGACCGTATCACCAACGGTTTGCAAGGTGGCGCACTGGTCGTCCTTGCCGCCCGTCCCGGTATGGGTAAAACTTCGCTTGCGATGAACATCGTAGAACACGCGGCGCTCAAAAAAGACAAGGTCTGCGCCGTATTCTCTCTCGAAATGCCGCGTATGCAAATCGTGCAAAGACTTATCTGCTCGTACGCGAACGTGAGTATGGCAAAAGCGCTTAGAAAATCCAAAGAGACGCTTAGCAATACCGAGTGGCAAAAACTTATGCTTGCCAGCGATAAATTGAAAAAGAGCAACATCTATATCGACGATTCTTCCCGTATCACGCCTGCGGAAATCTTGTCCAAGTGCAGAAGATTAAAATCGACGGCGGGCGGGCTGGATCTTGTGATGATCGACTATATCCAGTTGATGTCGGGCGGTTCTTCCAATGTAGCGGGCGCGGAGAACAGACAACAAGAAATCGCATCCATCACCCGCGACTTAAAAATTATGGCAAAGGAATTGGACGTGCCCATTTTGGCGCTTTCACAACTTCGCCGTATCCAATCTAAGGAGCCGACTTTGCAAGACCTTCGTGAATCGGGCGCAATCGAGCAAGACGCGGATATCGTTATGTTCATCAACCGTCCTGAGGCTACGGCAACGGCGGAGGAATTGGCTAGCGGCTCTATCGTCAAAGGCGCGGCGCAACTCATCCTTGCCAAGCACCGCGACGGCGAACAGGGCAGGGTGGAACTCCGCTTTATCGGCGAAAGTACCAAGTTCGTCGACGTCGACGCGCAAAATATGGCGGACGAGCCTCCGCAATTTTCTAAGGCTAAAAAGGTGGATTTCGAGGACGACGAGGAGTTTGAGTATCAAGACGACTATACCCCTCCCGAACCTCCTCCCGCTTTGGGCGAAAACGAGGAGATGCCTTTTTGACGTATGCAAACGCAGATTAAACGGATAGATGAAAATTCCGTAGCGGAGGCAAAGGAAATTTTGCTTTCGGGCGGGGTGGTGGCAATCCCGACGGAGACGGTGTACGGGCTGGGCGGCAATGCGTTCGACGATACCGCCGTACAAAAGATTTTTGCCGTCAAGGGCAGACCTGCCGATAATCCTCTCATCGCCCACGTGCATACGGATTACGATTTATCAAAGATTATCGATTACGACACGGAGATAGCGAAAAAACTTCGCGCCGCCTTTTTGCCGGGGCCTTTGACCCTCGTCTACCCCTCTACGGGAAAGGTAAGCAAGTACGTTTCTTGCGGATTAAACACACTTGCGGTGCGCGTGCCCTCACACGCAGGCGCGCAGGCGCTTTTAAAGGCGGTAAATTTGCCCGTTGTGGCGCCCAGCGCTAATTTGTCTAGGCATGTATCGCCGACCTCGGCAAAGCACGTTTACGACGATTTTTCGGGACGTATTCCCTTGATTCTCGACGGCGGTGAAGCGATAGGCGGGATAGAGAGCACGGTATGCGACGTCAGCGGCGAAGTACCTGTGATTTTGAGACCGGGGCTTATCACGAAAGAACAAATCGCCGCCGTTTGCGGTGACTGTCTCGTGTATGAGCACAAAGGCGAAAAACAAGTAAAGAGCCCTGGCGTTTTATATAAGCATTATTCGCCTAGGTGCGAAACTGCGTTGTTTACGACGGTGGCGCAAGCGGTGGAAGAATGCGAGAGGCTACGGCAAGATAAGCGAGTGGGGATTCTTTGCGAAAGCAAGTGGCTTGACCGTTTTGTAGGCGTCGTTTGTTACGACTTAGGCAAAACACCCGAGGAGATGGCGACAAGGTTGTACGCCGCTTTACGGAAAGCGGAAGAGGAGTGCGACCTGTTGATTGCCATCAAACCCGAGCAACGCGGCGGGGTAATGGACGGGGTACTCAATAGGCTGGAAAAAGCGTGTACGTCCAAAGACGTTGCGCATTGAAACTACGCAAGAAGAAGGGAGAAAACATGAGCGCAAAAAAGCCCAAACAAATCGTCTTTATCTGTACGGGGAACACCTGTCGTTCGCCAATGGCGGAGGCGTTGCTCTCCCGTGAATTGACGGCGCTCGGTATCCAAGGATACTGCGCGACGAGTGCGGGTACGGCGGCGAAAAGGGAAGGCCGACTCAATCCTCTTTCGGCGCAGGTGCTGGCAGAAAACGGGATGCAGTTGGACGGTTTTGTTTCCAAACCCATAGACGAAAAAATGCTGACGGGCGCTAAAGCCATCGTTTGTATGACGCAGGCGCAACGGGACGAAGTATCCTATATGCGTTGGAAATTGCTTAGCGAAAAAGGTCGTAAGCGCATCACGGACAACGTCTATTGTTTTGCGGACTTTTGCGGGAAAGAAGTGCCCGATCCTTACGGCTATGGGCTGGAAGAATACCGCTACGTGTTTGCGCTTATGCAGGACGGGATGTATTCCCTGATGGATAAATTATTTAAAAAGGAATTAAAAGCGCTTTTGGAAAAGGAAGGGGGCATGGTCGAAAAGACAAGCGTCCCTGCACCAAGTAATAAGCGCAAAAATAAGAAAAAAACCGCTGAAGAAGCGTAAAGGAGAAAGGATATGAAAATTGCAGTTGCGTGTGACCACGGTGGGTTGAATTTGAAAAACGCGGTCATTGCATACGTGGAAAAATTGGGGCACGAGGTAAAAGATTTCGGGACGTATACGAAAGATAGTTGCGACTATCCCGATTTTGCGGCGGCAGCGGCAGAAAGCGTTGCTTGTGGCGAGTGCGAGAGAGGAATTCTCGTTTGTTCTTCGGGGATTGGCGTGTCTATCGTCGCCAACAAAGTGCCGGGGGTTAGATGCGCTCATTGCCACGACACCTACTGCGCAAAGTTCACCCGTTTGCACAACGACGCCAATATGATTGCGTTCGGTGAAAAAGTGGTAGGCGAAGGACTAATGCAAGAGATGGTGTCCATTTTCTTGACGACGGAGTTTGAAGGCGGGGAACGCCACGAAAGGCGCGTAGCAAAAATCAAAGCCTTGGAAGAGAAGTACGGAAAATGAGAAAAATTATCGCTATCGGCGGCGGCGATCTTAGAGAGCGAACGACGCTGAAAATTGACGAATATATCGCCTCCCTTGCCAAGGCTCGCGCGGGCGAAAGACGGGCAAACGCTCTGTTTTTGCCTACGGCAAGTCACGATTTTATGCCCTATTACAATACCTTTCACAAGGTGTACACGGGGCTATTTAATATCAAGACGGACGTCGCCTTGACCGTCTTTAAAGAGGTCGACCTCGAAAAGATGAAAGGCAAGTTTGAAAAGGCGGATATGATCTACGTCGGCGGCGGCGACACCGTTTTTATGATAGAAAAGTGGAAGGAAACGGGACTTTTGCCCTTGATTCAGGACGCCTACGAACGTGGCGTTTTGATTACGGGGCTCAGCGCAGGCGCCATCTGTTGGTTTGAGGATATCTACACCGATTCGGTGGTGGGACAGCCTGGAAAATATGCCGAATTTAAAGGTCTCGGCTGGTTGAAAAAAGGGATAATTTCTCCTCATTACAATCAAAGAACGCTTGACTTTGATAAAATCGTATGTTATAATGATACTCGCGCGTTGGGGATAGAAGACAACGCGGCAATCGTCGTAGAAGAGGGCGAGATCGTAGGTAGTCTTTCTTGTGGCGAGGGCAGGGCGTACCGCTTAGAGAGTAAAGGCGGTGTCTTGACGAAAGAAGCAATCCCCGAAATAACTTTATAAAACTCTTTCCCTAATGGGAAAGTATGCGGACGTGGCGAAATTGGCAGACGCGCAAGATTCAGGTTCTTGTGGGTAACACCGTGTGGGTTCAAATCCCTTCGTCCGCACCAAAAAAAGAACACCCAAAAAGGTGTTCTTTTTTTGGTATGTTACGACCCCACGAAGGGATTTGAGGGTAGGAAGAACTTTTCGGGAGAAAAGTTGTTTTGCCCCGATTAGCATATATTGCATACATGTAGGGGCAAAACTGGACGATTGATAATCGTTTACTGGGGCGCGCCGCTAAAGGCGCTATCCCTTCGTCCGCACCAAAAATCGACAAATTTCGATAGAGATTTGTCGATTTTTACTTCTTCACTCTTACCTCTTCACTTTTCACTCTGCTTTCGAAACTTGTCGATTAGGTAAAAGTGAATAGTGAAAAGGTGCTGATGTAGCTTTTCTCGCTACGGTCGAAAAGCATTTAATTATATTTGGGTTCAAATCCATTGGTTAAAAAGCCAAAATATCTTTTTTATTTATTTTTAATATTGAGAATGTCATTTGCGGAGCAGTTCAAAAAAGTGCATAATTTAGAAAGAGTAGAAAGTGAGGGCTGTATTCTTCCCGACAAATATTGCGAAATAGTGGGGCAGGATACGCCGATGGCTTGAGCAATTTCGGATTTTAATTTGCCTGATTGTTCAATTTCCTGTTTTAAGTTTTGAGAAATAATTTCGTCTAACGATTTATCCATACATTTATTATATTAGGCGACACCTAATTTTGCTTGGCGTTTAGGTATCGCCTAAATAAAATATTTATATGCATTGTTTTGGAGGATACAATGGGAAAGATTTGCTCTTTTTTTTGGTCATCGCTCGATTGAGGGGGAAGAGGAAAAACAAGTGATTCAAAAGAAAGTCAAGTTGCACCTTTTGCAGTTGATGAAAGAGGGTATGAGAAATTTCTATTTGGTGGATTTGGAGAATTCGATTTTTTATGTCATCAAGTAGTCACTAAACTAAAAAAAGACTTTCCTTCGATAAAGAGAATATTTTGTTTGACTCAAGAAAAATATTTGTGCGAGCATAAGAAAAAAAATATTTTTTGGAAAGCGATTATGAAGAATTTGTTTATTTGCCGTTGGCTTACGATTATTGGTATAAGCGGATTTATTTTAGAAATTGCAAGATGATAGACGAAAGTGATTTTATTTTTTTCTATGTAAAAAATATCCAAAGAAGTGGTGCGTATAAGGCTATGGAATATGCGAACAAAAAGAAAAAGCAGTATTTTAATTTGGCGGAAATATAAAAGGCACCGCTGAAAGCGGTGTCTTTTGCTGACAAGTGGAGTTATTCGATTATTTTTATCAGCGCGTCCGTTTTTTTGCGCTTTTTAGGGCGAAGTTTGTCGTCATCTTTTGCATACCCAAGCGAAATCACCAAGCGCACCGCACCGTCAATCGCGCAAATCTTGCGTATTTCTTCGTCGTTAAGCCAGCCGAGGATGCAACTGCCAAGCCCTTGCGCCGTCGCCTCTGCTGTGATATATGCCGCCAAAATGCCTATGTCGATAGAGCGGTAGTCGTTCTTTTTGATTTTTGCGCCCATTGCCGCCGACGCTACGTACGGCTTTTCAGAGATGACTATCATCACGGGCGCGTCCGATGCGAATTTATTCATCCCAAGCCCTTGCGTGGCTTTTGCTACTTGCTTTGCATTTTCCCCTTTGCATACCGTGATAAAATAGGGCTGCCCGTTGCAAGCGGACGGGGATAAGCGTGCCGTCTCCAAAATGCGGCTCAATTTTTCTTCTTCCACCGCGCGGGCGGGGTCGTAATTTCTACAAGATTGTCTTTGGGTTGCAATGTCGGTAAAGTTCATAGTAGTTTTCCTATCAAAATCCGATTTTTTTATCGAGGGCTTCCAGCATAATGACGGCGCTGGATACGTTGGTGGCAAGGGGGATATTTTGCACGTCGCAAAGCCGTAAAAGTGCGGATACGTCCGGCTCGTGCGGTTGCGCCGTCAACGGGTCGCGTAAGAAAATGATGAGGTCGAGTTCCCCGCAAGCAAGCATTGCGCCGATTTGTTGGTCGCCGCCGAGTGGCCCGCTTTTCATACGGATGACGGGCAAGTTTGTTTCGCCCATCACAAGCGTTCCCGTCGTACCCGTGGCGTACAGGGTATGTCCTTCTAAAACGCCACGATATTTTTTGGCAAGTTCAATCATATCGTTTTTCTTTTTATCGTGCGCAATCAAGGCAATTTTCATCCCTTTTCTCCTTTGTGTGAAAAATCAAGAAAATTATAGCACACAATTTCCCTTTCGTCAAGACTCTAAAAAGAGAAAAACCAATCCTTGACAGGGGGCGAAAAAAATAGTATAATAAAGGGGAAATTTGTCGAAGTTTGTCTATAAGACAAAAGGAGAGACTATGGAAGCGGTAACAATTATCCCCGTAACGACGCGGAAAGACAGGAAGGAATTTGTCGAGTATCCCCTGCGTATCTATAAAGGCAATCCCTATTTCGTTCCCCCTTTTTATGCGGACGAAATGGCTTTGTTTACGGATAAAAACATCTATAATAAGACCTGCGAGTCGGTATTTTTCCTTGCTAAGCGCGGTAAAAAAACGGTAGGGAGAATCCAAGGCATTTTGCAAAAACAATACAATGAAATCCGCGACCAAAAACAAGTCCGTTTTACCCGCTTTGATTGTGAAGATTGTCAAGAGACGGCAACAGCGCTTTTCAATGCGGTGGAAAATTGGGCGAAGGAAAAAGGGATGACGGAAGTGGTCGGCCCTCTTGGTTATAGCGATTTAGAAAGAGAAGGGCTGCTGATTGAAGGGTTTGATTACCTTTCGACGTTTGAGGAGCAATACAACTATGCCTATTATCCCGCTTTGGTCGAAGGCTGTGGGTATACCAAAGACGTCGATTGGTTAGAACAGCGTATTTTCAGTTGCAAAGAAGACCCTGAACGCGTGCGTAGCATTTTAGACCACGCGATGAAAAAATACAACCTGCATTTTGGGGACAGAAGCCTTCCTAAGCGCAAATTCATCCAAAAATACAAAGACGGCATCTTCCATTGCTTGGACGAGTGTTATAAAAATTTGTACGGCACCGTGCCCTTCACGGAAGAGATGAAAAAGCAAATTATCGACCAATTCATCCTGTTTATCAGCCCTAAGTATATTGCGACAATCTGTGACGAAAAGGAGGAAGTGGTGGCGTTCGGGCTTTGCTTGCCAGGCCTTGGCGAAGCGGTGCAAAAAAGTGGCGGTAGGCTCACCCCTGCCTGCCTGATTCGTCTTTTAAAAGCATTGAGAAAACCCCGTTCCGTCGATTTCGGTTTGGTGGGGATTATGCCCAAATACCGCAATAGCGGTTTATCCGTCTTTATGATGACCGTATTGCAAGATATGTTTGACGACCCTAGCGTCGAGTATATGGAAACCAATCTCAACTTGGAAGAAAACGTAGCCATCCGCGCCACGTGGAAACGCTTTGAGCATATCCAGCATAAACGCCGTCGCGCGTATATCAAAAAACTGTAAGTAAAAAAGGCTTGTCGTAGGACAAGTCTTTTTCTTGACAATTTACTTTACGCGTGTTACACTAAATGCGAAAGGGGAGAAAAATGCAGACGAACTGTTTTCTTTTTGATGTGCGACAACTGAATAGAAAAGATGCGTTTGAAAAGGCATACGACGCCCTTTTTTACGAGTCCCGCAAAGAAAAAATCGGCGCGTTAACCTGTGTGGAGGACAAAAAACGCTCCCTAGGCGTGGGGCTTCTTATCGAGTATGCGTTTCGTGAAAACGGGATAGAATATCCCACCATTTCCCTTTCAAAGAAAGGGAAACCGACGATAGAGGAAGGGTATTTCAATGCCGCACACAGCGGCGACTTGGCAGTACTTGCCGTATCTTCTTTCCCCGTAGGGGTAGACGTAGAACGGATTCGCCCAGTATCCCCTTTGGTGCAGGAAAAGTTCTTTACGGATAGAGAAAGGGCGCAAGTCCAGACAGAGCAGGATTTTTTCCGCCTTTGGACGAAGAAAGAAAGTTACGTAAAATATTTAGGCGAGGGAATCGGCGCCCTGCGTTCTTTTGAGATTAGCCCGTCTTCGCCTATCTACCAAGAGGTGGATTTTTACGAAAAAGCGTGGCAGGGACATCAAATCAGCGTCTGCGTGCAAAAAGGCGAACCTCTCACTTTCACGCAAGTAAGTTTAGACGATTTATTGAAAAAATAAGCAATGAAAAAACCGCTCCTTCCTCAAGGGCGGTTTTACTGTTTATTCAATTCTTTCCAGATAAAAGGACACGGGGCGGAAGCCGTCGTTGCAAGAAATCATAGCCGAGTACGGATTTTTCATCCACCCGTCGTAAAAATTCCCTTCGCCTTTTGCCAATTTTTCCGCAAAGGGCTTTACGCTCTCCCACGCGCTGTCGCAAAACCCTTTGGGCTTTTGTCCGTCGCGGCTTATAAACACGTCGCCTATGCGGATATCGCAGGCGTGCTGTATCGGGTTTTCGTATTGTTCGATAAGGTCGTCGTGCCGCACTTGTTTTACGGCGGTGATTTTTACTTGATACATAGTTTTTTAAATAAAAGTATTTTTTAACGCAATTAATCAAAATATCCCACGTATTGTAAAGGGCGGGTATCGTCGGGGAAGAGGTGGTTGTATAGGTCGATAAAGTAGTCGTCCGTCATACTGGCGATATAGTCGACGACTATTTGATTTTTTTCCGTTTCCGGATAAGGTTTGCGCCGTTTGTAGTAAGGCTTGTCAAGATAGCGAAGATGATGGGTGAAGATAGGGTTATTCTCGTTGCCGTTTTGGAGGTCAAAAAGCAGTTTTTGGTATAATTTCGCCATCATATATTGCAAGGTCTCGTCGGCGTTTTTGACTTGCTTATTGTCATAGATAAGTTGATAGTTTTCCTTTTTGGCTTTGGCAAGCGCGGAAAAGTGCTTCTCGTCCATCGCAATATACCCCTTGCCGAAACTGTGCTCTAACAGATTGACCATAAGGTTGTTGACGATTTCCGCATTGATAGTCCCGATGCCGTAGTTTTCAAACGCCTCGCTTTGCAATAGTTTGCCTTTCTCGGCGTCCTGTCTATCTTTGCCAAGGTAGGCGATAATATCGCTGATACGCATCACGCACCCTTCCAAAGTGGACGGGGTAAAACCGCGCATCTCTCTTTCGTTTAAATAGCACGCCTCTATCTTTTTGTCCAATTCGTCAAACCCTTCCATAGGGGCAGGGGCGTATTTAGACAGTTCCAACTCCCCGTTGTGCGCGGCGATACCGTTTTGTGTCTGCAAGGTCAAGTTTAAAGGAAAAATCTCGTCGATGACGCGGACGGAGTGGATATTATGAAAAAACCGTCTACCCGTTTTTTCACGGTACAGTTCGTCCAAAAACCTTTCTCCCGTATGCCCGAAAGGGGTGTGTCCTAAGTCGTGCCCCAAAGAAATTGCCTCAATGAGGTCGGTGTTCAGCCCCAGCGCGTCGCCTAAGGTACGGGCGATACGCGAGACGATTTGCACGTGCAACGCCCTACGCGTGATGTCGTCGTTTTTGCGTAAGGAAAAGACTTGCGTCTTATCCGCATAGCGGTTGTAAAAGGGGCAATGCAAGATTTTATCCACGTCGCGGATAAAGGGGGTGCGCCAAACGTTCCCATTGTCGTGCGGGTTGTCGATACGCCGTTTTGCGTCCTCGTTTTTGCAGGCAAAAGGGGAAAGATTTTTGCTGTTTGATTGTTTCATCTGTTCGGCGACGTCCGCCGATAAACTTTCATAGATAGCCATAGTGCTATTATACCATACTTTCTCAGCAAAAGAAAGTAATTTTTCAAAAAGAGTTTTTGAAAGAGGGCAGTCATAGTAAAATATGACAAAATCAAAAAAAGAGGTTGACAAATAGGGGTGTGAAATGATACAATAAACTTACAGTTTGTTTTACGCAAAGGAGAAATGAGATGACGAAGAAAAAGATATTTTGCACTTCGACGGGCTGTTTAGAATACGCCCCCGAGCGTTATCGTCAATATGACATAGAAATTATCCGCATTCGCGTGCTTTTTCAAGGCAAAGAATATTTAGAAGGTCTGGATTTGGATCCCGAACAATTCTATGCGGAACTGGAAAAGTTGGAAAATCCCAAAGAGAATTTGCCCCGTACGGCAATGCCGACGATGGACGAAATCCGCGCTCACTTTGAAAAGGCGATTGAAGAGGGATACGAAGAGGCAATCGTCATTGCGCTCAGCGCCTATCTCGGGGGGACGTACAACCTCATCCGTTTGGTGGCGGAAGATTATCAAGACAGGATAAAAATCACCGTTATCGACAGTAAAATCACCTGTTTTGGCGAAGGGCTTTTGGCGGTGCTGGCCGCAAAACTTGCCAAAGAAGGCAAGTCGACGGAAGAAATCGTCAAGGAACTCAAATGGGTTATGGCAAGACAAGAGTTTTTCGGCGTGGACGGAAAACTCGACTATCTTATTTACAACGGGCGTCTCAAAGGCGGGAAAGCGTTCTTTGGGAAGATTTTGTCCATTTGTCCCGTCGTACACTTTACAAAAGAAGGGGAACTGTGCGCTCTGCAATCTGTCCGTACTCCTAAAAAAGCGCTGTACAGGACCTGCGAAATTTTAAAGGATCTCATCAAGGACAGAGACCCGAAAGATTATATCCTTTGGCGTATCTATACGGGGAAATCTCTATTGAAAACGCTCAAAGAATTAGAGCCGAATTTTGGTATCGAGGTCACGCACGAGGACGTCATTATGACGCCCGTAGCAGGCTGTCACAACGGTCCTTGGTTGGCTGGTTACGGCTATTTCCCTTTGAGAAGAGAGGACGAACCTTTAGAAGACTAAAAATAGAAAAGGTATGCTCAGCATACCTTTTTTGACGGAGCACTATGAGAAAATTATATCAAAAGGACAAGCCCGAACGGGAGAAAAAGGAACGAGCCCCCGTCTATACTGCGGTGTATAAAGCGAATAGAAGCGAAGAGTTACTCCCTTTCTTGCTCCGCAAATGCGCGACGTCGAGAAACAACGTAAAGAGTTTGTTGACAAGAGGGCAAGTGCTCGTCAACGGTAGCGTGGTGACAAGGCACGATTGCGCGCTTGCCAAGGACGACGAGGTGAAAATTTCCAAGACGCCCAATAAGGTGGATAGAGGCAAGGCGACGTTGTCTGCCCGCCAAGCCCGTCCCAAGCCTTTACCTTTTAAAATTATCTACGAGGACGACGACTTTATTGCCATCGACAAGCCCGCGGGATTGCTCAGCGTGGAGAGCGATAAAGAGAGGACTTGCGCGTTCGGGTACGTGATGGATTACCTGCGAGGGAAAGACAAGACCGCCCGTCCCTATATCCTGCACAGGATAGACAAAGAGACGTCCGGGGTACTCGTGTTTGCTAAAAACGTAAAGGTGCACTCTATGCTCAAACTGCATTGGAACGAGTGCGTGACTCTGCGCCAATACCATGCCGTCGTACAAGGCGCTTTAGCTAAAAAAGAGGACGTCGTGACCTCTTATTTAAAAGAAAACGCCAATAATTTGGTGTATATCACTCACGATACGACGGGGCAAAAGGCAATCACCCGCTATAAAGTTCTCAAAGAAAAAGAGGGATACGCGCTGTTGTCCGTACAAATTGAAACGGGCAGAAAAAATCAAATCCGCGTCCAGATGCAAGCGCTCGGTGCGCCCGTCGTAGGCGACGATAAGTACGGCGACGGGAAAGGTCCGCTTGGGCGGTTGGGGCTGCACGCTTCCGCATTAACGTTTAAGCACCCCGCGACAGGGAAAGAACTGAGTTTTTCCGCGCCCTGTCCCATGGCGTTTAAAAGTATGTTCCCTTAACGAAAAGACGGTTAAAGCCGTCTTTTTTTATGCCTTTTTTCCCATACTAAATTAGGGGAGGGAGGAGATGAAAAACTGTTTACAAAAAGCGCTTGCCGTACAAAATGAGACGGTGGGTCATAGACGATATTTGCACGAAAATGCAGAGGTGGGTTTTGACGTACCCAAGACGACGGACTATATATACAAACAACTGACGGGATACGGATACGTCCCTAAAAAGATGCCGAAAGGGGGCGTAATTGCCGAAATATCGCCAAAAGAGGGGGACAGGGATGGGTTTATCCTGCTCCGAGCCGATATTGACGGACTGAAAATGCAAGAGGAGAGCGGGTTGCCTTTTGCTTGTAAAAGCGGACATATGCACGCCTGTGGACACGATATGCACGCGGCGGCGTTGCTCGCTACGGCAAAACTATTAAAGCAAGAGCATTTGCATTGTCCCGTGCGGCTGCTATTTCAACCGGCGGAAGAGATATTGCAAGGGGGAAAATACGCGATATCAAAAGGGGTGACGAAAGGGGTAAAAAGCGCCTTTTCGCTGCACGTCTTATCAGGGGTGGAGATGCCTGTGGGGCAGGTAATGCTTTCAGGCGCGGGGGTCATCGCTCCGTCGGCGGATATGTTTACCATCCGTATTCAAGGCAAAAGTTGTCACGGCGCGATCCCTCACGACGGGGTGGACGGGATGGCGGCGGCTTCGGCGGTTTTACTGGCTTTGCAAAACTTATCGGCAAAAGAAATACCGTTGGGTAAGGGCTTGCTGACAGTCGGCAGTTTTCACGCGGGCGACAATCCCAACGTCATCGCAGGCGAGGCGACGTTGCAAGGCTCGTGCCGCGCTTTTGACGAAAAGACTCGCGCCTTCGTCAAAGGAAGAATCAGACAAATCGTCAAAGGCATTGCGGCGTCGTATCGTGCGAAAGGAACCGTTGTTTTTTTCGGCGGTTGCCCTTCTCTATTACAGGACGAAAGGTTGCTCCTGGATATGCGAAAAAATTTAGAAAAAGAATTGGGAAAAGAAAAGGTGATTTTGGCGGACGGAGACAAACGCGCAGGCGGCTCGGAGGATTTTGCCTATATTTCGAGAGAGGTGCCCTCCCTTCTCGTCAGCGTTTCGGCGGCGCAAAAGGGGGGCGGGCAGCCGTTGCATCATCCCAAAGTCCTTTTCGACGAGGACTGTTTGCCTACTTGCGTGGCGACGTATCTGGCGTTTGCATTGCAAGGCTGATTTTTCAAAAGGGCGTTGACGGGCGTGGAAAGTTGTGGTATAATACCACAAAGGAGGCGAAAATGTCACTTTCTACCGATTATTTCGTAGCGGGAATCCCGCATTTAGAATATCCCCGGCCGCAATTCAAGCGGGAATCTTATCTTTGCTTAAACGGCGTATGGTCTTTCGGGAAATGTTTGCAGACGGAGGAGGGGTATCAACCGACGGGCAAAATCCTCGTCCCCTTTTCGCCCGAAACCTCCCTTTCAGGCGTAGCAGAGGGTTTTACTTTAAAAAAGGAGGAAAAACTCGTCTACGAACGCACGGTTGACTTACAAGACGATATGTTGCAAGGGACGACGCTGTTGCATTTCGGTGCCGTTGACCAAATATGTGAAGTGTACGTCAATAACTTACTCGTGATAAGTCATAGGGGCGGATTTACTCCCTTTACGGCAGATGTCACGGACGCCGTGAAAAAGGGGAAAAATCTCTTGCGGGTAGAGTGTATCGATTTAACGACGGCGTCCCACGGCGCGCGCGGCAAACAAAACGAAAAGCGGGGCGGCATTTGGTATACCCCGCAAAGCGGGATTTGGCAAAGCGTCTGGATGGAGAGTATGCCAAAAGCATATATCCGCGACTTGACGGTAAAGACGGACGCAGAGAAAAAACAGGTGCGCGTACAAGTCGATTGCCCCTGCGCGATTACCTTGACGGTGCTGGACAACGGCAATAAGATTTATGAAGAGAAACGGACGGACGGGCAGTTTTCGTTTTCGCACGAGTTTACCCTTTGGTCGCCCGAGACTCCAAAACTGTACGATATGATTCTTTGTGCCGACAGCGGGGACAAGGTGCAATCTTATTTCGGGGTAAGAAGCGTCGGGGTCGGCAGGGACGAAAGGGGGAAAGCGAGACTTCTTCTCAACGGTAAGCCGTACTTTTTCAATGGGCTACTCGACCAAGGGTATTATTCGGACGGGCTACTGACCTATCCCAACGAAAAGTGTATCACGGACGAGTTGACCACCTTAAAAGCAATGGGCTTTAACACGTTGCGAAAACACATCAAACTTGAGCCGATGCGCTGGTATTATCTTTGCGACAAGTTAGGGATTTTGGTGTGGCAAGATTTCGTCAACGGCGGCGGTGAGTATACGGGTAGCCATATCACGGTGTTCCCTTTCTTAGGCTTTAAGCATAAAGACAGCGATTATAAGTACTTTGCAAGAGAAAACGAAGAGGGCAGGGCAGAGTTTATCCAAGGTATGGAGGAGACGGTATCCGCGCTGAAAAATTCTCCCTCCGTCGTCCTTTGGACGGTATTCAACGAGGGCTGGGGACAGTTTGACTCGGCGAAGATGACGGAAAAGTTAAAGGAGTTGGACGATACCCGTTTGATTGATTCGGTCAGCGGTTGGCACGACCAAGGCAAGGACAAGACGACGTTAAAAAGTTTGCACACTTATTTTACCCCCTTGCGTGTACCCAAAGACCCTCGTCCCGTAGTACTTAGCGAGTTCGGCGGGTATTCTTTGCCTGTCAAAGGTCATCAATACAGCCAGAAAATTTTTGGTTATAAAGTTTTTAAGACGGAAGAAAAATTAAAAGCCGCGCTTGAAAAACTGTACTTAAAAAAGGTAAAACCTTTGATTAAGAAAGGGCTTTGCGCCTGTATCTATACGCAGGTCAGCGACGTGGAGGAGGAAATCAACGGACTGGTCACGTATGATAGAAAGCGCTGGAAAGTGCCCGTAGAGTTTATGAGGAAATTAAATATTGTCTTGCAAGAAGAAAGCGAAAAGATCCAATAAAAAATCTCCCGATTCAGTTCGGGAGATTTTTTATTGGTTGCTTCTTGGAAAAAAGGAAATTAAGTCAATCAATAGTTTGCACTGTGGCTCGCTTAAACGAGGTAATAGTTGAAGAATCTTTGAGTGAGAATCATTGTTAGGGATATTTTCAAAAAAATCGCAAGGAGAAAGGTTTAAAACTTTGCAAATGGAGAGGAAATCTTCGACTTTGATAGCAGTACGCCCTTTCTCGAATTGCCATATTTGTTGACCACTATAGCCGATTTCCTTTCCTAATGCTCTCAACGACAACCTTTTTTCCAATCGCGCAAGACGAAGTTTTTGTAGAAAAAGAAAATACTCCATAACCATACATCTCCTATAATATTGGCTGTATCACCGATTGTCCTGCTATTGCCTACATATTATACTACACGCAACGCATGTAAGTCAAGCATAAATACATGTTAAGCGTGTAAATTATAGGTAGGTGGATATATGACTACGACGATTGAGATTTCTAAAAAATTATCAGAGGCAATTAAGCAAAGCGGTTTAACGCAGACGGAAATTGCAGAAAGGATAGGGGTAAGGCAGCAACAAATATCCTGTTATATCAGCGGTAAGACGTTGCCTGCTTTAGATACTCTTTCTAGGCTTTGCACTGTGCTGGATTTAGATGCCAATGAAATTTTGTGTGTGGAAAGAGATAAAAACTATTAAAAAACTCCCGACTAAAATCGGGAGTTTTTCTTTATTCATTTTAAAAATTTGTCGATTACAGAAGACTTGCCGCATCCTTGTCGCAAATAACCGTGACGAAGGGGTGAAGTTGCAATACGGAAGCAGGAAGGTCGGGGGTGATGGGACCTTTCACCATACCTTTTACAGCCTCTGCCTTGTTCTTGCCGGAAACGACGACGAGGATAGACTTCGCGTTCATAATGTTCTTGATACCCATAGAGAGGGCTTGACGGGGTACTTCGTCGATGGACGCAAACAAACGAGAGTTATCTTTGATGGTGTTTTCCGTCAAGTCGACGAGGTGGGTAACGGAGTCGAACGGGGTACCAGGTTCGTTGAAACCGATATGCCCATTGGAGCCGAGCCCAAGCACTTGTACGTCTTGCTTGTAGTTTTCAAGCAACGCGTTGTATCTGTCGCATTCTTTGCCGCGGCATCTTGCGCTACCTTTAGGCAAGTTGGTGTTGTTCAAATCGATATCGATATGATCAAAGAGGTTGGTGCGCATAAAGTACGCATAACTTTGGTCGTGGTCGGCGGTGAGGCCTACGTATTCGTCCAAGTTAACGGTGTGTACGTCTTTATAAGACGTGCCGTTTTCTTTGTGGTCTTTAATCATGTTTTGGTACGTCCCGATAGGGGAAGAACCGGTTGCCAAACCGAGTACGGCTTTGGGGTTGTTTTTGACGATGTCAATGATGAGTTGAGCGGCTTTTTCGCTCATTTCCGCGTAGTTTTCGGTGACGATAACTTGCATAATTTTACCTCTTGAAAAAATTTTGGTGTATTAAAGAAAAAATCTTTTGTATTATTATAAGCCATTAAGACGGGAAAAGCAAGTGTTTTTTAGAAAAACACTAAAATTTTTCAGCGTAAGAAGTTAGGCAACAGTTTGAGTAGCCTTTCTTTTGCGTTCTCTTCGGGATGGCATACCGCGTATCGAAGGGCGTTTTCCAAGGCGACGCCCACCTTTTGCGGCGATACGCCCGCAGTAAGCAAATCTTTGCCGTCTACGGCAAGTTGTTTTAGGGTAAAAGGCGCGTTTTCTTTGTCCATTCGGGCAAGCAACGTCTGCCACTTGCGTACGGTGGGCGCGACGGATACATTATCCATACAGCCCGAAAAGTCCGCTTGTTTCAGGCGCATCAGCCAAGGCAATAAGGAATAGTTCTCTACGAAGAATCTGCGCAGTTTTTCCTCACTCGTTTGACAGTTGAAGTCGTACATATGGGTGGCTACCAGTTTGACGACGGTCTCCCGCTCTTTATTCGGCGCGCCCAATCTGCGTAATATGCCGTCTGCAATCGGCGCGCCCTCTTGCGGATGCAAAAAGGTGTTGCCGTCCCGCTGAAAGCAAAAGGGTTTGCCTACGTCGTGCAACAGGGCGGCTAGCCGAATTTCTTCGGGCGCATAAAGAACGACGCGGAAGGAATGTTCGAGGACGTCGTAGGCGTGAAAATCTTTGCGCTGCATTTGTCCTTTGCCTAAGGCAAGTTCGGGAAAAAGCAGGGCGAAGACGCCGATTTCGTCCAACAGTTTCAGTCCCTCGTAGTGCCCTTTTTCGTTGCCGTATTTTTTATCGGCGGCAAGGATAAGTTTGAGTTCTTGATATATCCGTTCCTTGGAGATGTCTTGGATAAGGCGGGCGTTGCTCTTTGCCCCTGCGAGGCAGTCTTTCGTCGGGATAAACCCAAGTTGCGCCGCTTGTCTAGCCAGTCGCATTAATCTTAGCCCGTCTTCGCCGAACACCTTTTCGGGCTTGTCCACGGTACGCAGACTCTTTTGCTCAATATCGGCTATCCCGCCAAGCGGGTCGACGAAGGCAAAATTTTGCAGGTCGTAATAGACGGCGTTTGCGGTAAAGTCTCTCCGTCTTGCGTCAATTTCGATATCCTCCGTAAAAAGGATTTCGGCAGGGGTGTGCAACCCTCTAATGTACTTGTCGTGACGAAAACGGGTGTATTCGTACTCGTTTCCCTCTTCGTCTTTCAGTTTGACGGTGCCCGTATTTTTATAGGTGGCGCAGACGTGGAATCCCGCCGCCTTGCTTGCCTCTTCTAAAATTTCCACGGGCAGGGACGCCGCCAGATCGAAATCGAAGCGAGGCGGGTGCAATCTCGCTAAAAAATCCCGCACGGAGCCGCCTACGAGATAGAGGGGCGCAGGTAAATTTTTGGCAAGCATGATTAAATTTTTAGGCAAAAAGTCTTTCATATCCTTCTTTTCCCAAAAAAAATTCTTAAAAAAAGTATATCAAAATTAAAAATAAATTGCAATTAAAACGAAAGTGTTATATAATAGAATTACGGAAAAATTTGCAAAACGGCGCAAGTAGGATTTACCGAAGAAAAAAGGCGGAAAGCCATAAGGACTAATATGATTCATTTGATAATCAATCCCAAAGCAGGTGGCAAGCGTACCCAAAAGCAAATGGACGAGATAAAAGAGATTTTTGCGTCGCACGGCAAAGAGTGTACGGTACACGAGACGCAATATGCGGGCGCGGCGAAAGACATTGCGGCAAAACTCACGGAGGAGAATGCGGAGGCGACGATAGTTGTGCTTGGCGGCGACGGTACTTTGCACGAAGTATTGAACGGCGTCGCCGACCCGACCCGTTGTACGTTGGGGCTGATTCCGTCTGGCACGGGCAACGATTTTGCGGCGGCGGCAGGGATCCCTGAAAAGTGGAAAGCGGCGGCAGAGTTGATTGCGACGGGCACGCCAAAACTTACCGATTGGATAGATATTGGCAACAAGCGCTGTATGAACGTCGGCGGCTTGGGGATGGACGTGGACGTTTTGATTCGTTGCGCAAAAGGTAAGACGAAAGGAAAAATCAAGTACTTAAAAAGTTTGGTCGCCAGTTTCATCAAGTTCAAAGGCTACGAAGTGTCTTTTGAGTGCGAGGGCGAGCAGGTAGATATGAACGGTCTCATCGTCGTTGCGTGCAACGGGAGACAAATCGGCGGCGGCATTAAGATTTGTCCCGTGGCGGATTTGGGCGACGGGATGATGGACGTGATGGCGGTACAATGCTTTAAAAGCAAATGGCAGACAATCAAGGCGTTTATGCTGTTGATGTCGGGGAAAATTATGGGCTATCCCCATAAGAAATATTATCGTTGCAAGTCGGTAAAAGTTCGCCCTAAAGAGGCGAATACCGTGCAGTTGGACGGCGAATTATACGACGGATTGACTTTCGACGCCGTCGTTCGTAGCGGCTTGAAATTTTACAGGGCGTAAGCAGAGAAAAGTATGTTTGGGAAAGGTTACCGAAAAATTTTAGACGCGATTCCCGAAGGGGTGTTCGTGTTTGACGAAAAAATGCGGGTGGTGTATACCAACCCGTCTTTTCGCCGTTCTTTTTCGGAGCAAGCCAAACCTAAGGGCAGTTTAAAAGAGGTCCTTGCCTGTACGCAAACGGGCGTTTGCGGCGAAGGGGAAGGGTGTAAGTACTGCGCCTTTTTCAAGGCAATGCAGGGCACGCTTGAAAGCAATCGTGAGCAGACGGAGCGTATCCGTAGAAAGGTCCAGCACGCCGACCGTACCGACGTCCTTTCCGTGCGGGTGCGCGCTTTACCCGTGGACGATAAACGCAAACTTTTTTTGGGGCTTACCGACGGAACTTGGGAGACGGATAAAGAAAGGGATATGTTGTCGGCAAAACAAATGCAACAGCGGTTGTTGCCTGCGGGCAAGACGGCGGCGGGCGTATCCTACGAATATATGTATTTGCCTTGTTTGGAGGTTGGAGGCGATATCCCCGACGTGTACGAGTTGGACGGAAAAGCCTACGGTGTCCTTGCCGACGTTTCGGGTAAAGGGGTATCGGCAGGGATGCTGTCGGCGTTTGTGAAAGCGGCGTTCGACAGGAAACAACCCAGCCTTTCCAAAGCCTTGCAGGGGTTAAGCGAAAAATTTGTCGAACTCAACCCTGACGAGCGCTCGTATATCACCGTGGCGGCAGTCAGTATCGATAAAAAAAGCGGTAATTTTGCCTATTCGTTTGCGGGGCATAACGTGCCTATCTTATTGAAGAACAAAGAAGGGATTCACGAGATCGAGACTCCCTCTTCTCCCATTTCCAATTGGTTTGATTCCCCTGCGTATGAAGAAAAGACCTTGCCGTACGAAAAAGGGGATTTGCTCGTTTTGCTTACCGACGGCGTGACGGAGTGCAAAAATGCCCGTCGGGAAGAATTCGGGATAGAGCGTGTAGAAAACGTGTTGATGCAGTCGTATAACGCACAGGATTTTATGGGAAAATTGCGGGCGGCGTTGTCGGTATTTTGCGGCGGAAAGTTTACCGACGACGTTACGGTCATCGCTTTCGATTTATAAAAAATTTTTAAAATTGCTCTTTATGAGCAATTATTTTTACAAAAGGCTTGTACAAACTTAGCGGATGTGGTATAATGTTCGGGAAGCGGTTTTTTGACCCTTCGTAAGGAGCAGATATGGAAAAGTATTATATCGGGATAGATTTAGGCGGGACGTTTATCAAAGCGGGCGTCGTCAATGAGGCGGGGGAAATTCTTGCTAAAGACCACGCGCCCACTCAAGGGGAATGCGGTGCGGAGGCGGTCTCTAAAAACATTGCAACCGTCATTGAAGGGTTGCTTGAAAAGACAGGTATCTCTAAGGAAAAAGTCGTGGGCGTCGGCATGGGCGCACCTGGTATGATTGATAGCAGAAGCGGGGAAGTCGTCTATTCTAACAACTTAAAATGGAAACATTACCCGATTGCAAAAAGAGTAGGCGAGATGACGGGCTTGCCCGTAAAGATTGCTAACGACGCCAACGTAGCGGCGCTTGGCGAAGCCAAGTTCGGTGCGGCGAAAGGCTGTGAGGACGTCGTGATGCTCACCCTCGGTACGGGGGTAGGCGGCGGCGTAGTCGTCAACGGAAAAATCATGGAAGGGAACAAGTCGGCAGGCGCGGAACTCGGCCACGTAGTTATCGAAGGGGACGGTAAACAATGCACCTGCGGCAGAAAGGGCTGTTTGGAAGCGTACGCCTCGGCAACGGCGCTTATCCGCGACACGAAGGAAGCGATGATGGCGCACCCCGACAGCAAGATGTGGGAGATAGGCAGTATCGACGACGTTAACGGCAAAACGGCTTTTGCGTATAGAGAAAAGGACAAGTATGCCAAAGCGGTGGTGGAAGAATATATCCGTCAACTTGGGTTTGGTATCGTCAACTTCGCCAATATTTTCCGTCCTGAAAAAATCCTTTTAGGCGGCGGCGTTTGCGCGGAAGGGGATAATTTGATTAAACCCCTGCAAGCGATTATGGACAGAGATTTGTTCGGTAAGGATATGGGTCCCGCCGTGCCTATCAGCGTAGCAAGTTTAGGCAACAGCGCAGGGATTTTGGGCGCGGCGGCGCTTTGGATGTAAATGTAAATAGCGGTAAACGCAGTTGGGAGCGCGCAAAAAGGATGAAGGCCAACTTTTTAAAAAGTAAGGAAATGAAAAATACCGGCTGGTTGGTAGGAGAGCAAATTTTCCAAATGTTGCTCTCTTTGGTCGTCGGTATTTTATCTGCGCGTTATTTAGGACCGAACGGCTACGGAACGCTCAACTATACCCTGTCCTTCGTGACTTTTTTCGTGTCCGTTGTGACGCTGGGTATGGATAGTGTCATCGTTAAAAAAATGGTTGAGAACCCCGACCGAGAAGGGGAGTATTTGGGCAGTTGTATGCTCTTGCGTTTCTTCTCGTCCGTGCTTTCTTCTATTGCCATCGGGCTGATTGTTTTTATCTTAAATCCGTCGGAACCGTTGAAGGTGGGCTTGGCGCTCATTCAGTCCTTGCAATTAGTATTCCGTTCGGCACATCTGTTTGAAAGTTGGTTTCAACGTCGATTAAAGTCCAAGTACGTTGCCATTGCAAAGATGGTGGCAAGTATAGCGGTTTCCGCCTATAAAATATTCTTGCTAGTGACGGCAAAAGACCTTATTTGGTTTGCGTTCTCTAACGTTTTACTGGAAGGGATAAGCGTCCTGATATTTGCGACCTTTTACAAGGTAGATAAAGGGCAAAAACTATCTGTTAAGTTTTCGACGGGCAAAGAGGTGCTTTCGCAAAGTTATCACTTTATCTTGTCGGGGCTTATGGTTGCCATCTATACGCAGATGGACAAAATTATGATTGGCCAAATGCTTACGGATACGGACGTCGGTTTGTACACGACGGCGTTGACCCTTTGCGGGATGTGGATATTCGTACCTACTGCAATCATTAATTCTTTTCAGGTTAGGATTTACGAACTTAAAAAAGAAGGGAAAGAAGCGGAGTATCTGGACCGATTGAAACGGCTCTACGGTGCCGTTATTTGGCTTTGCTTAATCGTGTCTGCAATCGTCACTATATTTGCAGACCTTGGCGTACATATTTTGTATGGGGAAGCCTATGCAGGGTCAAGCGGAGTGTTGCGGATTGCAATTTGGTCGGAAGTATTCTCTATGATCGGGGTTGCGCGCGGGATATGGATTGTCAATGAAGGCAAGCAAAAATACGTCAAGTATTATCTACTGATCGGCGCTGTCGTCAATTTGATTCTCAATTTTGTGCTCATTCCTTTGATGGGTATTTACGGCGCGGCGTTGGCTACTTTAGTCACGCAAATGGTGACGAGTATGATAGCGCCTTTGGCTTTTAAGGAGACGAGAGAGTTTACAAAGATTGCCGTACAATCTTTTTTACTGAAACCGTTTTGGAAAAAGGAGAAAAACGATGGGGTTAAGATCGATACTCAAGAAGAATAAGGCGTTATGTTTCTTGTATGAAAAATGGCTAAACTTCTACTATAAAGCCTTGACTACCATTTCTCCTAAATGGAACGTACAAAAGCGGTATAAAGCGGTATTTAAGAAAAAAATCAATTTAAAGAACCCTACGACACTAGAAGAAAAGTTGCAATGGCTGAAACTGTACGACTACAACAACAACCCACTTGTGCATAAGTGTGCGGACAAGTACGCCGTTCGCGGGTATATCGAGGAGTGCGGCTATGGGCATATCCTCAACGAGTTATATGGGGTATATGACGACCCAAAACAAATAGATTGGGCTGCTTTGCCTCAACAGTTTGTTTTAAAGTGGAATTTTGGTTGTGGTTTAAATCTCGTATGTAAGGATAAGGAAAAGTTTGACGAGAAAAAGACCAAGCGACTTTTGAAAAAGTGGAAAAAAGACAAGAAGTGGATGCTTCACGCTGAAATGCAATACAAGTATGCGCCCAAAAAACTGTTGTGTGAAAAGATGCTGGTAGACGAGGCGCAACCCAATGGATTGACCGACTACAAGGTGTACTGTTTCCACGGGGAACCGAAGGCAATTTTGGTGATGCAAGATAGGGCGACGGGAGTGAAAGCGGAGTTTTTTACCCCCGATTGGACCCCTCTCGAAAACACGGGAAAGTACGCTGCGCCTGAGACAAAGACGCCGGCCCCTGCTTGTCTTAAAGAGTTGATAGAGGTTTCCAAAAAGTTGTCCGCAGCGTTTCCCTTCGTTCGTTGTGATTTTTATATCGTGCAAGACAAGTTGTATTTTGGCGAGATGACTTTTACGCCTGCGGCAGGTCTGTACCTGTCTAAGACGGAAGTAGAAGGCAAGGATATGACAGAATTTTTAAGGATAAAATAAGCGAGTTATGAAACAACTTATCTTTGACTATAGCAAAATAGTGCTCGCGTACGTTATGGCGGCTTGCGTAGGCGTCATTACTTATTGCTTGCTGCCCTTTGATTTTTGGCTCAGCCTATTGCTCGCGGACGTGGCAGCGACGGTGATCGTCTTTATGTACAGCGTCCTCTTTGGCAATGCCTCTGTCTACGACCCGTATTGGAGCGTCCAGCCCATCGTCATCGTTGCCATTTTCTGCGTGGGTAAACCTTTTTCGCTGGCGTGGCTGTTGCCTCTTATCGTCGTTTGTTTGTGGGGGCTCCGTTTGACGGCAAATTGGGCGTATACTTTCCAAGGTATGCACCATCAAGATTGGCGGTATACCGCGCTGAAAGAAAAGACGGGTAAGTGGTACCCGCTCGTCAATTTCTTTGGGATACATATGATGCCCACCCTTATCGTATACGCTTGCACTTTGCCGATAGTGTTTGTGATAGAGTCTGGCGTGGCGTTCAACCCGTGGTCGATTGTTTGTCTTCTGGTCAGCGTAGCGGCTTTTACGTTGCAGGGCATGGCGGACGTACAAATGCATAAATTCCGCAAGAGAAAAGGGGTTGGATTTATCCGCGACGGGCTTTGGAAATACAGTCGTCACCCCAACTATTTAGGCGAAATCTTGATGTGGTGGGGGATAGGCGCCTATGCGGTGGTGCTGTTGCCTGGTTGTTGGTACTTGCTGGCAGGCGCGCTCATCAACACCTTGCTCTTCCTGTTCGTCAGTATCCCTTTGGCGGACGGTAGGCAATCGAAAAAAGAGGGATTTGAGGGCTATAAAAAGCAAACTCGTATGCTCTTGCCAATCCCGAAAAAATCTAAATAAAACGAAAAACCTCTCCAACGTTGGAGAGGTTTTTTTGATATAATTATTCGTTGTCCACGGGAAAACCAAGACTGATAAGCAGGGCGCGATTGACGCGCGACATCGTCGCAGGCGGCAGTTCGCCTATCCGTTCTTTCAGCCTTCGTTTATCCAGCGTACGGATTTGTTCTAGCAAAATGACGCTGTCTTTAGCCAGTCCGTACGCGGAGGGCAGTTCGATATGCGTCGGCATTTTCGCCTTATTGATTTTGCTGGTCACAGCGGCGGCGATAATGGTGGGAGAATATTTATTACCGACGTCGTTTTGTACCACCAATACGGGGCGTATACCGCCTTGTTCGCTTCCCACGACGGGGGACAAATCCGCATAATACAATTCACCGCGTTTTACGTTCATCTTACACCTCTTTGGCAAGTACTCTCCCTTAATACAGTATATGTAAAAGGAGGGTAAAGCCGTTCTATAACGAGTATAGCCAAAGGGTGACTTTTTTATACAAAAAATCCCCCTGCCGATTAGGGCAGGGGAACGTTTTTCTTAGACGATATATTTGCTTTCTTTTTCAGGCAGACTGTCGAGTTCCGCTTTCTTAGCGGCATAACCTGCTTTGCCAAGCAAAGCAAACGTCGCTTTTTTGCCTTCTTCGACGCCAGGTTGGTTGAAGGTGTCGATGTTGAGCATTGCGCCTGCGTAAGCCGTTTGCAATTCGAAAAGGAAGAGCAGTTGTCCTAAGGTAAAGGCGTTGAGTTCGGGAATCCAAAGGGTGTAGTTCATACGCCCTGCCTTGGTCAACGCATACACGGTAGCGGCATTTTCCGCTTGGATAAGTTCTTCCATCGTATGCCCGCCGAGGAAGGCAACGTCAGGGATGTTTTCACAGCCGTGAGGGATGGGCATATCGCACGCATATTTCTTTAAGGACAGGAAGGTTACGACTTTGTCGTAAGGTCCTTCGGTATAGAGTTGCACTTGGGAGTGTTGGTCGGTGACGCCCAAAGACTTGACGGGGGTTTGCCCGACGTTGCAAGGCTTGCCGTCGAGGGTCACGTTCTTGCCCAAGGACTCTGCCCAAAGTTGGCAGTACCAGTCGGCGATATATTTGAGGTTGTCGCTGTACGGCATCATAACGCCGACGTTTTTGCCCTGTTCCATAGCCGCCACTTGCAAGGTTGCGCAAGCAAGAGCGGGGTTTTTGGAGATAGAGGGGAAGCGGCAGACGTTGTCCATATACGCCGCGCCTGCAAGCAAGCCCACGATATCAATCCCAAGCACCGCCGCGGGGAGTAACCCAACGGGGCAAAGTTGCGAGAATCTTCCGCCGACGCCGTCGGGGAGGATGTAACTCTTAATGCCGCCGCACTCGTCGGAAATCTTTTTGAGGTTCCCACGGTTGGCGTCCGTTGTGAAGATGACGTTTTCTTTGACGTCCACGCCTGCTTTTTTGAGGAGGTCGAGGATGATGAGATATTGGGTCATCGTTTCGCTGGTCGCGCCCGATTTCGAGATAACGTTAAAGCAGGTTTTTTCGGGCTCGATGACGTCGAGCAAATCACGCATACGTACGGGGTCGACGTTGTCTTCTACGTAGAACTTAGGACCCTTTCTCTTGGAACGGGGTAAGTCGTTGTAGTGTAAATGGCAAAGGGCGTTGAAGGCCATAATAGGACCGAGTGCGCTACCGCCGATACCGAGCACGACGAAATATTGGAATTTTTTACGTACGCTTCTTGCCGTAGCGAGGATATCCGCCACGATTTCTTTTTGGTTGTAAGGTAATTCCGTCCAACCCATATACAAATCGTCTCTGCCGCGGTTTTTCTTGACGTAATCGAACGCCGCCGCCGCTTTTGCGTTGTAGGAGGCAAGTTGCTTAGCGGTAAAGCCTTTATCGCCGAGGAACTTGTCCGTCATATTGTTATAATCTAGCGTAACGCGCATAGAATCGCGCCAGTCTTTGGTCTTGTAAGCCATAATGCCCTCCCAATAAAAATAGATAGTTCTATTTTAGAACAAAATAACAGCCCTGTCAAGATGTAAACCAAAAAAAGTCAACGTTTTGGCAAAATTTTCCGCAAGGAAGAGGTGGAAAACAGCCCGAATACCAGATACAGCGCGCCGTTTGCTACCAGCATACAAACCGCCGTCAGCGCCATACTCGGCAAAACCCCGAAAAACCGAGCGAACAGTTGCATACACCCTTGCCCTAAGAAAAGGACGGGCAGGGTAAAGGCAATCGCCAAAGCCACTTTCCGCAAGAAAAAGCGAGAGGGCTTACGGCGTTTAAATAACGTGACGGCGCCCAAAGTACCGCTGACGAGGTATTGCGTCAACAGTCCTACGGCGTAGGCGTACACCCCTAAAAGGCTGGGGAGAAAAAAGATACACAGCATCATCGCCGCCGCGCCGATAAGATAAAACAAAAGAGTTTTTCTTTCAAAGCCCATCGAGTTGAGTACCGTATTGATAATCATACAAACGCTCATAGGCAGCAATAAAAGACAGCAATTTTTCAGCATTTCGCCCGCCAAGGCGTTTTCATAGGTCAACAGCCCGATATTTTCGCCGAGAGCAAAGAAGAAAGGGAAAAGCAAGCAGGCGACAAAGACGGCGCAAGAAAGCCCCCGTTCTACGTTCTGGTACAGTCTTTCGTGCCGCTGTTGATAATAATCTTCCGTAAGTTTGGGCATTAAGACCAAGGAAAAGGAGCCGACGAGCGTCATCGGCATAGCAAGCAAAGGCAACGCCATCCCCGTTACCACCCCAAACGCCGCCGTCGCCTCGGCAGAGGACATCCCGGCCTTGATGAGCATAGCGGGAAAGATGAGCGCCACGGCAGAGGAGATGAGGGTGCTTCCCGCCCGCATAGCGGTGACGGGCAACGCGGCTCCACCCACCTCTTTTAGCGTATCTTTCGACAAGGATAATTTTCTCGCTTTTTTGGGGAAAGTCAGCAGTAAAAAAAGAGAGACGAGGCAGGAAACCACACAGGCGATAACACAGGCGACGGCGGCAAGATTTGCACCGCTTACAGCGGTGCAATTTACCCCGAAGAAACGGAGTAACAACACCCCCGCGACGACGGAGACAATCTCTTCGCCAATTTCTAAAAGGGCGGGAAAAAGAAACTGATTGTTCCCCCAAAAAAAGGCTTTAACGACGGCGTAAACGCAGGTAAAGGACAAGCCGATTAACAAGATTTTCAAAGTAGAAGAGACTGTGCTGATAAAGGAAGGGATTACAGTCAAAGGCAGGGTAATGCAAAGGGATAAAAAGCAGGCGGCGGCGAGTATTTTTCCCGCCCCGTTGTACTTATCGTCTCCTTTTTTGGCGATCAGTCTTGCAGTAGCGACGGGTAGCCCGCCCCCGCCCACGGTACGAAAAAAGGCAAAGTGAGAGAGGGCGATTTGGTATACGCCCAGCCCCTCGGCGCCAAGTAGCCTTGCTAAGACGATACGATATAAAAACCCCAGCGCCCGTTCCGCAACGCTGAAAAAGGTGACCAAAGCCGTGGTTTGATAGACGTTTCCGTGATTTTTCATATCCTATTGTACGGTGCGCGTACGGAAAATATGAAAAAAACAGTCACAAAAAAGACGACTCGAGCATACGATATACAGATGTTAAAGGTATTGCAAAAAAAGTATCACAAAGTGCTGGCAGGTCAAACGTTGCGGCAAATCTCCGCCGTGTTTTGCGTAAGCGAATACGCTTTGGTACGGGAAAATCGCCTAACGGCAGAGGTGCGCGCTGGGCAAATCTTAAAAATCCCCGACGGCGGGAATTTGTACACGGCGCAGGCAGGGGATGACAAAATCACCCTTTGCGGTAGCGTGCGCGCGTACGAAGAAAAAAACGGGTCCTATTTATATCCGGGCAAGAAAGTCTTTCTATAATCACGAAAAGCCTCCCTTTTGGCATAAGATACAGTAGTAAAAAATTCACTTAAATCTACAGGAGGTAAATTTATGTCCTTTCACTCTAACTTTCAGTCGGATAGATGCCCCGGCGCCATTACGGGCAATCCGCTTGCCGGCTTGACGGAAAAGGTGTGCATACAGGCAGAAAAGATTTTCGACGCGTGCATCAAACAAACGCAACTCGAAAACTACGTCCTTACGCTTACCGACCTTACTCCCGAAGGCCCTACATATCCCTTGACGTTTATCAGCGCTAGATCTTTGTCCGCAGAGGCGACGGTCAGCAACTTAAATATCGAGCGTCAGCCCGACAAACCTTGTGCGCGAGTGCAAGCCACCGTCTCCGTACCCGTCGAAGTCTTGTATACGGACGCGGCAGGGGTGGACGGTAGCGCGACGGCAACCGTTTCCATTACGCAAGACGTGCTTTTGTTCGTACCTGCCCCGTCCATTATGCCGTACACGGTGCGCGCGGTAGCCAGCGTGGTTGCGCCCGAGGCTGTCTTTAATGCAGCGGACAATACTTTCACGGCAAGCCTTTGCGTGACGGTTATTTTGAAGATTGCGATGCCGGTAGAATTGCTCGTGCCCACGTACGGCTATTGTGCGATTCCCCCTTGTCAGGAATATTCTCAAGAGGTATGTGCAGGCTTTTTTGAGTTGCCTTTGTATCCGCAGGGCGGCAGAGGCGGCGGCTGCTGTAAGTAAAAACAAAAAAATCACGGATATCTTGTCCGTGATTTTTTATATTGTCATTCTTGAGCGTAGCGAAGAATCTAACAAACAAAACCCACCCGATAATCGGGTGGATATTTATTTATATTAATCGTCCCAACCAAGTAAATTATTGGGCGATACGTCTAAAATATCGCAAATAGCAAACAGCGTTTCAAAGTCGGGCTGGTTTTTACCTGACGTCCAACGGCTGACGGTTGCTTGCGTAGTATTCAGCATTTTGGCAAGTTGCTCTTGCGAAATATGGCTGTTTGCCATTTCTGTTTTTAAGTTGTCTGCAAATTTTTGATGATGAATCATAAGTCTAATCGGTAACTTCGTCAAAAATCGGCGAGTTGAAAAATTCATATAAAGTTATATCCAACGTGGCACAAATTTGATAGACGGTATCTAATAGAACGGCTTTTCGCTTTGCTGCAATCAATACGGAAAGTGTAGAGCGCGGTATACCGCCTGATTTGGAGAGATGATTCGCTTTCATATTTCGTTTTTGCAATAACTGTTCAACTCGTTTGCCCACGGCTTCTACTAATTTCATAACGATTCCACTAAGTTTTAAATGGGTAAGATTATTTAAAATCAATGTCTAATTCTTCGTTTTGGAACATAGGGTCGCTGAAAAATTCGACTGGAGTAACATCTAATGTTCGCAAAAGGATTAAAAGTGTGCGAAGAAAGATATCTTTGTTTCTATTCTTGCGAATACTACGATACGTTTCGTAGGAAATTGCCGCTTCCTTGCAAAGTGTATAAACCTTAATGTGTTTTGCTTTGCGGATAGATTCAAGTTTTTGAGAGATTAATTCGTTTAATAACATATCAACATATTATCAAAAATCACTACTGCAATATCTGTGCCAGAGCGGTGATTTTCTTGACAAAAAATCGAGAAATTGTTAGTATAGGAATTAGTGTTTTAAAAAAGGAGAAATTTATGCAAGTTGTTATGAAAAAAATATGTTGTTGTACGGGGCATCGTCCAAAAGGGTTTGCGTGGGATTACGGCGATAAAACGTTGCGGGCGCATAAGGATTATTTAGGCTATCTTGCATATTTATTGGAAGAATTTATCAACGACGGTTACGAGCAATTTGTTTGTGGTGGAGCAATTGGCGCAGATATGGATTTTGCCGAGGCGGTGATAACGTTGCGAAAAAAATATCCGCAAATCCGCTTGGAAATAGTTGTACCTTGTAAAAATCAAGATAGAAAATGGAGAGAAACGGATAAAGAACGATATCAATTTATTTTGCAACAAGCGGATGAAACGAACGTGCTTTTTTCCCGTTATACGCCGTGGTGTTACGACAAAAGGAATAAATATATGGTGGACAAATCCAATTTGGTGCTTGTCGTATGGAACGGGACAAAAACGGGTGGTACATATCAAACGAAAAAGTATGCGGAAAAGAAAGGCAAAGAGTTGGAGTACGTTATGTTGCCGCCGAAAGATGCTGATCTTGAAACGCAGTTTCATTTTTTTATAGAAAACGGTGTGCCGTTAGAAGAGAGGAAGCGTAAGCGTGAACGGATAAAGAAAGTATTGGAAATGATGAGGAAAAACGAAGAAGAGTAAAATTATAAAGTCGGCAAAAAATCTTGCTTTTTTGCTATGCAAATGATATAATAAGGCTATGAACGTTTATGCGATAGGCGATTTGCACCTTTCTTCCACGACGGACAAGCCGATGGACGTGTTCGGTAGGCATTGGGAAGGGCATTTCGACAGGATTAAAAAAGATTGGATGGCGAAGGTAACGGACGAGGACGTCGTGCTCATCCCCGGCGATATCAGTTGGGCGATGAAACTAGAAGACGCGCTCGTGGATTTGCGCGCCCTCGCAGGTTTGCCTGGCAAAAAAATCTTCATCCGCGGCAACCACGACTATTGGTGGAACGGGATTACCAAATTGCGAGACTCCGCCCCCGACGATACCTTTTGTTTCTTGCAGACGGATGCTGTCAAAATCAAAGATTTTGTCTTTGTCGGTTCCCGCGGCTGGACTTGCCCCGGTAGCCCCGATTATACGGCGCAAGACGAGAAACTTTATCAACGGGAAGTCCAACGTTTTGCACTTGCGTTCGACTGTGCGAAAAAACTGTACGAAGAGGGGGATAAAGTGGTGGCGCTTATCCATTATCCGCCGTTTACGTTAAAGCAAGAAAGCACGCAGTTTACCGACCTGTTCGAGAAAGAAGGGGTGGAAAAAGTCGTCTTTGGGCATATCCACGGCAGCGTGTATTTTCCTATCAAAACGGAGAAGAAAGGGATAGAATATTACTTGACCTCTTGCGACAAGACGGCGTTTACGCTGACGAAAATTTATTAAATAAATTTATAAAAGGGGGGTTTGCCCCTTTACAAAGCCATTTTTTTGTGCTATAATGAGGAAGATATCTTTAAGAGCGGTACCGTGATGCCGACAAGATTCGACTGAGTTTACTCATCCTTTAACGGGCTTTTGGCGACCGTTTAACAAAAGCGTTCCGTTTGCATTGGTAGTAGGGCATTGAGTCTTGGGCATTCGTGCCCGAGACTTTTTTACGTAAAGGAGAAGACTATGCTGAAAAAGAAGGACTTATTGGGGCTCATCGACGCCTCCGCCGAAGAGATTTACGAGATTCTCGACACGGCGGCTAATATGAAACGCCTCTTGAAACAAGGCATCAAAAAATTGCCTCACTTAGAGGGCTGTACGGCGACGATTTTGTTCTATGAAAACAGCACCCGTACCCGCACGAGTTTTGAACTTGCGGCAAAATATATGGGCGCGACGACGGTGAACATTGCCGCAGGCTCGTCCTCCGTCGCTAAGGGGGAGACGCTCGTCGATACGGGCAAGACCTTGGACGCGCAGAAAAACGACTTCATCATCATCCGCCACCCGATGGGCGGTGCACCGCACTTGCTTGCCAAGACGGTAAAAGCGGGCGTCCTCAACGCAGGCGACGGGATGAACGAACACCCTACCCAAGCCCTTTTGGACATGTTGACGATGAAAGAAAATTTCGGCAAAATCGAGGGGTTAAAGGTAGCAATCCTCGGCGACATTAAACACTCGCGCGTGGCAAAATCCAACTTATTCGGCTTAAAGAAACTCGGCGCGGAAGTGCGTATGTTTGCCCCTGAGACGCTTATCCCCCGCGGGATAGATAAGTTGGGCGCAAAACTTTGCTCTTCGCGGGAAGAAGCGCTGGACGGCGTGGACGTCGTGATGGGCTTGCGTATCCAACTGGAAAGACAGCAAGCGGGCAACTTCCCTTCGCTGGGAGAATATGCGGCTTACTACGGCTGCGGCGAAAAGGAACTTTCTTACGCCAAACCCAACGCGATTATTATGCACCCCGGTCCCGTTAACCGCGGTGTAGAATTGACCAGCGATTTAATCGACCACGACAGAAGTCGTATCGAAGACCAAGTCCTTTCGGGGGTAGCGGTGCGTATGGCGGCGCTCAAACTCCTCAACGATTACAGAAACGGTAGCAAATAAGGGAGGGCAAAGAAGATGATTATTAAAAACGGTAAACTCGTCTTAAAAGACGAGGTGGTAGAAAAAGATATCCTCGTTAAAGACGGCAAGATTGCCCTCATTGCCGAAAACATCTGCGATAAAGCAGAAGAGGTACTCGACGTAAAGGGCTTGCACGTTTTCCCCGGGCTTATCGATATGCACGTGCACCTTAGAGAACCTGGTTTTGAAAAGAAAGAAAATATCGAAAGCGGCTGCAAGGCGGCGGTAAAGGGCGGCTTTACGCAAATATGCTGTATGCCCAACACCAACCCCGTTGCAGACAATAAAATTATTATCGGTTACATCAAGCAACGCGCGCAAGAAGTCGGGCTTTGTAAAGTGCAACCTATCGGCGCGATTTCCAAAGGGGAAAAGGGCGAAGAGATGGCGGCAATCGGCGGTATGAAAAAGGCAGGCGCGGTGGCGCTTTCCGACGACGGCGTATCCGTCAAAAACAGTCGTCTTATGTACCTTGCGATGGAATATGCGAAAGGTTTTGGCTTAAAATGTCTTTGCCATTGCGAAGACAAAGATCTCGTGGACGGCGGCGTGATCAACGAAGGCTTGTCCGCGACGATTGCAGGACTTAAAGGCAGCCCCCGTGCGGCGGAAGACTGCGTGATAGCAAGGGACATCGCTTTGGCAGAAAGTTTGGACGCGCCCGTACACATTTGCCACGTTTCCACGTACAGCGGCGTACGCATTATCCGCGACGCCAAGAAAGCGGGCGTGAAAGTAACGGCGGAAACCTGCCCGCATTATTTCTCCGTGACGGACGAGATTGTGCGCACCTACGACACCAATACCAAAGTCAACCCGCCGATTAGAGAAGAGATCGACAGGCTTGCGATTATCGAGGGCTTGAAAGACGGCACGCTCGATTGTATCGTGACCGACCACGCCCCCCATCACGCCGACGATAAAAACGTAGAATACAACCTCGCGGCGTTCGGTATTAGCGGTATCGAAACTTCCTTCGGGTTCGCTATCAAATACCTGTACGAAACGGGCGTTTTGACTTTACCTCAACTTGCGGAAAAGATGTCCTACAATCCCGCAAAGATTTTAGATCTTGACGGCGGCGAAATTGCGGTGGGCAAAGCGGCAGATTTGACGATTGCAAATATCGACGAAAAGTGGGTAGTAGACAGCAGTAAGTTTGTCAGCAAGGGCAAGAACACCCCCTTCAACGGCTACGAACTCAAAGGCGTCGTCAAATATACGATTGTAGACGGCGACGTAAAATATCAGGCATAAGGAGAAAATTATGATTACCGATAGGCTTATTGAAAAAATTATCGAGATGCAAAACCCCACCTGCGTGGGCTTAGATACGTTGTTCGATTATCTGCCCGACGAAATGAAAGCGGGGGTAAAGGACTTTGACGGCGCGGCGGAACGCATCGTCGATTTCAATAAAAAAATCGTGGACAACGTTCGCGATATCGTGCCTTCCGTGAAAGTGCAAATCGCTTACTATGAAATGTACGGCGTGGCGGGTATGAAAGCGTATGAAGAGACGTTGAAATATTGCGCGGAAAAAGGGCTTGTCGTCATTGCGGACGCAAAGCGCAACGATATCGGTAGTACGGCGTCTTGCTACGCTAAGACCTTCCTTGGCGAAACGCAAGTCAACGACAACGCGTTTAGACCTTTCCCTGCCGATTACGTGACGGTCAACGGCTATCTCGGCACGGACGGTATCGCACCTTTCGTAGAACAATGCGAAAAGAACGATAAGGGTATCTTCGTCCTCGTCAAGACCTCCAATCCGTCTAGCGGGGAACTTCAAAACCTCCTCCTCGACAACGGCAAACCCGTCTACGAATATATGGGCGACCTCGTAGAAAAGTGGGGGGAAAGCACGATTGGCAAATACGGCTATTCGGCAGTCGGCGCGGTAGTAGGGGCTACCCATCCTACCGAGGCGGCAAGATTGAGAGAGACGATGCCTCACACCTTCTTCTTGATCCCCGGTTACGGGGCGCAAGGGGGCAACGCAGAGATGCTCAAGAGTTGCTTTAAAGCAGACGGCTTGGGCGGCGTTGTCAACAACTCCCGCGGGGTACTTTGTGCGTATAAGAAAAACGGCGGTACTTACTTTGAAGCGGCAAGAAACGCTTGTATCGCGATGCAAAAAGACCTGTCTTCCGTCATCGGCAAGATGGGTAGATAAGAGGAAAAACTATGCGTGATTATCAGGCGAAAATCGTAGAGAATAAAGAGATTGCCAAGGGCATCTGCTCCATCACCTTTGATTTGGGAGAAGAGGCGGTTGTGCGCTGTGGGCAATTCGGCGATATTTTAGTGGGCGGTACGCACTTGTTGCGCCGTCCTATCGCCATTTGTAAGGTGGAAGGCCGCCTCGTTACCTTTTGTTATCAGGTAAAGGGCGAAGGCACGCAAAAACTGCAAAAAGCGGAGGCAGGGTCGACTTTGAGCGTGCTCATGCCCCTCGGCAACGGCTTTTTCGTAGAAAAAGAGGAGAAAAAAGTCGCCCTTGTCGGCGGCGGCGTCGGCGTCTTCCCATTGATTTCCGTATTGAGAGAGTACAAAGCCGAAAAACAAATTTCCGCCTATATCGGGTATAGAAACGCGGCGGCGGTTTGCGGCGTGGAAGAGTTTAAAAAAGCGGACAAGTTCGTTGGCGTTACCGACGACGGCAGTTACGGCGAAAAGATGAACGCAGTCCAAGCCTTCGAGGCAGATTTAAAAAATGGTAACCGTCCCGACGTCGTACTCGCTTGCGGACCTACGCCTATGCTTCGCGCCCTCAAAGCGCTTGTGGAAAGAGAAGGGCTTACCTGCTACGTATCCTTGGAAGAAAGGATGGGCTGTGGGATTGGCGCTTGCCTTGTCTGCGTATGCAACTTGACGAACGGCGAGCACGCGCGCGTTTGCAAAGACGGCCCCGTCTTTAACGCAAAAGAAGTGGTATTATGAGAAAGAAAAAGTTGTTGGCGTTGGTGGCGGCGTGTCTGTCTCTTTGTGCCGTTGGCTTTACCGCGTGCGAAGATCAGCCGAGTGCGCCCAAAACCACCTATTACGGGACGAACGTACAGTATTACGTAACTCCCGTTAAGGGTGAGTCTAATCCCGGGGATAGCGAATACGAGACCTACGGCAATTACGAGATAGCGCAAATGCAAGCAATGATAAATTTGCTGGAAGGGGAGTCTTTTACGGGGATGTTGCTAGACGGGATCCTCGCGGCAGACCAAACTTACGTGCAGGCAGAAAAAGGGACGGCAGGATATACGGCTTGGATGAACGTCCTTTCAAACAGCCTAACGTTTACCTATGAAAAGACCAATGGGCTTGCGGAAAATTTCATCACCGTATCTTTGCTGGTAGAAGACGTGGATGACTTGCAAAACGAAAAAGAGATAGCAGAATTGATTCTTGCGCAAGTCCTTGACAAAGTAGAGGGGTACGTAGAAGAAAATATGGAAACCCCCACGGGTTATACAGCGACGCGCTGTAACCGTACGACGATAAATACGGAAATACAAACGGTAAAAAGATAAGAAAAGGAAAAAATTATGGCGAATTTACAAGTAAATCTTTGCGGCGTAACTTTAAAAAACCCCGTCATTACGGCGTCGGGGACGTTTGGGTTCGGCAGAGAGTATCACGAACTGTACGATATCGGCACGCTTGGCGGCGTTTCGACGAAAGGCTTGACTTTAGAACCTCGCCTTGGTAACCCCACCCCCCGTATCGCGGAAAGTAGGGGAGTTATCCTCAATGCGGTAGGGCTTCAAAACCCCGGCGTGGAACATTTTATCGAGTGTGACCTTGCGTGGCTGAAATCTACGGGCACGGCGGTGATTGCTAACGTCGCAGGCAAGACTTTGGACGACTATAAAAACATTTGCGAAAAGTTGGACGGACTTGTGGATATGGTAGAACTCAACATCTCCTGTCCCAACGTCAAAAGCGGCGGTATGGCGTTCGGTATCAAGCCCGAGACGGTAGAAGAGGTAACGAGATATGCAAAAAGCGGGTTGAAGAAGACCCCGCTTATGGTCAAACTTTCCCCCAACGTCGAAAGTATCGCGGCAAACGCACAGGCGGCGGAAAGGGGCGGCGCGGACTGCGTGTCCCTTATCAATACGCTGACGGGTATGGCAATCGATATCGAAAGAAGAAGACCGATTATCGCCAACAACACGGGCGGCGTATCGGGCGCAGGCGTAAAGCCGATTGCGGTGCGTATGGTGTACGAAGCGTCGCAGGCGGTCAAAATTCCCGTCGTCGGTATGGGCGGCATTACTTGTGCCGAGGACGCTATTGAATTTTTAATGGCGGGCGCCACGGCGGTGCAAGTGGGCACGGCTAACTTTACCGACCCTTTGGCTTGCCCGAAAATTATCAAAGGCTTACACGACTGGTGCGACAGACACGGCGTGCAAAACGTCAGCGAACTTACGGGTACGCTGCAATTAAACGGAAAATAAGGAGAAAACCATGGCACTTACTTACAAGCAAGAATTTATCAAATTTATGGTCGAAAACGGCGTTTTACGCTTTGGCGAATTTACCTTAAAAAGCGGCAGAAAAGCCCCGTATTTTATCAATACGGGTAACTACAAGACGGGTAAGCAATTGCAAAAACTCGGCAAGTATTACGCGTCCTGTATCGTAGACAACGGGTTGGAAGCGGATACTCTCGTCGGCCCTGCGTACAAAGGGATTCCTTTGTCCGTCGCGACGGCGATTGCGCTCTACGACGGCTATGGAAAGGAATTAAACTACTGTTTTGATAGAAAGGAAGTCAAAGACCACGGCGAGGGCGGGCTTTTCGTCGGTAAGCAATTAGAGGACGGCGAAAAGGTCATCATCATCGAAGACGTTATGACTTCGGGCAAAGCGCTTAGAGAAATTTTGCCTAAATTAGAGGCTGCGGCAAAGGTAAAAGTTGCGGGGATGATTATCTCCGTAGACCGTATGGAAAAGGCGCTGGATAGCGATATGTCCGCCGTTGCCTCGGCAAAAAAGGAATTCGGCGTAGACGTATACTCCGTCGTGACGATGGACGACATTATTTCGGCGATTGAAGAGGGTGTTATCGACTTTAAGGAGCATCTTCCCGCCATGTACGCTTATAGAGAAACATACGGCGCAAAATAATGCAAAAACGAGGTAGGTAGGGTTGGCTTTGACAAAATCCCGCCCGCTACCACAAAAAAGATTGCGCAAAAAAACATCACGGTAAAAAATAAAAAATGTTCGCGTTTCATACCCGCAGTATGTGCAAATACCGCGCGGTTATAAGAAAGGCGACAAGGTTAGGAAAGTATATGAAAAACATTATTTTGACGGGTGACAGACCCACGGGCAAACTGCATATCGGGCATTACGTAGGCTCCCTCAGGCGCAGGGTAGAGTTGCAAGAAAGCGGCAAGTTCGACAAGATTTACATTATGATTGCCGACGCCCAAGCGCTCACCGATAACTTCGACAATCCCGATAAAGTGCGTGCCAACGTCACGGAGGTCGCGCTCGACTATTTGGCTTGCGGGATTGACCCTCAAAAATCTACGATTTTTATTCAATCGCAAATCGAGCAACTCACAGAACTCACCTTTTACTATATGAACTTGGTGACGCTGTCCCGTTTGCAACGCAATCCTACGGTCAAGGCGGAGATGCAACTTCGCAATTTCGAGACGTCCCTGCCTATGGGCTTTTTGACGTATCCCGTCTCGCAAACGGCGGATATCACGGCGTTTATGGCAAACACCGTTCCCGTCGGCGAAGACCAACTGCCGATGATAGAGCAAGCGCGCGAAATCGTGCGTTCCTTCAACAATTTATACGGCGAAACGCTCGTAGAGCCGAAAGCGGTATTGCCTGAAAGCAAGTCTTGCTTGCGTTTACCCGGCACCGACGGTATGGCGAAGATGAGTAAGTCGCTCGGCAACTGTATTTATCTTAGCGACAGCGCGGACGAAATCAAGCGTAAGGTTATGTCGATGTATACCGACCCCAACCATATCAAAGTGACTGACCCGGGCGACACCAAAAACAACCCGACGTTTATCTATTTGGACGCCTTTTCTAAGCCCGAGCATTTCGCGGCGTTCGCGCCCGAATACGCCTCTTTGGAGGAGATGAAAGCACACTACGAAAGGGGCGGGCTTGGCGATATGAAAGTCAAGAAACTCTTAAACGCCGTGATGCAAGAGACCCTTGCGCCCATCCGCGAAAAACGGGAAGAACTCGCCAAAGATTTGCCTGCCGTTTGGGCAATGCTCAAAAAGGGTAGCGACGAGGCAAGGGCGGTTGCACAGGATACCCTGACTAAGGTCAAAAAAGCAATGAAAATCGATTATTTCAACGAGGTATAATTATGGCAAAGGAAACTCAATTTGTAGAACAAATTGCAGACATCAATACTAACTTTCCCCAATGGTACACGGACGTCGTCTTAAAGACGAAACTCGTCGACTACGGTCCCGTCAAGGGCACGATGGTTATCCGTCCGTACGGCTATGCCATTTGGGAAAATATCCAAAGCGAACTGGACGGCAGGTTTAAAAAACGCGGCGTAGAGAACGCCTATTTCCCCTTGCTGATCCCGATGAGTTTCTTCACGAAAGAAGCGGAACACGTCGAGGGATTCGCTCCCGAAGTGGCAGTGGTTACGCACGCGGGCGGGGAAGAACTTTCCGAGCCTTTGGCAATTCGTCCCACTAGTGAGACGATTATCGGCACGATGATGGCAAAATGGGTGCAATCGTATAAAGAGTTGCCTATGAAAGTAAACCAATGGTGCAACGTTATGCGTTGGGAAAAAACCACCCGTCCTTTCCTCCGTACCAGCGAATTTTTATGGCAAGAGGGGCATACTGCGCACTATAGTGCAGAAGACGCTCAGGAAGAGACGCTCGGTATGCTGGAAACGTATAAAGAGTTTGTAGAAAGTTGTCTCGCTATCCCCGTTATCACGGGTAGAAAGACGGACAAAGAAAAGTTTGCTGGCGCAGTCGCGACGTATACGATGGAAGCGATGATGAAAGACGGCAAAAGTTTGCAGTCGGGCACTTCCCATTATATGGGTCAAAACTTTGCGACGGCTTTCGATATCAAGTTCCAAAACAAGGACGGCGTATTGGAGACGGCGTATACTACCTCGTGGGGGGTATCCACCCGTCTTATCGGCGCTATCATTATGACGCACGGCGACGAGCGCGGTTTGGTGCTGCCTCCCGTGGTTGCACCTACCCAAGTCGTTATCGTTCCTATCGCGGCAAGAAAGCCCGGCGTCGTCGAGGCTTGCGAGGCGCTCAAAGCCAATTTGGAGGGGGCAGGTATCCGCGTAATTTTGGATAACAGCGATAACAGCCCCGGTTGGAAATTCAACGAGTGGGAAATGAAAGGGGTGCCTTTGCGTATCGAACTCGGCCCTAGAGACATCGAGGCGGGTAAGATGCTTTGTGCGCGCCGTGATACCTGCGAAAAATTAGAAAAGCCTCTTGACGGGGCGGCTGATACCGTTAAGGAACTGCTTGCGACTATCCAAAAGGATATGTTGGAAGCGGCAAGAGCGCGTAGGGAAAGCCGTATCGTTTACGCAGACGATATACAGGGCATTTTGGCAGGCGTTGACGGCGGTAACTTCGTCAAGGCGGGCTGGTGCGGCTGCAGAGACTGTGAAGACAAAGTCAAAGAAGAGACGGGCGCAACCTCTCGCGTCATCGTCGAAGGGGAAAGAGCGGAGAAATGCGCTGTTTGCGGTAAGAAAGCGGAGAAGATGCTCATCTACGCCCGCGCTTATTAAAAAGCGTAGATACTTCGCAATACTGCGTCAATTATGCATTTTGCATTATACATTTACAAAAAACCGTCCCAAGGGGGCGGTTTTACTTTTTCTTAAAAGAAAAGAGTAAAAATATTAAAAAACAAGCGAGGTGGACTTGACTGACGGCAAAAAAATGTGTTATGATAATAGTATGGAAGAAAATACGCTTTTACTCAATCAAACGATTGCGAAAAATTTAACGTACTACCGCAAACGCGCAGGGCTGACGCAAGCGGAACTTGCCGAAAAAATCAACTATTCGGACAAGTCCGTTTCTAAGTGGGAGTCGGCTGGCGGTGTGCCTGACGTTTACATATTGGTCAAATTGGCGCAGTTGTACGGGATTACCGTCAACGATTTAGTGGGAGAAACGCCTAAAAAGGAACCGAGAGAAAGCCGTACGGGGTTGCATATCCTGATTATGGCGCTTTCGGCGGGTATCGTATGGCTGCTTGCGACTTGTATGTTTGTCGTGTTGCAGTTGGTGGCGCCTTTGTTGGAGTGGCCTTGGCTGGTATTTATCTACGCGTTGCCTGCGACCGCCACCGTGACGCTGGTATTTGCCTGCGTTTGGAAATATAAGATGCTTAATTTTGTCTCTACGACGGTGCTTATATGGTCGGCGTTGACTTCCGTGTTTTTGACGGCATTATTAGTGACCGTATTGGAGGGCAGGTCGGGCGACGCGCTTTGGACGCTCTTTTTAATCGGTGCGCCTTTGCAGGTTTTAGAAGTGCTTTGGGCGTTTTTCCACTATTTGTTTGTCAAGGCAAAAGGTGGGGCAAAGCAACCAAAGGCAAAAAAACAAAAAGAAAAGAAAGGGAAAAAAGACGAAGATTAAGGCTTTGCCTTGATTTTCGTTTTCTCTTACGCGCGCGTTACGTGCGTAAGAAAAGGGAGTCACTATGCTGTGCGTGCATTGTCAAAAACGTCAAGCGACGAAGACGAAAGAAGAAGAGTTGGACGGAAAGAAAGTCAGCCGCTGTTATTGTGCGGAGTGTTACCACGCCCTTTTTCTTGGCGTAGACGAAAGCGCGCAGCCTTCTCCTGCAAAATGCCCTTATTGCGGTAAGAGCAAAGAAAGCGTGTTGCGTAGTGGGCTGGTCGGTTGCGCCAACTGCTATAAAGCGTTTGAGAAGGAACTCATCCCCGTCGTCGTAAAGGCGCAAGGGGAGCGTGTGCACACGGGCAAGCAACCGTATGCCACGGACAGGAAAGCGCGCTTACAAATCCGCTATAACGAGTTACAGGTCCTCATCCGTCAACGCACGGAAGAAGAGGACGTCGAAAAGGTGGCGGAGTATTCGAGAGAGAGTAAGCGCATCAAAACGTTGAAGGATAGGAGGTAGTATGTCTTCGATACCTGAAAAAATAGAGACTATCGTCACCTCCACCCGTTTAAGGCTCGCGCGAAATTTATCCGCCTATCCTTTCCCTTCGGCGATGAAAGGGGAAGAAGCGGAAGACGTCTTGATATTGGTACGGAAAGCGCTTGAAAAATTGGATAAGTTCCAAGAATACGATATGTGGAAACTGACGGAAGAAGAGGCGATGTTGTTGCAAGAACAGCACCTTATCAGCCCCGCTTTACGCAAAAAAAAGGATTTTTCGGCGGCGTTCGTTTCCAAGGACAGTCGGGTGTCCGTAATGGTCAACGAAGAGGACCATTTGCGGGAGCAGTACATTATGAAAGGGTACAATCTCTATCCCGCGTACGAGCGTATCAGCAGTTTGGACGACGGATTGGGCAGGTCGCTGAATTTTGCCTACGATACCCATCTCGGCTTTTTGACGGCGTGTCCCACCAATTTAGGGACGGGGATGCGGGCGTCGGTGATGATGTTTTTGCCGGGGCTTTCTCACGGTAAAAAAATCACGCAACTGTTGCCTAACTTACGCAAAGGCGGGGTGACCGTTCGCGGCGTCTTTGGCGAGGGTAGTGCGGCGGAAGGATATACCTATCAAGTGAGCAACGAGCGTACGCTAGGGCGCACGGAAGAAGAGATTTTAGACGATATCGCGCAACTTACGCACGATTTGTGTCATTTGGAAATTCGCGAAAGGGAGAAGATGCTGGAAAGCAATCCCATCGCCCTCAAAGACGAGTGTTTGCGCGCATACGGGGTATTGACCAACTGTGCAAAACTTTCGGACAAGGAATTGACGCAAGGTCTGACCAAGGTGCGGCTCGGGATAGCGCTCGGTTTTTTGGAAGTGACAAACCCAGACGAGTTTACCGACTTTTTAAACGATATGCGACCCGCCTCTTTCCGTGTGGAAAACGGACTCAACGAGGCAAGCGAAGAAGAATGTGATATGCAACGCGCGCAGGCGGTAGGCAAACTGTTGCCGGGATACGTCTGTAAAGCGTAATCGACGGAGGGGCTATGAATACGCCTAATTTATCCGAAAATTTACAAAAGGCGCTGGACGCCGCCAACAGGGCGACGATAGAGTACGGCGCGGTGTACGTCGGCAGCGAGCATTTGCTGTACGGCTTTTTGTGCGTGCCTGCCTGTCAGGCGGCAAGACTACTCAACGCTTGCGGGGTGACGAAGGACAACTATCTGCCCTTATTTAGACGTACGATAGACCCTCGGGTCACGGCGGAAGGGATGACGGAACGCACCAAAAATATTTTCCGTAAAGCCATCCTCACGGCAGAGGGGATGGGGATGAAGACGGGCACGGCGCATTTGTTGGACGCCGTCTTGGGTATGGCGGGCAGTTACGCCGTCCGTATCCTGCAAAAGTTGGGGGTCGACGTCGAAGATTTGCAGACGAACGCCCGCGACGCCGTAGAATTTTCTAGGACGCAAAAGCAGTTTGAGTTGGACGAGGGTTATCAAAAGGGGAGTTTTTTATCTCACGATTTAGATTCGCCCATCAAGCCTTCCTATGCGACGACGTCGGGGCTTGCCAGAGAAGAGGGGCGTAGAAGCCCCGCTTACGAAAAACTTTCTCAATACGGCACGGACATAACCTTACGGGCAAGGCAGGGAAAATTAGACCCCGTCATCGGTAGGGCGAAAGAGACGGAAAAGGTTATCCAGGTTCTTTGCAGAAGAAGTAAAAACAACCCCGTTTTGATGGGGGAACCGGGGGTCGGGAAAAGCGCGATAGTCGAAGGTTTAGCACAGGCTATCGCAGCGGAAAAAGTGCCCGAACAACTGATTGGCAAAACGGTGTTCTCCGTCGATTTACCGGGTATGGTAGCGGGCGCAAAATACCGCGGCGATTTTGAAGAACGGTTAAAAGACCTCATTGAGGCGGTGATAAAAGACGGCGATATCGTCCTGTTTATCGACGAAATCCATACCATTGTCGGGGCTGGCTCGACGGAAGGGAGTATGGACGCGGCAAACATCTTAAAGCCTCTTTTGGCGCGTGGGGATATGCAGGTTATCGGCGCGACTACGATAGAGGAATACCGAAAATACATCGAAAAGGACGCGGCGTTAGAAAGGCGTTTTACCCCCGTTTTGGTGGAAGAGCCGTCGCATGCGGACGCGGTGGCAATACTCAAAGGCTTGCGCGGCAAGTATGAAGAACATCACGGCGTCGTCATCACGGACGAGGCTATCGAGGCGGCGGTCACTCTTTCTTCACGCTATATCACGGACAGATATTTGCCCGATAAAGCGATTGACTTAATCGACGAAGCGGCAAGCGCGGCGCGTATCTCCAAGGGCTCGGACGAAAGTTTCGAGTTGCAGACGGAGAGGGATAGACTGGACGCAGAATGGCAACAGGCGCAAAGCCGCGGGGAATACGCGCGTGCGATGTCCCTGCTCAACCGCAAAAAAGCGGCGGACGAAAAACTAGCCTCCCTTTCCAAGGCGCAGACCCTTTTCCGTTTGCCCGACGGCAGATTGGCGCTCGGGAAAGAGCAGGTCGCGGCGGTAGTCAGCGCGCGAAGCGGCGTTCCTTTGACTAATCTTTCGCAAGAGGAAAGCGATAGACTTTTGAAGATGGAAGAGACGCTGCACGAACGTATCGTCGGACAGCACGAGGGGGTAGTGGCTCTCTCTAAGGCAATCCGCAGGGCGAGGGCGGGCTTAAAAGACCCGTCGAGACCCGTCGGTTCCTTTATCTTCGTAGGTCCTACGGGGGTGGGGAAGACGGACCTTTGCAAGGCGCTTGCCACCTTCCTTTTCGGCAACGAAGAGTCGATGATTCGCTTGGATATGAGCGAGTATATGGAAAAGCAAGCGGTGTCTAAGATTATCGGCGCTCCTCCCGGGTACGTAGGTTTTGAAGAAAGCAGCGGTCAACTCACCGACAAAGTGCGCTCTAAGCCGTATAGCGTGGTGCTGTTCGACGAAATAGAAAAGGCGCACCCCGACGTATTTAATCTGCTATTGCAGATTCTGGACGACGGTAGGTTGACGGACAGCAAGGGTAGGACGGTCAGTTTTAAAAATACCGTTATCATCTTGACCTCCAACGTCGGCGCGGCGATAGCCAAAGAGGACAGAACGGGCGTGTACGGGTTCGGCGCAGGCGAAACCAAGGACGCGGAAAAAGAATACGAAGAGATGAAGGAGCGCATCACGGGCGCTTTGAAAGAGAAATTCCGTCCGGAGTTTTTAAACCGTTTGGACGACGTCATCGTCTTTCATCCTCTTTCCAAGGAAGAAGCGGCGCAGATTGCCGAAAAGATACTCGGCGGGCTGTGTAAACGCTTAAAAGAACAAAGAAACATTACGCTATACGTGACGGACGCGGCGTTGCAAGCGGTGGTGGAAAGCGGGTACGATAGCGAGTACGGCGCACGGCCGTTGAAGCGGGCGGTTCGCAAAGAAATTGAGGATAAACTGTCGGAAGAGATTTTGCTCGGCAGGGTAAGGAACGGACAAAAAGTTTGCGTCGATTACGTCGGCGGGAAGACGGTGTTTACAGCGCAATCATAGCGCAAGGAGAAAAATTATGGCAAAGATGACAATGACGACGGCGGGGGAATCGCACGGCAAGGCGCTGGTTGCAATCTTGGAAGGATTGCCCGCCCATTTGCACGTAGATACGGAAGCAATCAACGCTGATTTGGCGCTCCGTCAAAGCGGATTTGGCAGAGGTGGCAGACAAAAAATCGAAAAGGATACCGTCGAAATTTTGACGGGGGTAAGAAACGCGGAGACGCTCGGCAGTCCCGTCACCCTTTGTATCTACAATAAAGATTTTGCCAATTGGTTGCCCGCTATGTCGGCTGGCGACTGTGACGCGGCGGCGATGGAAAAGAAAGCGTTGACCAAGGTCCGTCCCGGTCACGCCGATTTAACGGGAGTAGTTAAATACGCCCAAACGGACGCAAGAAATATTTTAGAGCGTGCCTCAGCAAGAGAGACGGCAATCCGCGTTGCGGCAGGCGGCGTGTATAAAGGTTACCTTTCTGCTCTTGGTGTAGAGATAGCGGGTAGAGTGAAGAGTGTTTGCGGCGTTGAGGACGATAAGGAATACGCTTTTGAAGAGTTGCAAAAATCCAAGCAATCTCAAACGGGGATTATCGACGAAAAAATCGACGCTTTGGCTGTGGAGAAAATTACCTCGCTCAAAAAAGAGGGGGACACGGCAGGCGGCGTGGTGGAGATCCGCGTGAAGGGCTTAAAGAGCGGTTTTGGCGGCGTGATGACGTACGCGGATAAGTTGGACGCAAGGCTTGCCCAAGGATTGATGAGTATTCAGGCAGTCAAAGGGGTAGAGGTCGGCGCTGGGTTCGACGTAGCGAAAAAGAGCGGGAAAGAAATCCACGACGAGATTTTCTACGATGAAGAAAAGGGCTTTTACCGTACCACTAACCGCGCAGGCGGCATCGAGGGCGGGATGAGCAACGGCGAAGAACTTGTCTTGAAAGTAGCGATGAAACCTATCCCCACCTTGATGAAGGGGTTGCAAACGGTAGACTACGTCACCAAAGAAAAGGCGATTGCCGCGGCGGAGCGTAGCGATACTTGCGCTATCTTTGCCTTAGAAATTATTGCGGAGGCAGTAGTGGCGCAGGTGCTTGCATTTGCCATAGCCGAAAGACTCGGCGGGGACACGATGGACGAGGTAAAAACGCGTTACGACGCGTTGAAATAAAGGAGAGATATGCAAACGGTTGAGTTAAAAACTCCGTCTATGCAAGGGCTGATTACGATAGGCGAAGGGGTGCTTGAAGAAAGACTTCCTGCCCTGTTGCAAGGACAAAAAAATTTCGTGATAACAGACAGCAACGTCGCGAAAATTTACGGCGAAAACATCAAGGATTGGTTTGGCGATACGTCCGTGTACGTGATGCCCGCAGGGGAACAATCTAAGACCTTTTGGACGCTTGGCGATATTTTGGAAACTATGGTCAAGGCGGGTTTGCACCGCAACAGTCGGGTATTTGCGCTTGGCGGCGGCGTCGTTGGCGACGTGGCGGGATTAGCCGCAGCGACCTATATGCGTGGGGTATCCTGCGTGCAAATTCCCACCACCTTGCTCTCGCAAGTAGACAGCAGCGTAGGGGGCAAAACGGCGGTCGATCACGCAGGGGTTAAAAATATCGTCGGCGCTTTCTATCAGCCGCAAGAGGTATTGATAGACCCTGCCTTTTTGGACACCTTACCCCAACGGGAAATCAAGTGCGGCTTGGGGGAACTTGTCAAATACGCGGCGCTTAGCGGAGAGATGTTTGATACTTTGTATCAAAACAAGCACCGTTTTGGCGAACTTGCCTTCTTAAAGACGCTGATTTTGCCCAGCGTACGCCACAAGGCAAAAGTCGTGCAAGCGGACGAGAAAGAAAGCGGAGAGAGAAAGAGCCTCAACGTCGGTCATACGTCCGGTCACGCCATTGAACTGTCCTACGGCATGTCCCACGGCGAGTGTGTGCTTTGGGGGATGAAAGCGGAGACGAAGATAGCGATACGAAAAGGCGTTTGCGAGAGAGAGTACGGTGAAAAATTATTGGAAATCGTCTCATGCGCTTTGCAAACAGACCCCGTGGAAAAGGTGTCGTTTGCCGACGTGCGCGATTGTGCATACAAGGCAAAAGCAGATAAAAAGAATACGGACGGCGGCGGGATCAACCTCTCCGTTGCTTGCAAAAAAGGGGCGTGGACAAGTATCAACTTGCCTTTTGAAGAATACGCCGATTGTTTACGGGAAAGCCTGTAAAAAGGAGACGGTATGAAACAAATTTTACCCAGGGATTATTTTGACGGCGAATTTTGCTTGCCCGGGGATAAATCGATTACTCACCGCGCGATAATGTTCAATAGCGGTGCTGACGGTGAGGCGGTAGTGACGGGTGCGCTGATGGGGGAGGACTGCTTGTCCACCTGTCGTTGCATGCGCGCATTGGGTGCGGAAATCGACGTGGACGGCACGACCCTCCGTATCAAGGGCACTCCGCAATTTCGTAGCGGGGCGGAACTCGATTGTGGAAACTCTGGTACGACGATTCGGCTTTTGACGGGTTTTTGCGCAGGGAAAGAAATTGAAGCGAAGTTATACGGTGACGCCTCCCTTTCCACGAGACCTATGCGCAGGGTTGCCGACCCTTTGACTGAGTTAGGCGCAAACGTAGAGACGACGGACGGTCATGCGCCCGTGTACGTTTCCTCGGCAAAACTTACGGGCAAAAAAATCAAAACGAAGGTTTCTTCGGCGCAGGTAAAAAGCGCGATTTTGTTGGCGGGGCTTTCCGCGGACGGTACGACGACGGTGGAAGAACCCGTCAAATCCCGCGACCATACGGAAAGATTGCTGGCGGCGATGGGTGCCGATATCCGTGTGGAAGGGAATAGCGTCAGCGTCTCGAAAAGCACTCTCAAAGGGGTGGACGTAGAGGTGCCTGTGGATATCTCCTCCGCGGCGTATTTTATGGCGCTTGGCGCCTTGAAAGGAAGCGCTCTTTGCAAAAACGTCGGGGTGAATCCCACCCGTACGGGTATTTTGACGGCGTTTGATAAGATGGGGGTACGCTATACTTTGCAAAACCGCAGAGTTTCGGGCGGCGAGGAGATTGCCGACGTATTGGTGCAGAAATCCCCCTTGCAGGCGATTACGTTGGGCGGGGCGGAGATTCCGTCTATGATAGACGAGTTGCCTCTCGTGGCAATGATGTGCGCTTTTGCCGACGGCGAAAGCGTGATTACGGGCGCGAAAGAACTTCGGGTCAAAGAAAGCGACAGAATTTTCACGACGGCAAAACTCATCAACGATTTAGGCGGGGAATGCGAGGAGAGAGAGGACGGCTTGGTTATCCGCGGCAAAAAGTGTTTGCGCGGCGGCGTTGCCGATAGTTTCCTCGACCACCGTATTGCGATGACGGCGGCTGTGGGATTGATGGCTAGCAAAGAGGGTGGCGGCGTATTGCGCCCCGATTGTTGCGCTATCTCTTTCCCGACCTTCTTTAAACAATTAGAACGCAAAAACTGAAAAAGGCGGGGCAAAACATTGACGGAAAAAAAGAAAGTACGCTTGGGTCTAATCGGTAAAGACGTGAGCAAATCCCTCAGTCCTGAAATACACGCGTTTATTTTAGACAAGTGGGGGCTGGATTGCGACTACGAGACCTTCTCGGTAGCAAAAGAGGGCTTTGACGCCGCTATGACGACGTTGCTGGGCGATTTCGACGGCTTTAATATCACGATTCCCTATAAGCGGGACGTAATGGAATACTTGGACGGCTTGCAAGGCGACGCAATGCGTTTTGGCGCCGTCAATACCGTCGTCTGCGCGACGCGGCAGGGGCATAACACGGACGGCGTCGGGTTTATGAAGATGCTCTCTCACGCAGGGATAGACGTCAAAGGCAAGAGGGTGCTCGTGCTCGGTGGCGGCGGCGCAGGTAGGAGTACGATATCGACCTTGAAAAAAGCGGGTGCTATCGTCGCGTTATATCAGCGAAACGAAGAAAAACGCAAGGAAACGTGTTTGCAGTTGGACGCGTTGGAAGAGAACGACCCCAACGTGGGCGGCTATGACCTTCTCGTCAATTGCACGGGGGTAGGGATGCACGATACGGTGGGCTTGTCCCCTGTAGAAGACAGGGCGTTTGCGGGCGCGACGGGGGCGGTAGACCTCATCTACGAGCCTAAGGAGACGGCGTTTTTGGCACAGGCAAAGGCAAGCGGTATCAAGGCGGTAGGCGGGCTTGCGATGCTCTTTTATCAAGCCTATTACGCAGACTGTTTATACGTGGGGAAGAAAGCGGACGAACAGGAAGCGGAAAAATTATACGACGACTATTTGAAAATTTACAAAAGGGGATAACGACTATGAAAATTTTAGTAATTAACGGCGTCAACCTTAACTTGACGGGCAAGCGCGAAAAAGGGGTGTACGGCAGCGAAACGCTGGACGAACTCAATGCAAAAATCGCGGCATATTGCCAAAAAAACGGGGACGAAGTGGCCTTCTATCAAAGCAATATCGAAGGGGAACTCGTCAACCAGTTGCACGCGGCAAAAGAAGCGGGGTACGATTGCGTGTTGCTCAACGCGGGCGCGTTCACCCATTATTCGTATGCCCTTCGTGACGCGGTAGCGGCAATCAGCGTGCCCGTTGCCGAGGTGCATATGTCCAACGTACACGCTAGGGAAGAATTCCGTAAAGAAAGCGTGCTTTCTTCCGTATGTAAAGGGACGGTGTTCGGGTTTGGCGTAGGTAGTTATCTGGGCGCAATCGAAGGCTTGCGCGTTCTTTTGGCAAAATAAGAGATAAGGCGGAGACTATGAATATTATCTTATGCGGTATGATGGGCGCAGGTAAAACGACTGTGGGCATCAAGGTAGCGGAAATCACGGATAAGCGGTGGTACGATACGGACGGTATCATCACGGACAGACACGGTAAAATTTCGGATATTTTCGAGTTTTACGGAGAGGAACATTTCCGTAAAATCGAGACGGAAATCGTCAGGGAACTTGCTGAAAAAGACCACCTCGTCATCTCTACGGGCGGCGGGCTTGTCTTAAAGAGCGAGAACAACGAACTGTTGCAAAAAAACGGCAAAATCGTCTTTTTGCGCGCCTCTCTTGCTACGCTTGCAGACCGATTAAAAATGGACGGGGAACGCCCCCTTTTGGCGACGAACAACACGCTGGAAAATCGTCTGCGTGATTTACTTGCCGTCCGTACTCCCGTATATGAGAACGCGGCGGATTATATCGTCGACGTGGACGGGAAGACGCCCGAAGAGATAGCCGATGAAATTATAGAACTGTGCGGCGCAACTCGTCTTAAAAGGCAGGGCGTATGAAGACGGTACTGGTGACGGGCGGCGTACGAGGTATCGGGCTGTCCGTATGCGAAGGGTTTTTAAAAAAAGGATATCGCGTTTGCACGTGTTACTCTAAGGACGAAAACGGGGCGAAAACCGCCCGTAAAAAAGGGATAGAAACCTTCCGTGCCGACGTCTCCAAAGAGGCGGACGTCGTCGCTCTTTTTCAGGCGATAGGGAAAGTGGATATTTTGATAAACAACGCAGGCGTGTCTTTGTTTAAGCAAATCCAAGACGTGACAGAGGCGGACGTAGACGTCCTCTTTGCCGTCAACGTAAAAGGTGCGATTTTGTGTGCGCGTGAAGCCGCTAAACAAATGATTGCAAGAAAAGAGGGGCTTATCGTCCAAATTTCTTCCGTTTGGGGAGAAGTGGGCGGCAGTTGCGAGAGTGTGTATTCGGCGACTAAAGCGGCGTTACTCGGCTTTACCAAGGCGCTTGCTAAAGAGGTGGGATACAGCGGCGTGCGGGTCAATTGTATTTCGCCCGGCGTTATCGATACGGCGATGAACGCGCGTTTCTCGCAAGAGGAACTGTCTGCTTTGCAAGAAGAAATCCCCGTCGGCAGATTGGGGCAAGGCGAGGACGTAGCAAAAGCGGCGCTTTATTTAGACGAAGCGACTTACGTAACGGGGATAAACTTGCCCGTCAACGGTGGCTTTTCTATCGTCTAAGTCAGCGCTTTTTAAAGTAATTTTCAAGACATTGTTGGATAAATTCGTCCGCAATCCCACTCGTTTGGGAGGCGGGCGTTTTTTTATCTTCTTCTTGCTTTTTCTCTTCTTTTTTGGGCTGCTCGGGCGAAGGCTGAGCCGCTGTTTGATTAAAAATGGAGGCAAATTTGGACAGGTCGGTGATGAATTTCAGCATCTCTTGTGAGTTTTTCATCTCTCCCATCAGCGGCTTTACGCGGGCGAGAAAATCGGGGTTTTGCGAGAGATAATACAGCATCAATAAGACGAAAATTTCCATAGTATAAGGTATGCGGTAGGCACGAAAAATAGTGCAGGGTGCATATTCTGTAAAAAAGGCAAAAAGGAGTGGCTATGAAAAGTTTTTCTAAGTATACGCAAACCCAGAGGGAAGAAATTCCAAAGTCATACACGCAAGAGGACGACGTAGCAAAACTCACCAAAATGATAGCGGAGGCATACGACGGTAAACCCAGCGCAGACGTCTTAAAATCCATTTTAAAACAGGCGGAAGCGAGTAAGCGTGCGGGCACCCTGACCAACGCGGATATCGACGCATTTTATGAGCAGTTTTCACCGCTTGTGGACGATAGACAACGAAAAATGCTGCAAACAGTGGTGGAAAAACTCAAAAGGATTTAAAAAGAAAAGCACCTAAAAGGTGCTTTTTTTATAATCGTCTTTACTTTTTTAATTGCCCGTGCTATAATAATGGCAAAGGAGCACGAAAATGATACTTACGTTTGATAAAATGGAAGAAAAACAATTGCCCAATTTTAAGGGCGGAGAAGGGGTGTTTTGCGCCAATATGTACGACGATGCGCGGGTAAAAATCTTGCGCGGGAAACTTGTCAAAGGCGCAAGCATAGGCTTGCATCAGCATTCCCCATCTATGGAGATTATTTTTATTCTGTCGGGTAAGGGCAGGGCTATTTGCGACGGCAAGGAAGAGATCCTTTCGGCGGGCGATTGCCATTATTGTCCCCAGGATAGCGAGCATACGCTGAAAAACGAGTGGGACGAAGATTTGTGCTTTTACGCCGTTGTACCTCAGCAATAAGAGGGAAATATGATTATTGATTTACACGCGCACACGCGTTATTCTTGGTGCGGCAGGGACGACCCCGCTGAACTTATCGAGGAGATGATAACCCACGGGGTCGAGGTGCTGGGTATTACCGATCACCAAAGAGGGATAGGCGAAGACGTCCAAGTCTATTGCGATACTATCCGCGGTTTGGCGAAGAAGTACGAGGACAAAATTCGCCTCTTTTGCGGCGTAGAACTTTGTACGTTGCCCGAGTGGCAGCCAAAGCAGGGCGAAACCTTTGCCGAATACGACTATTGCCTCATAGAAAATTTAGCGGACAAAGAAAGCGTGATGTGTGGCGATTTGCTTGCCTACGTAAAGGATTATCAATGCCCCGTCGGGATAGCGCACACCGATTTGTTTTCTTTTATAAAAGCGAAAGGTTTGGATGCGCGGCAGTACTTAAAAGGGCTGGCAGATAGAGGCGTGTTTTGGGAACTCAACGTCAACTACGACAGCATCCACGGCTATCAGGAGCACGCCTACGTCAAAAGGTTTATGGAGAGCGAGTACGAGCAAGCGCTTGTGAAAGAGTCGGGTCTTGCCGTCAGTATCGGTTTTGACGGGCATAGAAAAGAGGACTATTTGGTGGAAAGGGTGGCGGCAGGTAACGATTTTTTGCAAAAAACAGGCATCAAAAACGCCGTCGATTTGCTGATAAGATAAAAGAGAAAGGCATACTACATGTTTGCTATAAAGAAAAATAAAAGGATAACGGTTATTCGTTATCCTTTTATCATATACCTTATGTACCTGTCAATCTTTAAAATAACCGATATTGCTGCCTTGCCCTTCGTTGAAAGTAAGGTTGCAAATAGAAGCAACTAACCCGTAAATTCCAAAAGTAATCATTGAGAGAAAAAAATAAGCGCAAGTTCTAGACTTCCAACCGTTAGGTTTCAAGGTCGTGTGATTGATGATGAAACTACCGATGAAGCCGAGTAAAAAGGTCAATAAAAAGCGTGCTATTTTGTTGGTGTCTTGCATATAGAATGCCTCCTAAATAAATACTAAACATAGTATATCAGGTCTTTTGACCTAAGTCAAGTCTTTTGACCTGAAATTATGTATAATTTTTTTATGTGGTATGTAGATATTATTAGACAAATTATGCAAGAAAAGGGATTTTCTCAGCAAGCGTTTGCGGATGTGTTAGGGATAAACCAAACGACTGTCAGCCAATGGCTTTTGGGAAAGAAGAAACCCGGATATGACAGCATATTGTTATTGTATGAAAAATTTGATATAGAGCCAAATTTGCTGTTTGGTATTGAAAAATAGTAGTTGATTTCTGGAAAAGAATGCTATTATTACAAAAATAAAAAAGCGCCTATGGTAAGGCGCTTTACTTTTTTAATTGGAGTTTTCACTTTCTTTGGCGGGTTCGTTGTCAGTTTCTTTTTTCACCGCCGTATCGCAGGAATTTCGATAGACGAAGAAGCGAGTGTAGAGATACTCCAAGACGAAGTTGGCAATCATAGTGACGGCAAGGACGATATACTCGTTGACGCCGCTATTTTCAGCGAGGTTGCCGAGGATAGTGGACACGGGCGTGAACACAACGTAGAACAAGAAGACTAGCAGCATTGCGAGCGCTACATTGTTCGCCGCCTTAAAGGTCACTTTTCTATTGATGGTAAAATTCCACAGGATAGAGGCGACCAAACTCGTGATATAACTCACCCAATAGTCGACGTTGAGTAGTTCGTTCATCAGGGTAAATAAGCCGATTTGGATAACGCCGGCGCTGATAGACAGCAGGGTAAATTTTACGGCACGGATCACTTCTTTATTTGCCATGGCACACCGCCTTTTCATAAGTATTTCCTTAATTATAGCACAAATATTCCTCAAAAGTCAACGCTCGTAAAGAAAAAGATAAAAGGCGTCCTAAGGTCTTGAAAAAGGGGCGAGGTTGTGGTATAATCTTGATATGGGACTGATTATAGCAGGTACAATTATCATAGCGTTGACGGCGTTATTGTTGCTTTTTACGTACGTCACGTACCGTATGGCATTTTATTCGCCTAAAAAGCGTAAAGAAAATATTTACGATTTTCCCGACGGGTCGGACTTTGCCTCGGCGAAGGACACGATGACGAAATGGATTGACGAGTTGAAGGAGTTGCCCTACGAAGAGGTGGAGATTATTTCCTTTGACGGCTTAAAGTTGCGGGGTAGATATTACCACGTCCAAGACGGCGCTCCTATCCATATCCAGTTTCACGGCTACCGTGGTACGGCGTTTCGCGATTTATGCGGCGGACATAAAATGGCAAGAGAGAACGGGTTCAACTCTATTTTAGTTGACCAACGCGCGCACGGGAAAAGCGAGGGCTCGACCATTTCGTTTGGGATAAACGAGCGCTACGATTGCCTCGCTTGGGTAAGATATGCCGTGGGCAGGTTTGGGGAGAGTGTTAAAATTTATCTTTCGGGCGTTTCTATGGGCGCTACGACGGTGTTGATGGCGTCCGCTTTGGACTTGCCTGACAACGTCAAAGGGATCTTCGCCGATTGTCCTTTTTCTTCGCCCGAGGCAATTATCAAAAAGACGATTAAAGAAATGGGCTTCCCGCCCAAACTCGCCTTTCCCTTTTTGGCGTTGGGCGCAAGACTGTTTGGTAAGTTCAACGTAAAAGCCGCGACGGCGAAAGAGGCGGTAAAAGACGCGCGCGTGCCTATTTTACTGTTGCACGGCGATGCGGATACCATCGTTCCTTGTCAAATGAGTTGGGAAATATACGAAAGCAATCCTGAAAAAATTGCCTTTGAGATTTTCCCTGAGGCGGGGCACGCCATGAGTTACGTCGTCGACAACGAAAGATACGTCGGGCTCGTCCGCGAGTTTTTCAAAAAGACCAACAAAACGGAATAACAAAAAGGCTGTGGAAAAACCACGGCCTTTTTTTGGCGAAATATATGCAATCTTAATTTTCTAATCCCATTAGATAATCAATGGTGACGCCAAAGTATTGGGCGAGGACTACCAGTTGAGACCCCTTTACGTCTGCTTGGCAGTTTTCCCATCGGCAAATGGATGCGACGCCGATTTTCGTTGCTTGGCTTAATTGTTGTATAGACAGTCCTTTTTCTATGCGAAGTTCTTTTAGTCTTTCTGCAAATATTTTCATAATAAGAATTCCTTTTTTCTTTATTATATTCCATTTCAGGAATAAAAATGCTTGACATTCCTAAACAGGAATGGTATTATATTCCCAAAAAGGAATGTTTATAAATATGAAAAACGAAATTAAGATAGAACTTATTAAAAATTTTATGGAAGACAACAACCTGTCAAAAAATAGATTTTGTGAGATGTGTAAAATTAGTTTAGATAGTTATCAAAAGATTATGAGGAACGATTTTGATTTTAGCATAAGAGTATTGTTTAGAGTTGCAAAAATACTTGGTGTGGAAGTTTTTGAAATGTTTAGTTGGAAGTGTTGAGGTGGTAGGGTGGACAATCAGGGACTCTCGCCTTTAGCGGCGCGCTTCACACACAGGGGTAGGGATATAGGACGATCAGGGGGCTTGGTGCTATGCACCAAAGAAAAAAGTCTCGCGCAAAAGACGCTCGCATTTTTCCGCGCCCTACGGGTTCTCGTCCCTGTCCATTTACGCAAGAAAAAAGCACCCCCGCAAAAGGTGCTTTTTTTCTTGGTGGAGTACTATCAATCTAAATCGAACACTTTTGGACGTACAAAAAATCCCACCCAAAGTGGGGCTAAATTTTAAGATGCATGATACTCACCCCGATGGATTTGTGTTGAAAGAGAAAACTTCTTTGTTTCTTATTAGGCTTTCATAAATATAAATTTATTGTATAAAGGGACGTACGTCCTTTTTTTCTTTACAAAAACTTTACGTTTCATAGACGAAAAGGTGATAGTTGTGCGTATTTTTTCGCAGTATAATAAGTGTACGAATTCAAAAGGAGAAACAATCAAATGAAAAAACTTTTTACAATTTTTCTTTCTGGCATCCTTATGATTGGTGGCGTCGTTGGTCTTGCCGCTTGTAGTGGAGAAAAGAACATCACGGTTGTCGCTCGTGAACAAGGCAGCGGAACGCGCGAAGCGTTCGACAAAGTCGTAACTGACGGGAACGGCAACTATCTTGAAATGAAGGTTGAAGGCAAAAAGGTATATAAAACCACGTCAAACGCCGACATTCAAAAAGAAACGGGCAACGTTATGAGCAAGGTTGCAAGCGATAAAAACGCAATCGGTTATATCTCGCTCGGCTCGGTAAACGACACGATTAAGGTTGTCAACGTCAACGGCGTTGCGCCGTCTGCGCAAACCGTTTTGGATGGAAGTTATGAAATTCAAAGACCTTTCGTGGTGATGACGAGCGCTAACGTAGCGCTTACGGACGTTGCGGCAGACTTTTTACTCTATTTGAAAAGCGATTTGGTAGAAGAACACGCAAGCGAAGCGGGCTGTATTTATCTTGCCGATCCTGCAAAAAGAGCCAACGAAGGCGAAGTGGAAATTCCCGTAGTGGAATACGAAGTAAAATCTTCTCTTCCTTCAGGTGGAAAAATCGTTGTGAACGGCTCTACCTCTATGGAAAAGTTTATCAAAAAGGCAATGAGCGGCTACGCATCCCTTTACGGCAGAACGGCTGATCAACTTTTCACCCTTGACTTGCAAGGCTCGTCCGTAGGTAAAATCGCAGTTCAAAACGATAGAAACGGCAACGTAATCGGGCTTTCTTCCGCAAGCGTAAAAGAAGACGGTATCAACAGTTTCAACGTATGCCTTGACGCTGTGGCAGTAATCTTAAATAAGGCAAACGAAAACGTAAACAATCTTACGATTGCACAACTTTACGATATATTCAGCGGCAAAATTACGAAGTTCAGCGAAATTGTAGGTTAATATGAATACTACGAAAATCAAAGAAAAAACAGGACAAACGATATTCACGGTAGCGGCGGTTATATGCGTAATCGCCGTTGCCGCCATTTTCGTTTTTATGCTGATTAAAAGCATACCTGCCCTTAATAACCTCGGTTTGTTTGACTTTATCTTTGGGGATAATTGGTCGCCCGATAGATTGGATAAGTACGACAGCGCAACCCTTTCAGGCTCTTACGGCATACTGAAAATGATAGTCGGTACTCTTGCCGCGACAATCGGTGCGCTCCTCATCGGGGGGACGCTTGGTTATTTTACCGCAGTATTCATTGCGTTTTATTGCCCGAAGAAATTAAAAAAGATATTTTCATCCATGGTAAACTTGCTCGCAGGGATTCCGTCGGTGGTGTACGGCTTTTTCGGTATCGTGTTTTTATTGCCGTTGCTTGCAAACTTTGCACCGAACAACGGAAGCGGACTTTTGGCGACGTCGCTAATACTTGGCATAATGATTATGCCCACCGTCGTTTCCCTTTCCAAGACGAGTTTAGAAGCCGTACCCCGTTCCTATTACGAAGGTGCGCTTGCGCTTGGCTCTACGCACTCGCAAGCAGTTTTTGGGACGGTAACGAAAGCGGCAAAATCGGGTGTAACTGCTTCGCTAGTATTAGGTATCGGACGTGCGCTTGGGGAGACTATGGCGGTTGTAATGGTTGCAGGTAACTCCGTTGCTTATCCCGATTCATTTTTCAACAGTTTCCGTGTTTTAACCGCAAATATCGTGATGGAAATGGGCTACGCAGGCGAAGTACAACAAGGCGCGCTTGTTGCAACGGGTGTGATTTTGCTTGTGTTCGTGCTTATCGTCAACGTGATTTTTAGTGCAATTTCTAAGAAAGCCGTCAAAGGTATGGTGGAAAAGAAAGGGATTTTTGCAAAATTCTTTAAGAAAAAAGAACAGACCAAGAAAAATAAATTTTGGACGAAAATTCAAGACGGAACTGCAACGCTAAAATACAAAATGAAGACGGCAAGTATCGGGGCGGGTGTTTCGATAGGTGCAGGCATTTTTTCGGGCGCAGTGCTTTTGCTTGTCGTTGGCTTTATCTTTGTGAAAGGTTTCCCGACGCTTATATCAAGTCCACACTTGCTCTTTGGTAAATACGAGTTTGACAGCGAAAAAATCACGATATTGCCTTCGATTATTACGACCCTTATGACGGTAGGACTCAGTTTGATTATAGCCGTACCTATCGGGATTTGCACGGCGATTTTTTTAAACGAATACGCCAAGAAGAACAATTTCTTTATCAAAATTATTCGTGGCGCAATCGACCTTCTTAACGGCGTTCCGTCTATCGTTTACGGGCTTTTTGGTATGATAACGTTCGTGGCGCTTATAGGCGGCACAAGTTCCATTTTAGCGGGTACACTTACGATTAGCATAATGCTACTTCCCACAATCGTACGCTCCACCGAAGAAAGTCTAAAATCGGTACAAGACAGTTTGCGAGAAGGCAGTTTAGCGCTCGGCGCAGGTAAAGTGAGAACGATTTTCAAAATTGTGTTGCCGTCCGCACTTCCCGGTATAATGAGTGCAATTATATTAAGTATGGGTAGAGTCATTGCCGAATCTGCTCCGTTTATTTATACGATGGGCTCGGTAATATCCGCGACGCCTACGGGCTATTTAGATAGCAACGCTACGCTTGCGGTTGCACTCTATCGTCTTTCGGGCGAAGGTTGGTACGTAAACGAGGCGTATGCGACGGCAGTAGTGTTGATTATACTCGTGCTTGGGTTAAACCTTTTGGCTGAACTTATCGCAGGCAAACTCAACAAGAAATTACAAGGAGATAAATAATGAAGAAAAAAGTGGAAAATGCGTACGGACAAAACGTTTCCGTCAAAAACGCCAATCTGTGGTATGGCGATTTTCAAGCCCTTAAAAATATCAGCGTAGAAATTCCCGAAAAGCAAGTAACGGCGTTTATCGGTCCGTCGGGTTGTGGTAAATCAACTTTTTTGAAATGCTTTAACCGTATGAACGATTTGGTAAGCGGTTGCAAAATCGAAGGAGATTTTCGCATCGGCGAAATTGATATTTACGGCAAAATCGACGTAAACGAACTTCGCAAAAACGTAGGTATGGTATTCCAAAAACCCAACCCGTTCCCGATGAGTGTTTATGATAATATTGCGTATGGACCAAGAACGTTCGGTATCACGAAACGCTCTAAACTAGACGAAATCGTAGAAACCTCGCTCAGACAAGCGGCTATGTGGGACGAACTCAAAGATAGATTGCACAAATCGGCGTTAGGACTTTCAGGCGGACAGCAGCAACGCCTTTGTATTGCTCGTTCGCTTGCCGCAAAACCGAAGATTCTTTTAATGGACGAGCCGACAAGTGCGCTTGACCCTATCTCTACGGGTAAAATCGAAGAACTTATGGAAGAACTTAAAAAAGAAATTACCATAGTGATCGTAACCCACAATATGCAACAAGCAACGCGTATTGCCGATAAAACGGCGTTCTTCCTTTTGGGCGAACTTATCGAATACGGCGACACCGACGATATATTTACTTCCCCAAAAGACGAACGCACCGAACGTTATATTACGGGTAGATTCGGTTGATACCCGTCATATTATTGATTTTTTTATAAAAAAACGCTATAATTCAGGAGTAAAGACTATGTCTATTAGAAAAATATTTGAAGAAGAACTTGGTGCCTTAAAGACCGAACTTGTGGAAATGTGCCATCTTACCGAGCAAATGATTGAAAATGCGATTACCGCTCTTGTCAACCGTGATAGAGAACTTGGAAAAAGTATCGGTCAAATGGATAAGCGCGTGGACGAATACGAAATGGATATTGAAAAACGCTGTATGCGAATTCTTTTGAAACAACAACCCGTTGCAAAGGACTTTCGCGAAGTATCCACCGCGCTGAAAATGATAACGGATATTGAACGCTTTGGCGACCAAGCAAGCGATATTGGCGATTTGGTTTGCACTATGTCGGGAGAGAAATATATTAAAAAACTTACGCACATTACCGCCATGGGCAATCTCGCCGTAAAAATGGTTAGAGAAAGCGTAAATTCGTTTATCAATAACAATAAATCCCTCGCGGACGAAGTTATTCAACTTGACGACGAAATGGACGAACTGTTTTTGACAGTAAAGAACGAACTTATTGAACTTATCAAAAAAGACGGAAAAAACGGCGACCAAGCCATCGAACTTATGATGGTTGCAAAGTATTTAGAACGTATAGGCGACCACGCGGTAAACGTTGCCGAATGGACGAAATATAACGAAACGGGAGTACACGTAAAGGTATAATGAAAGAACTTATTTACATCGTTGAAGACGACGAAGGAATGCAAGAAGTTTACGAAGGCGCTTTTGAAGAAAGTTACGAAACGAAAATCTTTGAAAACGGCAAAGATTTTTTTGCCGTATTCAACGTCAAAAAGCCCGACCTTGTAATTCTTGATATTATGCTACCGATTATGGACGGCTTTACCATTTTAACGAAAATACGCGAAATGGACGAAAAAATCCCCGTCATTTGTATTAGCGCAAAGTCGGACGAAATCAGTTTTGTAAAAGGCTTGAATAAAGGCGCGGACGATTATATGGCAAAGCCCTTTTCGGTACTTGAACTTTTGGCGCGCGTAAAAACCAACTTGCGCCGCGCAAAACTGTACATAACGAGTATGGGCGGATTTTCGATTGATAACAACGTGTATAAGGCGTTTTATAATGATAAAGATTTGGGGCTGACTATTAAAGAATTTAAGTTATTAAGATTACTGATTGGAAAAGCAGGTGTAACCGTAGACCGTGAAGAACTATTCCGCGAAGTTTGGGGCGAAGATTATATGGGCGAAACGAGAACGCTTGATATGCACATCGCAAGTTTGCGTGAGAAAATAAGAGAAGTTGGGGGCAAAGACTGTATCGTTACCGTTCGCAGTATCGGATATAGATTTGAAAATAAGTAAATGAAGAAGAAAACGTTATTTCAAATTCTTGCACTTACCTTTCTTTCCGTTCTCGTTATGTTTATTTTCGGTATCGTTGCCGTCAACTTAAACGCAAAAGAGATGATGAAAGAACGTCTTGCGGAAGAAACGGAACTTGCTTGCTCACTCGTTCAAACGGAAGACGACTTTTCAGGCTTTTCGAGATATAGCAATGATGACGCTTTCCGTGTAACCATTATGGATTTAGACGGTAACGTGTTATATGAAAGCGATACGAAATCCCCACTTGAAAACCATATTGACCGTGAAGAAATACAAAACGCATTAAACGGCAAGCCCGAAACGGTAGAAAGATATTCCGAAACGTTCGATTGCAATATGACGTATTATGCATTGAAAACACGGCTTGCGGACGGAACGGAAATTATTTTGCGGTTAGCCGTGAAAAGCAGTCAAATCAACGGATATTTGGGCGTTGCGCTGCCTATTTTGATTGTCGTTTTGGTTGTTTGCTTGATTTTCTCTATTGTAATTTCCAACGTACTGTCTAATAAAATATCGGGCAAAATCACCGAAGTTGGCGACAGTTTGCGTAGCTTAAACGCAGGGAATTATATCCCTATCAAAACGGATTCGGGCGAGCCTGAATTATATTCTGTACTAAACGAAATCAACGAATTAAACGCAAACACGCATACGCATATTCAAAGAGTACAAGAAGAACACCACAAATTGAATACGGTGCTTGAAAACGTTTCGCAAGGAATCGTCGCCATTGACGAAAATAAAAAGATTATTTTTGCAAATAAAAGTCTTTCTAGCATTTTTGATTCCACCGAAAACGTTACGGGCAAAGATTTTATTTATCTTATCGACGACTTACCGCTTTGTGAAAAAATTGCCCGTCATCTTGGGGAAAACTATGCTTCCGAATATACCTATAACGGCAAGGAATTGTCCGTTGTTATACGCAAGGTTGAAAACGGAAATCAAGGCGACAACGTGTATTCTATCGTGATTATTACCGATATTACAAGAGAAAAGGCAATGGCAAAACAAAAGAGCGACTTTTTTGCCAACGCTTCGCACGAATTGAAAACCCCCGTTGCCGTTATGCAAGGTCTATCGGAATTGCTACTCGCAAAAGAAACGCTTGACGACGGCTCTAAAAAGCAAGTAGACAGAATACACAAAGAAAGTTTGCGCCTTGCTTCGCTTATTTCGGATATGCTTAAATTAAGCAAACTTGAAAACGGCGAAGAAACGGAACTTGTTTTAGTGGACGTTAATTTGCGCGAAATTGCCGAAGAAGTGTTAGCGGAATTATCCACGAAACTTGCCGAGAAAAATATCACGGCAACTATCACGGGAAACGCAACGGTTGTTGCCGACAGCAAGAAAATATTTGAGCTTATCGAAAATCTTTGTTCTAACGCTATCAATTACAATAAAGACAACGGGAAGATTACAGTTTCCATTACCGAACAAACGGACGGTGTTATGTTGAAAGTTTCCGATACGGGTATCGGTATTGAAAAAGAGAATATCCCACGTCTTTGCGAAAGGTTTTACCGTGTGGATAAATCCCGTTCCAAAAAAACAGGCGGCACGGGACTCGGTCTTGCCATCGTAAAACATATTTGCGCTTTGTACAATGCGGAACTTTCTATCGAAAGCGAACTCGGCATCGGCACGAAGGTAAAGATTGTTTTCAGTCAAAATTAACAAGTGGTTTTTAGGCATGTGCTTGCATAAGAAAGAATAGAGTGGACGATCAGGGGACTTGGTGCACAGCACCAAAGAAAAAAGTCGGTGGACGAGCAGGGACTCTCGCCTTTAGCGGCGCGCCCCGCTCGACAATTGATAATTGTCGCCTTTGCCAACAGACTTTTTTTGTGGGTAGGGGAATATTGACGGCAAAGCGTTCACTCCCGTTCACGGCTCCCACCCTCGAGCCCCTGCTCGAAAGCGGTACAAAAAAAATACGAAGGCATCATAGCGATACCTTCGTATTTTTGGTGGACGATCAGGGACTCGAACCCTGGGCCCACTGATTAAGAGTCAGTTGCTCTACCAACTGAGCTAATCATCCACGTTGGTGGTCCATCGGAGACTCGAACTCCGGACACCCTGATTAAAAATCAGGTGCTCTACCGACTGAGCTAATGGGCCACTTAAGTTGTATCAACAAGCGGGAAACCGCTACGTTTACCATTGGCTGGGGTGGCAGGATTTGAACCTACGAATGCCGGAATCAAAATCCGGTGCCTTAACCACTTGGCGACACCCCAATCAATAAATGGGGCGGGCGACAAGAATCGAACTTGCGACCTCCAGGGCCACAATCTGGCGCTCTAACCAACTGAGCTACGCCCGCCATGTTACGCCATTTATTTGGTGCGCCTGAAGAGATTCGAACTCCTGACACACGGCTTAGAAGGCCGTTGCTCTATCCAACTGAGCTACAGGCGCATGTCATACGCCTTTAGGATAGTTTAGTGGAGCGGGTGATGGGAATCGGACCCACGCGGCCAGCTTGGAAGGCTGGAATTCTACCATTGAACTACACCCGCATTCATCGCACTTCACCGTCGTATCGACAACGCTTGTATATAATAGCATTATTATTTTGAATTGTCAAATAATTTTTCACGCTTTTTTCAAAAAAGTTTAAAAATTTTTTATTTTTCCGTTTTATTGACGAAATATGAAAAAAGAAAATAAAAAAATCAAAAAAACTCCTTTTGAAAGAGCTTCGTTTTGTTGCCACGAGTTGAAAAATTATGCTATAATATATAAAATTGTTGTAAGGTCAACGGATTAGTAGGAATCCAAACCCCGACTTAAAAAACATAAAAAAGATATAGACGTTCAACACGCCAAGTAGGGGCATCAGCACCATTAACAGCAATTCCGAACGCTTGTATTTGAGAATAAACATACAAACGTAGATGGTGATTGCACCGCCGAGCGCGCCTGTTATAAACAGCTTCCCAAGTCCTTTCTCTTCGGGCTTTTTTGTGGGGATATTCCCGCTGTTTTCAAGTAAAGGCGAGCCCTGCTGTTCAAGCTCTGCTTGCCGTTCACGATCTCGGAGACCTTTCACCAAAAGAAACGCGTAAAAATTGATAGCTAAAATATAAGCGACGAGCAATATATACAAAATAATCATACTAAAAGTATGACCGAAAAAATCATAAATAATAACAAGGCGGTTAGGAATAATATGAAGAAAAGAGCATTGGTAAGCGTATCGGACAAAGCAGGGATTGTCGAATTCTGTACCCGTTTGGCGGCTTGTGGTTACGAAATCATTTCGACGGGCGGCACGGCGAAAGCACTCAAGGACGCAGGGCTTCCCGTAATCGGAATTAGCGAGCTCACGGGCTTTCCCGAATGCTTGGATGGCAGAGTAAAAACCTTGCATCCTATCGTACACGCTGGGCTTTTGGCGATGCGTTCGAACCCCGATCATATGTCGCAGCTTGAAAAACTGGGTATCAACACAATCGATATCGTTGCAGTAAATCTCTATCCCTTTAAAGCAACCATTTCCAAGCCCGACGTTACCTTTGCGGACGCAGTGGAAAATATTGATATCGGCGGCCCGACCATGCTTCGTGCGGCAGCGAAAAATTATCAGGACGTAGCCGTGGTTGTCGACCCCAAAGACTATGAAAGAGTCCTTTCCGAGCTTGAGGCAGGGGAGATTACACTCGATACAAAGAAATATCTTCAATATAAAGTATTCGCGCATACGGCGGTTTACGATAGCATGATTTCGAACTATCTTGCCGAGCAGCTCGATATCCGTTTCCCTGACAGTATCACCTTTGCATATGAGAAAACACAGGATATGCGCTACGGCGAAAATCCCCATCAAGGCGCGTCCTATTATAGCGAAGAATTTATTCGCGCGGGCTCGCTTTCTAAGGCAAAACAGCTTTGGGGTAAAGAGCTTTCCTATAACAATATCAATGACGCAAACGGTGCCTTGGAGCTTGTAAAAGAGTTTGAAGAACCCTGCGTGGTGGCTTGTAAGCATGCAAATCCTTGCGGCGTAGGCGTTGGCAAGACGATTCACGAAGCGTATGTAAAAGCGTATGAATCCGACCCTGTATCCGTGTTCGGTGGGATTTTGGCAATCAACGGTACCGTAGACGAGGCTACCGCTACCGAAATCAATAAAATCTTTATCGAAATCGTCATTGCGGAAGGCTTTACCGAGGGCGCGCTTGAAATTTTAAAGCAAAAGAAAAATATTCGCTTGCTCGAGCTGCCTGATATCAAGGCAAAACGTGAGGCGAACGCATACGATATGAAAAAAGTATACGGCGGTTTACTTGTGCAGGACTACGACAATACGCTGTTTGCGCCCGAAAATTTGAGGGTGGTTACCAAGCGTGCCCCCACGGAAGCGGAAATGGCAGCGTTGATGTTTAATTGGAAGGTGGTAAAACACACGAAATCGAACGCAATCGTCGTGGGTAAGGCAGATAGAACGACGGGTATCGGCATGGGGCAAACCAACCGTATTTGGGCGGCGCAGCAGGCGATAGAGCATGCAGGCGAGGAAGTAAAAGGCTCGGTTATGGCGAGCGACGCGTTCTTCCCGTTCCCCGATTGCGTAGCGGAATGCGTAAAGGCGGGGATTACGGCAATCGTACAACCTGGCGGCAGCATTAAAGACCAGCTTTCGATTGATGCGTGCGACGAGGCGGGAATTGCCATGATTTTTGTTGGCGACAGACATTTCAAGCATTGATATAGAAATAATAACGAAAAGGCTTCGGGTAACCGAAGCCTTTTATCATGCAAATTTAAAGATAGGGGGCAGGTATGCGTTGAACGCTTATTCCTGTGCCTTGCTAAGCTTATATTCCGTAATCGCTTTGGAGAGCTGATCGGGACAAGAGGTATTGTTTCTGCAACGAATTCCTGCAAGCAAAGCCTCGATTTCATCGATATTCTTTCCCTCAACAAGGCGCGCAATCCCTTGCAGGTTGCCGCCGCAACCGCCGATAAAGCGCACGTTGTGCATTTTATTTTCAGCGTCTACGTCAAAAAGAATTTGTCTGGAACAGGTGCCTTTCGTGGAATAAGTGAACATAATTTTACCTCTCTTAATAGTATTTCGCGGCGAGGGGTCGCCGTCTTTTCAGGGGATAGGCGAGTGCCTTAATCCACCAACGTTTCGTAGATAGCGGAATACAAATCGGAAGCTTTGCATTCCCAGTTTTTATAAATATTTTGCGCCGTTTTCTTGTCGGGTACGACGAACTTTAATTCAAGCATAGGCTGTACGGGCGCAAGGATTTTTAAAAAGACGGTATACGTGCCGTCGACGTTTTGATAATAGTCCGCCTTGCATTCCTGACGGTTACGCAGCGTTCCGCTGTTATTCTTGATATAGGAAGAAATTTCGTCGCGGATACTTTTCGGGATTTTGATATAAAAATTATTCAAGCTTTCCCGACCATCTCCTGTAATGACGTAAAGGGGCTCTTCATCGGGCGAGGGGATACGGCAAATGAAGCCATCGTCCAAAAGTCGAGGCAACAATTCCTTGCAATCCATATAATTCAGCCAACTGTTAACGGTCGTACAGGTTTCGAGTAAAATCCGCTCGGAAAGTGCGGTTTCCATTTTATCGAACACGAACAGTACGATCAGTTTGTTGACGGACGTTTCGCCTTGAATTTGCATTGGTTTAGCTCCTTTTTATTTTTTCGGGATAGAAAACAGCCGCATAGGACGTGCGACTGCTACTTTTGAAACGACACTATTATACATAAAAATTTTTTGAAAATCAAGATATTTTGCAAAAAAATATTTATTATTTTTCGTTTTTGTGTTATAATGAATAAAAAAACAAGGCTTCTCTAACGAAAATGCCGAAAGGAGCAGTTATGGAATACGTGGAAAAAACTGTGAAAAAGAATTACGTATACGAGGGCAAGATTCTAACCGTTCGAAAAGACGATGCGCTTTTACCCGACGGTAGGGCGTGTATCCGTGAAATTATAGAACACAGCGGCGGTGCGTGCGTTTTGTACGTAGAGCAGGGCAGGGTATTGCTTGTACGTCAGTACCGCTATGCCTACGGAGAAAGTATCTACGAGATCCCTGCGGGCAAGCTTGAAAAAGGGGAAGATCCCTCGCTTGCGGCACTTCGGGAATTGGAGGAAGAGGCGGGAATCCGCGCAAAGCGTTTAGAGCTTTTGTACGTGAATTATCCCACGCCTGGCTATACCAACGAAAAAATTTATATCTATCGGGCATACGAGGGCGAGCAAGTCTCTTCGCATTTGGACGACGGGGAATTTTTGGACGTGGAATGGATTGAGCTTGACAAAGTCAAGGAGATGCTAAAAAAGGGCGAAATCAAGGACGGAAAGACGATTATAGCCTTGCAGCATTATTTTTTAACGGAAAAGGAATAAAGAGAAACCGAGGTCGGAAACAACCGACCTCGGTTTGCTATGCAGCAACGCAAGGAGAAAGGAGAAAAATTATCAATGGCAGCCGCAGGAGCAACTACAGTTGCAGGGCGGCGTGAGAATCGCCGAGAGGGTTCCGTTTTTATACAAGCAGAACAAGAGTGCAGCGATAATCGGTAAACCGCAACCGCTGAATACGTTCGAGCAGAAGAAACCGTCCTTCGAACCGAGAATAAGCAGAGCGATAAGAATCCAAAGGGTGGAATTACCCTGAGTACAACAATTCATAAAAACCTCCTGTGTTTCGCCGCAGGGGATATGTAAATCGAGTTTTTGCCGCCATATCGGTAGAAAATTCCGAAACGGCATATAGCCTGCGGTTTTGTCTTTCTATTACATAGTATTCTATTTTCGCGGCTTTTGTGTCGTTTTTTTCGAAAAGCAGGGAAAAAAGGGGATAGATTATCGATTTTTTGCGTTCATTTTGTTGCGTTAATTGAAAAAATGCGTTATAATATAAGATACTCCATGGCGGGTACGCACGTGCGGCTTGACCGAAAGAATGGGGTAAATACATATTTTTTTTCTGCGGGTATCTAAATGTAAATTAGAACTCGATGGAGGTAATTGAATGAAAAAAGAAGGCTTTTTCTCGGCGAAAAACGTTGCAACGCTTGCCATTTTGCTTGCGCTCGTCATTGTGTTACAGGCGTTTGGCGGCTCGTTTTCAATCGGTGCGGTGACGCTTAACTTCACTTTGATACCGCTTGTACTCGGCGCAATCGTATTAGGCCCTTGGGCTGGCGCGTTTTTGGGTTTTGCCAGCGGTGTGATTGTATTGATTCAGGTCATTTTAGCACCTACGGGCTTCTATTATATCATTTGGTCGAATAGTCCGTTCGTCACCACGATGATTTGTTTGGTGAAAACAACGGTTGCGGGTTTTGTTGCGGGTTGGATTTTTAATATACTTGAAAAGAAAAACCGTTACGCGGCAATTTTTATCGCCGCAGGGTTAGTGCCCATCATCAATACGGTACTGTTCGTTTTGGGTTGTCTTTGTATGTCCGACACGATTGCCTTGATGGCAGGGGGAGAAAACGTATTTGTCTTTATCCTCGTAGGCTTGGTAACCTTTAACTTTTTTATCGAATTTGCCATCAATCTGTTGTTTGCGCCCGGATTGCATACGGTATATAAAGCCGTAGAAAAACAGTTTAAAAAGAGTAGGTAAACTAATGATTATTTGTATCGATATCGGAAATACGAATATTAAATATGCAATCTATAATGGCGAGGAATTAAAGGTTTCTTTCCGAGTGGCTACCGATTTCAAAAAGACTTCGGACGAATACGGTGCACAGCTTACAAGCATGCTCGCAGCGAATGGGATTTCGGTGGACGAGGTGACGGGCGGTATCGTCTCCTCCGTTGTGCCTTCCTTGGATTATACGGTGGAAAAAATGTGTTCGCTGTATTTGAATATCGAGCCGTTGCACGTAGCCCCTGGTTTAAAATCGGGCTTGAACATTCGTTGTGACGATGCGAGAGAGGTGGGTGCTGACCGTATTGTAAACTGCGTTTCGGCAATCGTTGGCTATGGCGAAGGTACACCCATGGTCGTGATTGACTTCGGTACGGCGACGACGTTTAATATCATCAGCGAGAATAACGAGTTTATAGGCGGCGTTATCGCGCCCGGTATTAAAGGTTCGCTCGATTCGCTTGTCAACGGCACGGCGAAGCTCCCGAGGGTAGAGATTGAAGCTCCGAAGAGCGTGATTGCAAAAAACACCGTAACCAACATGCAGGCAGGGATTGTATTCGGCTTTGCAGGGCTCGTGGAATATATCGTCAAGCGCATTAAAAAGGAGCTGAAAACGACGAAGGTCAAAACGATAGCAACGGGCGGTTTTAGCGACGTCATTTCCAAGGAAATCGAGGGGATTGACGTAGTGGATAAGCTGTTGACACTCAAAGGCTTGAAATATTTGTATGATTTGAATACGCAGGCGGAATAACCTGCGAGAGGATATAAAAAAGGAAAACACATCTGGAGGATTGTAGCATGAAAAAGAGAGTAGGCGTTGCCATTCTTGGTTTGGGCGTAGTCGGCGGCGGCACGTATAGAACGCTGGTTGACCACAGGGAATTTTATCTCAAAACGCAAAACGTCGATATCGTTGTAGAGAGCGTTTTGGATAAGAATACAGCGAGATTAAAAGAACTCGGTGTGCCTGAAGAATGCATTGCAGGCAGCATTGCTGAGGTTGTTGCAAACCCTGCAATCGACATCGTAATCGAGACGATTGGCGGCGTGGGCGTAGCGAAAGAATTTGTTATGATGGCGCTGAAAGAGGGTAAATCGGTCGTTACGGCAAACAAAGAAATGATTAGCAAATGCTCCCACGAGCTGGAACGTATCGCAAAGCGCAATAGCTGCGGTTTGTATTACGAGGCAAGCTGCGTAGGTGGCGTTCCCATTATCCGTACTCTTTTGGACGGTGTGCAGGCGAACCACGTTTTGGAAATGATGGGTATCGTCAACGGTACGACCAACTATATTTTGACGAAAATGACGCAGGACGGCACCGATTATCAGACGGCGCTTAAAGAAGCGCAGGCGCTCGGCTATGCGGAATTCGACCCCACGAACGACGTGGAGGGCTTTGATTCCACGTACAAGCTTTCCATTCTTTCGTCGATGGCATTCCATACGAAAGTGCCTTATACCAAAGTACACCGCGAGGGTATTTCCTCGGTCAAGGTTGAGGATATTACGATTGGTAAGGAATTCGGTTATACGTTGAAGCTGTTGGCAATCGGTAAAAACACGCCCAGCGGCATTGACGTGCGCGTACATCCTACGTTCATTCCCGATGCCCATCCCTTGGCAAGCGTAAACGACGCATACAACGCAGTATATCTCCGCGGCGACGCGCTCGACGATATTATGCTGTACGGTAAAGGTGCAGGCGCATTCCCGACGGCAAGCGCGGTTGTCAGCGACGTTATTTATGCGGCTACGCATTCGGAAATCAAATACTCGACCTTTAAAAATAACGCAACGGCAGACAGCGACGTGAAATTCGTTACCGATTTTTCGAGCGCGTACTATATCCGTCTTTCCGTTGACGATCAGGCAGGTGTGCTTGCAAAAATCAGTAGCATCTTTGCGAAATACGGTATTTCGATTGTTGAAATTGCGCAGAAGAGCAAGAACGCAGGCGAAGAACGCGTGCCGCTTATTATCATCACGCACAAAACGCACGAGAATGCGATGAAGAATGCGGTTGCAAAAATCAATGCCTCCGACATGGCGGCGGTAGAAGCGGTTATCCGCGTAGAAGCGTAAGTATTTGACGGGCGAGCATTCCTCGCCCGTTTTTCATAGAGGTGGCTATGAACGGACTCGTGATTATAAACGCCTATCCCAACGGCGAAAAATTCCTAAGACAAGGGGAGCGTATTGCAAGCGAACTCCGCGCTTTGGGCATGTCGGTAAACATGCTGAAAAGAGACGAGCTTCTCGCAGGGCTGAACGGCTTAGGCGAGGTGGCTTCCGATGCCATTTTAGGCGTGGATTTTGCCGTATATTTAGACAAGGATAAATATTTGGGACGACTTCTGGAAAAAGCCAATATTCGTCTTTTTAATCGCGCAGAGGCAATCGAGCTTTGCGACGATAAGTTTTCCACCTATCTTGCGTTGAGCGGGAAAGGGCTTCCGCTTGCCGAGAGCATTCCCGCGCCGCTTTGCTATACCCCGAATGCAATTCCCGATGACAAATTCCTGCAATCAGTAGCCGAAAGGTTGGGGTTTCCGTTGGTCGTTAAAAAGAGCTACGGTTCCTTTGGGCAAGGCGTTCAACTCGTACACGGTATGCCGAAATTGCGCGCTTTGGCAAAAGAATTTTTGTATACACCGCATTTTTATCAACGGTATATCCATGAATCGTGTGGACGGGATATCCGCGTAATCGTTATTGGTGGCAAAGCGTTTGCTGCGATGGAGCGCGTGGCAAGAACGGGGGAATTCCGTTCCAACGTCGAGCTTGGAGGCGAAGGTAGAACCATCGAGCCTTTACCTGAATATCTTGCGGTTGCCGAACGTGCCGCGCAGGCGCTTGGCTTGGACTATTGCGGCGTCGATTTGTTGGAAACGGCAGAGGGACCCGTACTTTGCGAGGTGAACTCAAACGCCTTTTTCGAGGGACTTGAAAGGGTTACGAATAAAAACGTAGCGGAGGCGTATGCGAAATATATATATTTCGAGATGAATAAAAAACAAGAAAAATAAAATAAGCGTTTTTTCGATAAAAAGTTTTGCAAAAAGACAAATATTTTGCAAAACTTTTTCTTTGTGCTGTTGACAAAATGCATACATTATGATATAATCAATAGGATAAATATATTGC
>JAFTQO010000004.1 GCA_017462735.1 Clostridia bacterium
CTGATATTCTTTACCCAGCAACTGCCCAAGTCTATAAAAATCTTGCAAGCCCTTCTTCTCGCCCCAAGCCGACGCTACGCCCAGCACGATCTTTTTCGCTTGCAACGCATATCTATCCCGTAGGTCACTTTCCATAGGACGAAATTTCGTCAAGTCTATTCCGTTTGGGATAACTTGCACGGGATACTCTTTCAAAAAAGACTCTTTCACCAAATTCGCAAGCCACTTAGACGGCGTGACTAACGTCATATCTTTCACGCCTGTAAACGCTTTTTTCTTCCACTTGAAATTGCGCTTTGCTTTGTTAATCCACACGGTATGATAATTGCATTTTTGAGGACATCTTTGACAACCGTCTTTCCAGCGCCCACAACCAATGTACTCAAAGTGTGCGCAACGACCTGTAAAAGCCCAGCAATCGTGCAACGTCCAAACGACTTTTTTATTCGACTTTTTCAAATAATCGAACAACAGTCCTACGTGGATATACGCCCCGTGGATATTGTGCAAGTGGATGACGTCTGGGTTGTACTCGTCCACCCATTTTAAGAACTTTTTGGTCGCGCGTTTAGAACCAAAGCCGTTTAAAGCCAAGGCACGGGAAAAAACAGCGTGACATTTATTGGAAAAAGGAGTACCGATTTTTACCGCATATTTTTGCAAAAACTCTGGGACGGTTTCCCGCCCGTAAGCCACCTTGCAATCATATCCTTTTTCTTCTGCCATCGTCGCGATATCCGTGGTAATCCTACCCGTTGATTTGATACCGCAGACAACGTTAATTTGCAATATTTTCATCCTTATTCCTTTTTGACGGCTTCTTGTAATGCCCGTTCTAATCCGTCTAAAAATCTTTCTTTGGTAAAGTTGTTTTCAAAATATTCTCTAGCGCGGATACCCATTGCCACTTTTTCCTTGTTTTCAGCAAAGCGTAAAATGTTTTCCTTTAAGCCCGTCACGTCTTGCGCGGGGCTTACGTAGCCGCAAGCCGCCTTTTCTATTTCTTCCGCCACCGCACCGTCTGCCGCACAAAGAATGGGTTTTCCCGCCGCCATATACGACTGCGTCTTTAAAGGCACCGTCATAGACAATACTTCATCTTTTGCAAACGTAATTAACATACCGTCCGCCTTAGCGTAAAAAGAGGGCATCTCCTCCGCGGGACGTTTCCCGTAAAAGAATACGTTGGTCGTACCTAATTTTTGAGAAAGACGTTGTACCTCTTCTAGCGCCGTCCCACCGCCGACGATATGGAAGCGAATATCCTCTCGCGTCTTTAATTCGTTCGCCACACGGACAATCGTATCGACGCTTTGCGCCATACCTACGTTGCCCGCAAACAACAAGTCGCAATATCCGTCAGGCGTTTTCTGGCAACTTTTCGGCGAAAAGGAATCTTCTGCATGCTGTGGCAAATAGGCAAACTTTTCCGTCTCTATCCCGAAATTCTTCTGCATCCTATCTTGGAAAGGTCTCGACGAAAGCAGCAATTTGTCCGCTGCCGTATATATTTTTTTAGACACTTTTAAATAGTGTTTATACGCCCAAGACTTTTTCTCTACTTTACCGACCGTCAAACTTTCCGGCCATAAATCCAAACAATACAAGACGAGAGGCACGCCTTTCTTTTTTTGATAAGCAACGGCGGCACGCGATTGCATAACGGGAGAAAGTTGATAAGAAAATACCACGTCGTACTTTTCTTTTATGCGCTTGACGTATTTCGTGGAAGAATAAGCGAAACTGTAATAATTGAGCAAACGATAAACAATCCCTTTTTTACGGGCAATTTCAAAGCACCTGTGCACTTTAACGCCTGCAATTTCTTCGTCTTTCTTCTTTCTCTTCTCATAACCTTCGTAGACGATACCCTTTGGATAATTGGGCGTACCCGTCACGACGGTCACTTCGTGTCCTCGCTCCACCAAGCCTTCACAAATCTTGTCTATCACGAAAGGCTCCGGATAATAATGCTGGGAAATTACAAGTATTTTCATTACTCTTGTCCTTCCTCACTCGCATCGACAGCGGGCTCTTTATCCACTTCCGCGACGGCGACCTCTTCAACTTCTTCCCTCACGGAAGGTTCGCCCGTAGAAACGCCCTGTCCGTATCTCTCGGAAATCTCCTCCGGCGTAATTTCCACCGCGGGTTCCGTTTCCGCGCCGTGTCCTTCCACAACGCTCTCCGCTTTAAAGACGACGATAAACGTTTTAAAGAAAATCTTTAAATCTTTACAGAAGGTGATTTTTTCGACGTATTTTTCATCCAACTCTACCTTGTTTTGACTGTCAAGCGCCAAAACGTCACGGCCGTTGACTTGCGCCAATCCCGTGATACCGGGGCGAACAGCATACACGCCTTTTTGGAAACGCAACTGGTGCAACACGTCTTCGCAAAGACAAGCGGGACGAGGACCGATAATAGACATATCCCCTTTCAAGACGTTGAAGAATTGCGGCAACTCATCCAACGAACTCTTTCTTAAAAAACGCCCTACTTTGGTGATATATTTTTTACCGTCGATATGCCTCGTCGCCATATTGTCAGGCGCATCACTCGTCATCGAACGGACTTTATACAAATTGAAGACTTTACCGTCTTTGCCGATACGTTGGCTTTTAAAAATAGCGGGACCTTTACTGTCGCATTTTACAACGATACAGATAATTAATAACGGTAACGCCGTCACAATGATGGCGAGCAGGGAAAGAATTATATCAAAAAAACGCTTGAAAAATTTACGGTACATACTAACTCCTTTTCTTGCGTGAAAATCTCGTAAAAAATAATATTTTTTACTGCGTCATATGCATTATATCATATAATCTTGACTAAGTCAAGATTTTTACGATACAGCGCAAAAAAAGATAAAACCCCGACGCGCTTGGTCGGGGTTTTATCTTTTTAGTTATATTTTCGCAAGTTCGTCACGAATATACGCCAAGGAAAGCAGTTTTTGCTTAACTTCCTCCACCGACAAAAGACGGGTGTTATTGGAGTTAAACTCGGTAAGCGGGTTCCTGTCCGCATCTCCTTGGTGGAAATACTTATCGTAATTGAGTCCGCGGTTATCACAAGGCACACGGTAAAAATCTCCAAGGTCAATGGCGTGAGCGCACTCTTCGTTGGTAAGCAGGGTTTCGTACATTTTCTCGCCGTGTCTAATGCCGATGATTTTGATGGCGTTTTTATCCCCGCCAAACAATTCGCACACCGCTTCCGCTTGTACTTTCAGCGTACACGCAGGCGCCTTTTGCACTAAAATATCCCCCGTTTTGCCGTGTTCAAACGCAAATAACACCAGATCTACCGCCTCGTCCAAGGACATAATAAATCTCGTCATATTTTCGTCCGTAATCGTGATAGGGTTGCCCGCCTTGATTTGCTCAATCCAAAGAGGGATTACGCTACCTCTACTACACATAACGTTACCATACCTGGTACAGCATATTTTCGTTTTATCCTCAGACACGGTGCGGGCCTTTGCCACGGAAACGCGCTCTTCCAAAGCCTTACTGATACCCATTGCATTGACGGGATACGCCGCCTTATCCGTCGAAAGACAGACTACGTTTTTTACCCCTGCCTCAATCGCTGCCGTCAAGACGTTATCCGTCCCGATAACGTTCGTCTTTACCGCTTCCATAGGGAAAAACTCACAAGAAGGCACTTGCTTGAGCGCCGCCGCGTGGAAGACGTAATCGACCCCGTACATCGCGTTTTTAATAGACGAAATTTCCCTTACGTCGCCAATGAAAAACTTGATTTTTTCCGCGACCTCAGGCATCTTTGCCTGATACTCGTGACGCATATCGTCCTGTTTCTTTTCATCGCGCGAAAAGATACGGATTTCACCGATATCCGTCTTTAAAAACCTGTTGAGTACCGCGTTACCAAACGAACCGGTACCACCCGTAATCATTAATGTTTTACCTGCAAAAATACTCACAATCTATTTCTCCTAATTTGTTTCTTAATCAAAAAAATCTTCCCACGCCTCGCTTTCTTGAGCGTTGCCGATATTTTTCGGCTTAGTCCACCAAGTTTTTAAAAACCCTACTTTCATCTTCCAAGGGATTTTTGAAAACACCACTTTTCCCGCAATACGGCGCATACATTGATTCGCCGATTTCGTCAAGTCGGGGAATTCGTGCGTTTCCGTCTTAGCCCTCATCAAATTGTCCGCCAAATCGCACAAATAGGCCTCCTTCAGCGAAGGAAAAGCCTTCGTCACGTTCTCATACCGCTCCGTGTAATAGGCAAGCCTATCTTTCATACGCTGTTTCCAACGACCTTGATTGGTCACCCCTGTCTTACGCAATCGATAGCAATACAAACTGTCTTTGATTACCTCGATTTTGTTTGCACGCATCACGGCTCGATAGGTGAAAAACTCGTCGTCAATGACCCTACCCTCGTAAAAACGCAAACCACGGAGCAGTTCCGCTTTAAACAGTTTGTTCCAAAGCAAACAACAGGTCCAATCTTGTAAAAACCTTTTCAAATAAGTTTGTGCCGAGGCTTGTCCGTACGGCGCGCTGTCCATATATTCTCGATGAGACTTTCTCACCTCGCTGAAAGCGCAATGGACAATATCTGCCCCCGTATCTTCCAGCGTTACAACTAACTTTTCGATAAAATTTTCTTCCAGCCAATCGTCACTATCCACAAAGGTTACGTAATCTCCCGTCACTCTTTCAAGCGCGGTGTTTTTTGCTTTCCCTGCTCCGCCGTTTGTTTGGTGGACTACCTTTACCCTTTCGTCCATAGCGGCATACCTGTCGCATATTTCTCCCGATTTATCCGTCGAGCCGTCGTCGACAATCAAAATTTCCAGACAATCATACGTTTGTCCAAGTATAGATTGAATACACTCTTCCAAATACGCTGAAACGTTGTATACAGGGATGACAATACTAACTTTCTTCTTATCCTCTGTCATTTCCCCCTCCCCAACGCCTTTTTGATAAACGAAGGCGTCATTTTAGACAAAAACGCACGAAGACGTCCTTTGAAATTTACAATGATTCTTTTTAATTTTCGGCGACTCTTTTTACGCTGTTTTTTACGGTCTTTTTCTGTAAAAGGCATAACCAGGTCTGCCTGTTTACTATATTCCACCACGTCGTCGCTAACACAAAGCAAAAACGGACCTGCCCCGATTGATTTTGGATATCCGTCAAAGGGCTCCCAATACGCATCCAACAACGTAACGTTACAAGGTCTCATCAACAAACTCATTTCCAAGTTTTGATGTTCTAAACTCGTCTTATGCATCACAAGCAACTGCAAGTCTTTATTGTTTGAAAAGTTTACGTTTAACGGTATCGTCCCATCCAAACAGGCAATACTTTTTGCTTGATTCCAAATATGTACTTGCTGGCGCAAAGAAAGTTTTTCAGGGCTGACAAGCGTATAGCCGTTCGCCGAAAGCCAAGCAGCAAGATATTCTTCCCCTACTTCCGATTGTTTCGCTTTCCCAAAACCAAGACGGGTAAAATATACTTTTTCGGGTACGGCGAAATCGAGTTCTTCCGCTTTTACCTTTTCTGCAATTGCGCTGAAGATGGATAAATATTCTTCCGTATACCACACACAAGAACTTGCGGAATACTCCGGTACGATAACGTCCTTAAAACGGGTAGGTTTTTGGATGCGCAATAATTGGTCTTTACGGATACCGAGCAACTCAAAAAACTCTAAAAAATTACCAGGAATCTCTTCGTCTCCTAAATAGACGATTTTCGCCTTAGAGGAGTCGTGACGGGCTAAATACCACGCCCTGCCTACCAGGTCGATTAAAAAATGCCCCCAGTGCTTAAAAAACACCCCTAAATAAATAGCCGTATCCTCGCAATAATCTTCCTCTTCCCAAGTGTAAACCCCGCCATGGGTAGCCCAATTTCCGTCATAATAGGATAATTCTACAAACTTGTTATTGCCGTCGCAAACGCCGCCCAAACCCCACATGGGTTTTTCTTCTTCGCAAGCGCGTTGCGGCAACACGATACCGTTAGGAACGTTTTCTACGCGCATAGCGTCTTCTTTGCGGTACATATTGTGCGGATTGGTAAACTTAGATATCATTGCCGTCCTTATTTCCTCTTAAATAATTTTGCAATCTTTTCTTTTAAATAAACTTTATAAGCCAACCGGTACAGTTTTTTGCCTTCGCCCAACTTCAAAATCAAACGTTTCTTTTCTTTCCGTTTCATCCCGACGTTGTGCATAATCAAATAAGCATACGAGTGGGTAATGTTGTGACGCGCATTCTTTAAACGAGCATCCGTTTCTTCCTCGGAAAGCCCCATAATCGCGTACATTTTTCGCAAGTTTTTAAGCGGTTCTTCAACGCTTTCGTATCCCACTTTGTACATCAAAGAGCCGTTGTTATCCCGCATATAATGATACAATGGCTGATTGACGAGCGTGATTTCTTTTACGTCGTTTTTCGCTATGTAATCGAGAATAAATCGAGTATCTTCGCCGATACTGATACTTTCATCAAAACGAACCCCGCTTTTTTTAATCTTTTCCGTCATGAAAAGTTTGTTCCAAAGTTGCTGTAACAACGTTTGCTCGTGCAAACCCTCTATTTCTTCTTGCAAAAGACAAGTCTTTTGTCCCTCAAAATCCGTCCAAGCGCGTGCGTCACACACCCCAGAGTGCATTTCGTCGTGATTATAGTATCCGCAAACGGCAAATTCTATCCCCTGCGCCACAAGATTTTTAAAGGTAGGGATATACTCCTTAGCGACGTAATCGTCACTATCCACAAACAACGTAAACTCCCCCGTCGCATTGTCGATCGCGCGATTCCTAGTATAAGAGACCCCGCGATTGACCTCGTTGTGGAAAACCTTTACTTGCGGATATTTTTCAGCGAGCGCGACGCATTTTGCAAGGCTGTCGTCTTTTCCGCAGTCTTCCACCAAAACAATCTCTACGTCGCTATCGCCGCTTTCTATAATGCTTTTTACGCAGCGTTCTATACTTTTAGCGGCGTTATAAACCGGTACAATGACACTAAATAACGGCATCCTTTTCTCCATTTTGATAGGTTTCGTCCAGCATGCGGGCATACAACGTCTCTTGCCCGTCGGCCGTCTCTTTCTTTAAATCAATCTTATACGTCAACTTATGCATAACGTTAATTTTCGTAAGTTCTGCATACAGTTCGCTAGAATAAGGTTCGTTTAATTTTTTATAAAAAGCAAAAATTTCCGTGTTGTTATTGGGCACCGCATCGATAATATCGTGGATTTGCGGCACATGGCTAAACCCTGTCATCAACATATAGTCAATCAAAACGTACTCAATGATCGTATCGTAATGCGCCCACCATTTATCAAAGGCATCGTTCATAAATTTGAACACAGGCGAATGTGCAGGTCCCGCCATGGAAAACCCACACCAGTTGCCTTTGCACGCTTCTCTACGGACATCCGGCGTATCCAACGCCATCCTTTGGCAGTAAAAATCACCGCTGAAATATTGCGACGGAATCTCCGACGTAAAAAAGAGAGTCGCATCCAACCAATAACCACCGTATTTCTCTAACAACCTAAATCGAAGTACGTCCGACATCGTCGTCATCGTAATTATCTTTCTATTAAATTTATCTATGATATGTTCGGGAACGTCAACGTAATTTTGATAATTGTCTAACGTAATTACGTGCAATTCCGCCTGTTCTTCGGGTAAGATTTGCTTTAACCTTTCGTGGCACATCTTAACGATTTCAGGCATTTGCTCCGTCCCCTGCCACCAACAACACCAAACGGGAATTTTTCCCTGTGGCTTTTCACTTTCGTCAGGCAATGTCTTATGTTTCTCCACCACGTCAGCCAAAAAATTATCCACGTATGCTTGTATCGTATTAATATATTTCGGCGTTTTTCCGACAGGTCTCAACCCATCGAAAAAAGTTACGCGCGCAACTTTACCGCCGAACGTTTTCCACGTTCGTGGAAAACGCTTCAGCCCGTTGCCTACCCGCTGTAAAAAATGTTTTGTCCTTTGAAAAAGACGGCCAATCTTCCCCATAGTTTCCTCTATTTTAAAATCTTATCTAGTTTTTCAAAATGTTTTTGTGATTCTTGCGCAAGATACTTCGCATTGGGAAGTGTCATCGTACGGAAATTTTCCTGTGCCTCTTCAAAGGTAATTGCGTCCCCTTTTCTCAAGTCCAACACCTTGCCCGAAAAACCGATATCCTCCAATACGTGCAACGTCTTATCGCTATATACGATAGGCAATACGGGTTTCTCTGCTGCAATCGCCAAAATCGCCGCGTGGAAACGGGTCGCAATCACACTTTCCGAAGCAGATATCGCAGAGAGCACTTCTTCTTCATTGGTCCCGTCGTAAAAAACGTTTTTTACGCGAACATCCGTATCTGGTATGCCCATTTTCTGACGCAACATCGAAATAGCCTCTTCGTCTCCTTCCAATTTTGAAAAAGAAGCAAGGGTAATCGCATAGCCATTTTGCAAATAGCCCGTTAAAAGAGCAGACAGGTTAGACAAATAATCTTCCTCAAACACGTTTAATTGTACGTGGTCACCTTCGCCACGCTTACCGCAATTGATAAGAGAGACAAATAAGGTCTTCTCCTGCAACTCGCTTTGAGGAATTGGATAAGAAAATAAAATATCAGGAGCAATGCGAACAGTACGTACCTTAGAAAAGGTGTCGTAGGAATAGCTATCCCTAAAACTTACATCTTGCATTTTTTCAAACACCTTCGACATCCCTTCTAGATATCCTTCCGTTTTATAAGGACCCCAGTTGCATCCAATACAATGCATAGGAAAATTTTGAGCCAAATAGCCCCACCAATTGATAGATGATTGCCAGTCGGCGTATTCCATAAAAATAGAGCCGCCTATATAGACCACCGCTTTAGATTTTCTTTGCAAAGACCTTTTATAGCGGGCAACGAGCGAGGGTCTAATCTTTTTGAGCGTGCGGACAAAAGCCCCCCTTTCGTCGACGACGGAAAGATTTTTTATCCGTCTTAATTTTTCTTTATTTTCTTTGTCCGACCAAAGATAAAACTTCGTCTTGGGATAACGCTTACAAATCGTATGGATAAATAAATCATCTCCCAAATTCTGTTTATCATAGGCATATAAAAAAACTCTACTCATAATTGTTTCCTAAAAGGTATTTCTTGAGGAAATATTGATAATTTTCAAACCCTGTCTTTTTGTGACTTCTTAACGCTTCCTATTCTCTCAAAATCTGGACGATCATTGGAAATCTCGCAAGTATCAATACTGTTTCGAACTATTTTTTCCAAGCCTAACACCTTTGTCTGCCAATAATAACACTAAACTGTATTCCTATTTTCTTCTCTATATTTTTTATAAATTTGCTTTTTGTATAATAAAATCGACTACCCTTTGACTATTCTTCCCGTCTATAGAAATATTGGCTAAATCTCGAATCTCTCGACGCTCTTTTTGTAAAACATCTTTTCCTTGAGCCACTCTTTCCAAAAACGAAATAAAGTCTTCCAACGTATAAACTTTTTCCATTCCTTTCGCCCAAAACTCATAATTTTCGACCAATCCAGGAGATTCTTTATATTTCTCAATATCTTCCCATATTGCAGCAATAGGCTTATCGCACAAGGTAAAATCATAATAGATGGACGAATAATCGGTAATCAAGGCATCACACGATCCAACAAATTGATACGAAGAAACATTGTTCTTAACAAAAAACGAATCGTCAATGAAGCGTATATTGCTTAAATGCAAATCTTTAACATAACTCAAATTTTGCGCAAAATGTGGTTTTAAAACCAATAAAACATTTAATTTTTTTGCAGCCTCATTGAGGTTCTTTGCTTGCTCCTCATCGTGAATAACGGGCAATGAATTCCCTTTGACTTCAAATCCATCTTTTCTTTGACGATATGTAGGATACCAAACTACGATTTTTTTACAATCAGTTCCCAAAATAGAACGAACATCGATTTTTGAATTAGTCAACTCATCATTTCGAGGAAATCCAAGCGCAATCGCTTTTTCTTTAGCAAAACATAATTCGTAAGATTGCAGATCAAAAACGTCCTTACTTGCCAGCAAACAGTAATCCATCTCTTTGGGTATATTATAGTAATTTCTTACACTTTTTAACGCCGTCCCATGGGTAAGATATATACAAAACTGTTTTTTATCTTTTTTAATCAAGACTTCATTACAACTTATTTTTGCTTTTGCATACCAATCATAGCGATTTCCTTTTCGACTCTTCACATAAACAAATTCGACATTTTTATGTTCAGACTTAAAGTTATTCACCTTTTCTTTATCCCAAATCAGCCAAACCAATTTATACTTTTTATTAAGGCCTCTTTTCAGCATTTCGTCAAAAATCCCTTTCGTGTTATCCGAAAGCACGGGCACACTCTCAAAAGCAATTACATCTATTAATTTCTTGTTTTTCTCTATTTTCTTATACCAAAGCCATTGAATTAATCTTCGAATCATAATCATCCTCATTTATTTTGATCGTTCTATTACTACTCATTAAGCTTGACGAATTTTTGCACAATTTTTATCCAACAGTTCCTATCATAAAGAAATATCATCTTAATAATTAGTCTTCTTTTTTCGGCTTTTTCATCTTAGGCAATTTAGAATCACCCCAATACCTTCTATTCCATCTCATATTATACGGCATTTCCGTTTCCTCGATTTGGAAAGCAAATGCCCCAGCCACGAAATCATGTCTAATTTGTATATCATTTGTAAATTCAAATAATACGATATCACATTGATATTCTCCTGGCGCAAACGATTTCGTATCAAAAGTAAAGCGCAAAACATTATCGCCAACCTTAAGCGAATATGTATCCGAAAAAGCGGTTCCAACCACGTTTCCGCTATTGCTTTTTACAACCATTCTAAGCAATATGTTATCGCTAGCCTCGGTACATTTAACTCCAAGTGAAACGTCTAAATCTGCCTCATCCAAAATCTTTCCAGACTTTAACTTAATCGTTTGCATACGGAATTTATCCGTACAAGCACCACTACGCGGCAATTCAGATAATTCATAATAATTTTTGGCTTCTATCTTTTGCGCATTACTATAAACCAAAATCGCTTCTTCCACGTCCCCTTCAAAAACAACTTTGCCTTTGCTAAGCACAATACACCTATCGCAAAGCTGACGAATTGTACTCATATTGTGGCTAACGTAAAGAACCGTACGTCCGTCTTCTTTTGCTGCCTCTCTCATCTTCTTTAAACACTTTTGTTGGAAGTTGACGTCCCCGACAGCCAAAACCTCGTCCATAATCATAATTTCCGCATCCAAGTGCGCTGCAACGGCAAAGGCAAGTTTTACAAACATCCCGGAAGAATATCTTTTTACGGGTGTATCAATAAATTCTCTAACTTCCGAAAACTCAATAATTTGTTCCATCTTTGCATCGATTTCTGCCTTTGTCATCCCCAAAATCGCACCGTTAAGATAGACGTTTTCACGCCCCGTCATCTCTTGATGGAAACCAGTCCCCACTTCAAGCATGGACGCAATACGTCCGTTGATGTCAATTTCACCTTCCGTAGGAGCCGTAACGCGCGACAAAAGTTTGAGCATAGTCGATTTACCTGCCCCATTCCCGCCAATAATCCCAACGGCTTCTCCTTTATAAACAGTCAAATCAATGCCGTTCAGCGCAAAAAACGTCTGACCAATCAGGCGTTGGTCTGCCCCTATTTTTGAGTTAGGATCTTCTTTTTTTCTAATACGCGCCCACCAACTTTGTAAATCCGCGCGAAGAGAGCCCCCACCAATTTGACCGAGGCGGTATCTCTTTTTTACTCCTGTCAATTTTACTGCAATTTCACGGTTTTCTGCTAAATTTTCCATAGTATTTCCCTCACTCCTTCTTAAACGGTATCCATAAAGTTTCTTTCTACTTTATTGAAAATCATAATACCAAACAACAACACCAAAAGGGTAACGCCAGCAGAAATCCCATACCATAAAGGTAAAATTGTACCCTGCCCGAGAATAGCATAGCGGATTAATTCCATCGGTTGCGTAACAGGATTGATTAACATAACCGTACGCAACGCACCATCGGCAGGAAGCCCATATACAACAGGCGTAATATACATCCAAAGCGAAACACCGAAAGTAACTAAGATTGATAAGTCTCTATATTTCGTCGTCATACTAGAAACAATAAGTCCAACGCCCAAACCAAACATCCCTAAATGCAACAATGCCACGGGAATCAAGGACCAGGCCCACCAAATAGGAGACACTTGACCTACGATCAGATAGTAAACCATAAAACCAACCACCAACAGCATCTGTACAAAGAATTGAATTATAGCCGAAATCATATTAGAAATTGGCACAGTAAGCCTCGGGAAATACACTTTCCCGAAAACCCCTGCATTTGCCGTGAAGGTTGAAGCATTTTGATTGACGCATGACGAGAAGAAAATCCAAATAGCGTTACTTGTCAAATAGAAAAGTATCGTCGGAACCCCAGCAGGAGAAAGCCCTGCCATCCCGCCAAAGACGAACGCATACAACAAGGAACTAACCAGTGGGTTTAAAAAAATCCATAAAGGGCCTAATATCGTTTGCTTATAAGAAACAAATAACGTGCGCTTGGTGAACAGCCAAATTAAATCGCGGTATTTCCATGTCTCTTTTAAATTTAAACTAAACAGTTTGTGCTTAGATGATATGTGTGTATGATACTTATTAGAGGAAATATTCACAATTAGTTCTCCTAAATATATTTTCGCTTTTTTTCGTAAAATGCTTTATCTCATCCTCATTTTCCTATCCCTAAGAGGTTGCGCAGGCGCGCGCAAAAGACGGGTGAAAAATATAATAGTTTATACCAAAATTTATACTTGGCATTAAGCGATAAACGTTTACCTTTTACCTTAGGCGTGCTTTTAATCATTGCCTTTATTTTTTTTACCGTTTGCTTCTTGACGGCGCCTTTTAAATGCCTTAATACGTTTTGCAAATGCCAAAGCGCCACAAAGGCGAATTGTCTGTCTAATAAATCTGTCAAGTCACTATACTTTCGCAAATAAAGTTTTCGCTCGTATAGTGCATCCAGCCCGTCCAATCTACGGATGTTATAGCCAACGCCGATGATACTACTGCCTCTTTGCAGGTAGTTGTATAATGGTTCCTTGATCGAAACAATCTTTTTCGCCCTATCAAAGACACGGTACGTCCAAAATTCGTCTTCATTATACTTTCCCTTCTCGAATAAAATCCCGTCTATCACTTCACGACGATATAACTTATTCCAAACCGTTTGAAACAAGCCCTTTTCTTGTACAAGCATCGCAAGCGCCGAGAGGGTATCAAAACAGTTGTCTTGACTTTGACGCAATTTCAACTCGTTCCCTTCTTCGTCCACATAACGGGTCCCGCATTCGGCAATTTCCGCGTTTTGCACCGTCATTGCAGTAAGTAATTTTTCGTAAAACGTCGGTTCGATGTAATCGTCGCTGTCGATAAAAGAAACGTACTCGCCTGTGACATAAGGAATCCCTGCGTTACGAGCGTCAGAAAGTCCGCCGTTTTCTTTATGTACGACCTTGATACGTGCGTCTTTTTTTGCCCACTCGTCACAAATTATAGGACAATTATCTTTGGACCCGTCGTCCACTAAAATAATTTCCAAATCTTTGTGCGTTTGGGTTACGAGACTTTCGATGCATTTATCTAAATATTTTTCCACCCCATAAATGGGGACGATAACGCTAATTAAACTCATGCCCACTCCTTTTGGCATGTTTGGTTCTTGGAATGCCGCTTTCGATACTGTTTATGCACCCATCGATAGCTTGCTGGCCAAATGCATACCCAGAGTGCACATATTTTATATCTTTTACTATAATGCTTTTCTCGCAATATCTCTTTTAAACTTTTTCTTAACCGTTTCCTTATTACTTTTCTTGCTTCTTTCACTTCTTTTTTATGATAACAAGACACAGATGCACTATCAATCAAATAATAAGCAAGACGATTTTTAACAAGTTCTTGCAATTCTTTATCATCCGCCAACCCATGATTTAAAATATCCAATACTTTTATCGGATCCAATAACATACGCGCATTCACCGCACAGGAAGCGCATCCTTTTCTGTAAAGATAACTATATGGACAAAAATCTTCATAGACAGACTGACGAGATTTTCTAAACAAATAAAAGTTCATCAACATATCTTCATTGATTTTAATGGAAACATCTAACCAGTCCTGTAATCCATCAAACAAATGCCTACGAAAGAGTTTATTGCAGAGACTCGGTTCCATAAAAGTCGCTTCAATTAAATCCTTATAACCACTCCTTGTATCTTGGTATATTTTCTTCCCCGTGTTGTACACATAAACGATAGTTCCGTTTTTAAGTCGTTTTTTATAACCGCAATGAGAAATATCAATCTCGTCCGTTGCGTTATTATACAGTCTTTCGTACATATCAACGTCAATCATATCGTCGCCGTCAATAAAGCCAATCCACTCCCCTTGTGCTACGTTGAGCCCTGTAAAACGTGCCTTTGTAACCCCACCGTTTTCTTGATGGATGACTTTTATCCTTTTATCCTTTGACGCATATTCGTCCAACACTGTGCCCGTCTCGTCTTTGCTACCGTCGTTGACACAAATAATCTCTAAATTTTGATAAGTTTGCGCCAAAACGCTATCCAAACACTTACCAACATATGGCGCTATGTTATAGCATGGGATGATAACGGATATCAAAAGTTTATCCATATGTACTCCTTACAAGTTATCTACAAATTCTTCAAAAGCCCGCACCGTCTCTACACGGCAAAACTTTTTACCGCGCTCTTGCGCTTGTTGCTTATAATGCGCCATAAGTTCGGGATTAGCCAGCAGTTTCTTTACCCCTTCGTAAAGAGCCTCTTCGCTGTTTTCCGTCACAATACCGTACTCGTCATTGTCGCCAAGTTGCTCTTTCATCCCAGAGCACTCCGTCGTCACAACGGGTACGCCTAATACAAGCGCTTCCGTCGTTGCCGTCGAAAATCCTTCCCTAAGGGAGGAACATACGTAAGCGTCACAACGGGAGACGTAAGCATACGGATTGTCTTTAAACCCAAGCAGATGGAAGGTAGCCTCCACCGAAAGTTCTTTAATCAAACTTTCGAGTTTTGCCTGTTCTTCCCCCACGCCCATAATATAGACGTTGTGCGGATATCCGTCCTCTAAAAGTCTCTTATGGATGCGGACAAGCCTATCAAAAGCCTTTACGGGGATGAGTTTCCCTGCAGAACAAAAATTGACACCTTGAAAATCGACATCCTTAGGTTCTTCTTTTGCCTTTTCGACGATTTGTTCCGTTTCGTTGACGTTATAGAGAATTTTTACCTCTTGTTTGCTTGCAAATTTTTGTTCAAACCCTTCTTTGACCGTTTTACCACAAGCGACGATTTCGTCAAAGGAGGCATAACACTTCGCACCTTCTTTCATAGAACGGAATCCTATTTTCGCTACCTCGTCCGTGATAAATTGCGTATGCAACACACAAACCTTTTTTATCTCTTTGTCGGGACAACCCGCTACAACGCGCGCCGTCGGCCCTTCTAAGTACGAAATGACGACGTCGTATTTTTCTTTGACTACACGCTTATATAAAAATTTCGGCGAAAACAATTTCATCAGCACCGTCATACCGCGAGGCTGACGCTTCCACCCGCCGATATAACGGACGTGAGGACGCAAAGCGCCACGATGAACGCCTACGTCAAAGAGGGTCTGCACCGTCACATCGTACTTATCTTGCGATAAGTTGTTGACGAGATTGACAAGCACCTTTTCCGCACCGCCGTGCTTTAAATTGGGGATTAAAAACAAAATCTTTTTTTTCATTGCTCGTTCTTCTTTAAATTTTTAATATACCGCTTTCCGTCTTTATATCCTGCCTTAAAGGCTTTGGCTTCTGCTTTTTTATCTTTATTTCTAAAAGATGAAAGGAAATTAAACAACCTCAACGTTGTCATCGAATATTTAAACGCAATGCGAGCACAAACTCTACCCCAAGCATTTTTTTGCTGTTTTAAGACATACAAATACCAGAAAACAGTCTTATTTCGAGAATTAGCAAATGCCGCTTTAACCGCGCGCTCTGGCGAAGAGGAGCCTGCATCCAAATGCGTAAATCTTGCCTCCGTTACACAAAAAATATTAAATCCTTTCAAATGGAATTTATAGAACATTACCTGGTCGTCATAAAGCGCATAATCGGTATCTTCCAACCATTTATCTGCTCTAAAATCAATATCGATAAAATCTTGTTTTTTACAAAAACAACAAATCCCTGCAGCGCTTTCCGCTTTTAAATAACCTGTCATCTTATTTTCGTCATAATGGTTGTATGACCAACCGCCAGACTTTAAAATTTTAGTGTAATGGTCTTTATTAAAAATTGTAGGAACTGCACTTGCTGTAATAGCAGGCACAATCTTTTTCATCCCTTTTTTGGGAGGTAACATCCAAAGTTGAGGCGGAAAAGTAACACGGCAAAGTCCTTCTTCTATCGGTTTTGCCATTTTTTGAATAAAATCCGGTTCAAATTCTACATCATCGTCGAGAAAGAGCAAATATTCGCTTTCCGCCTGTTCTCCACCAAAAATACGCTGTTCCAACATTCCGCGCTTACTAAATATAAACTTTTCGTATCCCAATTGCTCAGGAGGCAAATTATAACCTTCCGGTAAAACAACCACTACTTCCTTGGGCGGAATAGTTAATTTTTCGATACTGTCAAGTAGTTTTTGATATTTTTCACCCGCTTTTCCAACCGTCCTAATAACAATCGAATATTCTATCATGAATTTCTCCTTTTTAAGCAAAGTACCAACCGAATATATTTTGATAAGGCAACACCATAGAATCAACAGGCAACAGCAGCAACAAATACAGCCCGAACATCGCCATAATCGCCGTTTTGACCAAGAACCTGTTATTATTTTTAAAAATACGGAGCAAATAAGGAATAAGTAAACAGTTAAACGGCGATACATACATACTCATACGCGCCATGACCGTACTGCGCATCCCTACCAAGTAAAAGACAAAATTGACTGTGGACAAATTGATAAGAATATTTAAAAAATGCTTATCTCCATCCGATTGTGGTAGTTGCTTATAAAAAACTCTCGCCAACACCATAGGCGCGCCTGAGACCAAGATACGGAAAATACTAACCCCGTCGTCCCCTTCTACCCCGATGAACTGAGTGAACTTTTCGTCCACTATCCCACCCAACAAGCTATCAAAAGTAGAAGGCATCAAAAAGAAGAGAAAGCCTACGCCCGTCAGAGCCAACACGTTCCACTTAGACAAGGGGGAGGTCAAAGCGAATATCCCTACGGGGATCATCAAAATCGCCGATTTATGGAAAAAGTACGCAAACCAACAAAGCAAGCAGTAGCGGATAATCTTCTTTTCTTTTAGCCATGGAAGCGCCGCAAACAAAATCGCCGCCGCCGTCCATTGACGCACCCCGTTGAGGGCAGAGAAGAAATCAAACGTAGCAAGATACAAAAACACCGTCAAGGACAAATTATGGCTGTATTTTGCCATCGTGGGAACAAAGCAAAGGATGATGATGACTTGGCACACGAAAAAGACAGCGTTATAGTCGTCCGTAAACCAGCCGACAACGGTGGCTATCGCCCAAAATCCCCCTTCTTCCTCTTGTAAAACGTCACCCAACGACCAGTTCATATACTTTTTGAAAAAGCCTTCGTATATCCCGTAGTCTGCCCCGACACTTTTACGGAACCCACCGATAAAAATGAGGATAGCACAAACGGCGGCAATTGCCCATTTGCCGTTAGTTGAAGTTTTTTTGGTTACGCCGTCTTCTAACACAATCTGTTTGCCTTGCGCTACGTAGGCAAACAAAAAGGTCAAAGCCAGCGTCATCAAATAAATAATCATGCTTTATCCTCTGTTTTCATCCTTTTACGGTGTAATTTTTTATATAACCAAGTGGGTAAAAGCCCTACGATAATCGGGCGCAAAACGTGTATTCTGCAACGGAAAGGCAATTTGAAATCACGCACAATCCATTTTCTTACACGAGCCTCGTTGATACGATGCTTAAATTTTCTACGCGCAAGCGCATTTCTATCGTCGCGCATTTTATAGATAGTTTCTTGCAAATTGTACCCTTTGCTACCCGTCAAATACATTTTGTACCAAAGATGATGATCCTCTACCCGCAACAACTTATCGTCTACGGTATAACCGCCCACCCGTTGATACGCCGACGTCCTAACCATACAAGGCGCGTGGCAAAAGGGAGTACCTTTGACCAAATCTATCTTTTGCGGTCTCTCAATAGACTTCCCTTCCCCCCAATCGCCGTTTTCGTCAAAATAAATCATATTACCGCTGACGATATCGTATTCTGGATTCGCCTCCAAAAAAGCAAGTTCCTTTTCAAAACGGTGAGGCAAAGAGATATCATCCCCGTCCATGCGGGCGGTGTACTCGGTATCCACGTACTCCAAACAATGGTTCAGCGTTGCGTTTAAACCCAAATTTTTTTCATTTTTGACAAGAATAATATTATCGTACTTGTCCGCGTAAGTTTTGGCAAGCGCATACGTGCCGTCCGTAGAGCCGTCGTCACACATCACGAGTTTCCAAGCCGAACAAGTCTGCGAAAACAAAGACGCAATCGCCTCGTCCAACGTCTTTTCGCAATTATAAATCCCCATAATGACCGTAATCTTATACATATTAAAAGGGTAACCCCGTCATCTCCTTGATTTTCTTTATGCTGTTAAGGCGACGTTCGTCTATACCTTTTACGTCCCTGGCAACTTTTTTAAAACTACCACGGCGGGTAAACAATACCTCAAACCATCGATACACCCATACGAAAGGCAATAACGGCGGGCATTTCTTCACAACAGGATACCAAGATTTCATATCTCGGTATCTAGGAAATATCGAAAGCCACAGACGTTTTCTTTTCGCCTTTTGTACAGACGACGTTTCCACGCTTGCCGCCAAGTTTTGCCTCGTCCCATACGTGCCGCTGGAAAAGACAAAATCGCCAAGCAGTTCCGTGTCTTCGTTCTCCTTTCCAGCCTCAAACCAAACGGAAGCCAAGTTCTGTAATTGAAAGGCAAATTGCTCCAAGCCCAATTTTTGCAATTCCGTCTGCAAACATTGCTCGTTAAAAGAAAGAGTCTTCACATAGAAATAGACGTCCAATACGGTACGAACCCCCACACCGCCGTTCATAAAATGCTTTGCGGCGTGAACGAGGAAATAGATATACTCATCCTCCGTCGTAAACCCGTATTGTTTACCGCCCACGTGGACGAGTCTATCCCATACCCCGCGGTAATACTCGTCGAACGCAGGAACTTGCCCCACCAGCGCATAATGCATCTCTACGATAGAAGAATCTTTATGCCACTCCTGATGCGTCGCGTTTTCAATCACGAAGGCAAAACCCTCCGTCTTAAAAATCTCTTCTACTTTTTCCTTGTCCTTCTCGTCATAAAATACGTCTAAATCGCAAGAAGAGCGAGCCTCGGGTTGAGGGTACAATTTTCGCGTATGATACCCCTTCATCGGCATATACGCAACGCCCTCTTCGTCAAACCGCGCAAATAAAACTTGTGCGTAGTAGTCTTGCAACGTCTGTTGCATAACTTCTACCTCAAAATCGTCTTTTGCTTGTCTTAAAACTTCTTCGGGGAGAGAGGTCCCTTTTGTCGCCAAATAAAACACGCCGATAAGCGAATGTAATTTCGCAAGGTCGTAAATGGTTTTCCAATCTTCGCAATCACAAAGCGGAGTACCGTGCAAATAACGGTTAATCACGGACAAAAGCGCCCTTTTTAATTGTGCCTTGTCCATACTCCCTCCGTTAGTTCTTCTTTTTTGCCGGCGTACCGACGTACGTACCCCTTTCCGTGATGTCTTTGACTACGGTTGCGCCCGCGCCAATCATACAATCGCCGCAAACGCTGATACCGTTGCTAATCACAGCGCCTATGCCAATCCAAGTATACGCGCCCACCGCTACGTTACCAGCAAGCCTAACCCCCACGGAAACGTGGCAATATTTTTCGATTTTGTTATCATGATCGATAGACGCCGACGTGTTGACGATAACCCCGTCGCCAAGCGTAGCGTTGGGATTTACAATAGCCCCTGCCGCAAGCAGGATACCCTTTCCCATCGTTACCCCTTGCGCGACGATAGCGCTTGGATGAATCACGTTGACGATGCGTAAGCCCTTTTCTTGCAAGTCTTGCGTGACTTTTTCACGAGTCTTGGAATTACCAATCGCGACGAAAAAATCATACCCCGCATACTTTACCGCTTCTGCCGTTTTTCCAACCACAGGATAGCCCAAACAGAAACTCTTATCCCCGTCGTCTAAAAACGCTATCTTCTTATATCCGCTTTTTGCCGCCGCATCCGCCACTACGCTGCCGTGACCGCCTGCACCGACGATTATCAGCCCTTTCATACCGCGATTTCTCCTTCTTCGGCAGGCGTCCCACGGAATTCTTCCATCGTCACGGACGTATCGCTGTTAATCCCTTCCCGCTTGAACACCTTAAAGACCGTCATAAACAAAATTTTGATATCTTTGAACAGACTGACCGATTCCACGTAGTTGACGTCCAACTCAAACTTTGCCTCCCAAGTCAAGGCGTTCCTTCCGCTGACTTGCGCTAAGCCAGTAAGGCCAGGACGCACCTCGTGGCGACGGCTTTGCCTTTCGTTATATAGAGGCAAATATTTAACAAGTAACGGTCTAGGACCTACAATTGACATACTGCCAAGAAAAATGTTAAGTATCTCAGGCAATTCGTCAAGAGAAGTGGCGCGCAAAAGTTTGCCGTACTTAGTCAAACGCCGTTCGTCAGGCAACAAATTGCCCTCTTCGTCCCTTTCGCTAGTCATCGTACGAAATTTGATAAGCCTAAAAATTTTTCCGTTTTTCCCAGGGCGCGCCTGTGTAAAAAAGGGATTCCCTTTCATCTTAATCGCGCCAAGCACTATCAATACGAGCAAAACGGGGGATAACAAGACGAGCGCTAAAAAGGAGAGTAACATATCGTAAAAGCGCTTAAAAAATCCGCGATATAACAAAGCGGAAAGAAGCACCCATACGAGTAAAACCGCCGTCACAAACAGCAGTATTCCCCACCACTCGGTAAACAACCACTCCATACGCTACCTCAAAAACAACTTTTTACGAGAGATATGACGAAATCTTGTTCCCCTTCCGTCATTTTGATATCGCTAGGCAAGCAAAGTCCGCGAGAGAAAATATCTGCGCCAACCGCCTCTTCTTCCACTTGGATAAAATCGTGACCTTTAAAGACGGGTTGCAAAGACATAGGTTTCCAAATAGGTCTTCCCTCTACGCCGTTCTCCGCCAATTTGTTGAGTACGTCCATAAACTTTACGGGACAATCTTTGTCAATCAAGAGACAGGACAGCCAAAAGTTGGGCTTGCTGTCAGACGAATAAGGATTCATCGATACGGGCAAGTCCTTGAAAGCCTCTTTGTATCGATGATAAATCTTTTCCTTTTTAGCGCGGTGTTCGTCGAGATGCAATAGTTGCCCTCTACCAATCCCTGCCACTACGTTGGACATACGATAGTTGTAGCCGATTTCTTCGTGCTGATACCAAGGGGCGTTTTCGCGCGCTTGCGTCGCCCAAAAGAACGCCTTATCACGAGAGGGCTTGTCCTTGCAAAGAAGCATCCCCCCGCCGCTGGTCGTAATAATCTTGTTTCCGTTAAAGGATACGATGGCGTATTTACCAAAAGTACCCGTTTGTTTTCCCTTATAAGTTGCAGAAAGGGATTCTGCCGCATCCTCAATAAGCGTTGCGCCGTATTTTTCGCAAATCGCCGTAATTTCATCCATCTTTGCCGGCGTCCCGTAAAGATGGGCGAGCATAACGACCTTTGTTTCGGGATATTTTTGGAACGCCTTTTCAAGGGCTTCGGGAGACATATTCCACGTCTCTCTTTCGCTGTCGATAAAGACTTGGACGCCCCCTTCGTAAGAAACGGGATTTACCGTCGCCGCAAACGTCATATCCGAACAAAAGACGATATCCCCTCTCTTTACCCCCGCCAGTTTGACGGCAAGATGCAAAGCAGAGGTACCCGAACAAAGCGCCAACGTATGAATTTCTTCGTCGGTAAGATAGGCAGCAAGTTCCTTTTCGAAATTGTCGCAATTAAATCCCAAAGGCGCTATCCAATTTTTCTCAAACGCCTCTTGCACGAACATCATTTCTTCTCCGTGCATCGTGGGGCAGGAAAGCAAAATCTTTTTCATAAGTTCTCCGTTTTATACCGCTTCTTCCCGTTCTTCTTCCGCTTGGAAGAAAGAAACCGCTACGCTTTCTCTTTTGTCGATGGTATAGGTAGGAACGAGCCCCCTTACCGTCTCTTTCATCGCGTCCGTCTCGCTATGCGCCTGCGCAAACATCGTGTCAAGCGCCGACCAAAGAATTTCTTCGTCCATTTCGATAGGACGGGCTATGCTGATAAGTCCGTTGGGAGTCTTTTGCAACCCCTCTTCTTCCATCAATCTCTCTTCGTACAACTTTTCCCCGGGACGCAAACCTGTACATTTAATTTCAATATCCACTTCGGGTTTCAACCCGGAAAGTTTGATGAGGTTGTACGCTAAATCGTATATCTTTACAGGCTCGCCCATATCAAGGACGAAAATTTGTCCGCCCTTCGCATAAGCGCCCGCCTGCAACACGAGAGAAACCGCTTCGGGAATCGTCATAAAGTATCTCACGATATCTTTATGCGTAACGGTAACGGGACCGCCCTCTTTGATTTGTTTTTGGAAAAGAGGAATTACCGAACCGTTAGAACCCAACACGTTGCCGAAACGAACGGCCACGAAATTGGTATTTTTACTATTGCGACCTATCGTCTGGATAATCATTTCGCAAATACGCTTGGTCGCGCCCATGATATTGGTGGGATTAACCGCCTTATCCGTAGAAATTTGCACGAAAGTCTTTACTTTGTACTTATCCGCCGCACGCGCTACGTTGAGGGTCCCGAACACGTTGTTTTTAACCGCTTCGTTAGGGCTTGTCTCCATCAAGGGAACGTGCTTGTGCGCCGCTGCGTTAAAGACGATGTCGGGACGGTATTTTTGGAAGACGTCCTCTATCTTACGCTTATCGCGGATACTTGCAATCAACGTCAAAAGTTTCAACTGCGGATAGCGACGTTTCAGTTCCTGCTCGATTTCGTAAGCGTTGTTCTCGTAGATATCCAAAATAATCAACGCCTTGGGATTATGCGAGGCAATCTGACGGCACAGTTCGCTACCGATAGAACCGCCGCCGCCCGTAACGAGCACCGTTTGATTTTCTATGTATCCCATAATTTCGTCTAAGTTGACGGAAATTTGTTCCCTGCCAAGCAAGTCGCACACGTCTACCGAACGAAGAGTAGATACGGAAACTTGTCCGTTAGCAAGTTGATAAATCCCAGGCACCATGCGGATGGGCACACCACACTCGCCGCAACGCTCGATGATTTCTTTTTGCGTCACTCTGCTAACAGACGGCATCGCAATAAAAATTTCATCAATGAGATAACGCTCTACATACTGTTTGATTTGATACGTGTTGCCCGCAATGATAACGTTGTGGATACGCTTCCCTTTCAAATTACGATTGTCGTCCAAAATGCATACGGGCTTATAGTTGAGTTTTACCGAATAAATCATTTCCTTAATCAGCGTGGTACCGGCATCGCCCGCCCCGATAATCATCACTCGTTTCTCGGGGTTGTGGCGCTTGCTACGTGCGCGCAAAAAAGTGAGATATACCCGTTTAGAAAAGCGCAAAGACGCCGTATAGCAAAGAAACAATACGCAAAATACAACCGCAACCGATATCCCTATCCCATAGGGAATACCATACAGGATAGCAAAGAGCAAATTGATCAATCCTAAACTGCCAACGGCAATACATATGCGCAACCCGTCCAAAATCGAAACGGAAGAAAGCACCATTCGATACAGCCCGCAAAGAATAAACAGCCCTATCATCAAAAGCACGTTAGCCGCCATCCATATCCCGATAGGCAACGTCATTTTGACGAAAGCGCCGTCAGCAAGCGTCATCAAAAAATAAGCAAAAAATGCTGACGCAACGACGCCTAGTACGTCTGCAATCAGCAAGAGAAAGGTTCTGGAAGTTTTGTAATCGTTCTTGACCATAATTCACCGAATTTGATAGCTTTCTATGAAAAAACTGAAATGGTAGGACATAATAAAATTAGCAGTTTGTTTAATTATATCATAACGCGCGTGAGGCTGTCAAGAGTATTTTTGAAAAAAGCGCGTCGTTGAGCGCATATTCCGTCTTTTTTTCGCAAAAAATACTTGATTTTGGCTAAAATGGGTGCTACTATAATAGCACAACGCAAAAAAAGGATTCAAAAAGATGGAAAAATATGCTTGGAGTGCACGGATAAAAACTGGCAAAAAAGAAGAATACGTAAAGCGCCACACTGAAATCTGGTCAGAACTGACCGACCTATTGAAGAGCGCAGGAATACGGAACTACACCATTTGGACGGACGGGAATAAACTGTTTGGATATTATGAGTGCGAAAAAGGGATTGCCTATGCCGCAAAAGTACAAGCACAAAGCCCCGTCGTCGACCGATGGAACGAATACATGAAAGACGTAATGGAAATGGAACTTGATCCCGTCACGGGCGCGCAACCTCTATTGGAACCCGTCTTCTCTCTCGACTAATCGTATATAAACAAAAACCCACCCCATGTACGGGCAAAAACCTGTTTGCCTATACCAGGGGTGGGTTTATTTCACCGTTTTTTAGCGGATGAACGCCTTGAAAGCAAGATACTCTTGATACAAATCCGCTTTGGAAACAACTTCGTAAGGAGAGTGCATCGAAATAACGGGAACGCCGATATCCACCGTGTCAATGTTCATATTGGCGATATATTTGGCTACCGTTCCACCGCCGCCCATATCTACTTTGCCGAGTTCTCCCGTCTGCCAAACCACGCCGTTTTCCTCGAAAATCTTGCGGATTTCACCCACAAATTCCGCACTTGCGTCGTTGGAACTACTCTTTCCTCTTGCGCCCGTAAATTTAGTAATACCCGCACCGCAAGAAAGATAGGTGGAATTGAGGGGCTCTGCCACCTCTTTAAAATTGGGATCGTACGCCGCCGTGACGTCAGCGGAAAGACACTTGGACTTTGCACGCACCATCGCGCCGCAAGTTCCAAACGACGAGGCAATCGCATCGATTAAATCGGCAAAGAGCGCGCATTGCATACCCGTCGTGCCTTCGCTGCCAATCTCTTCTTTATCGGCAAGCACCACCATCACGGTACGCTTATCGTCCGTAGAGTCTAAAAGTGCCGTGTACGCAGGATAGGAGCATACCCTATCGTCGTGCCCGTACGCTGCAATCAAGCCTCTGTCGAATCCCAAATCGCGGGCCTTAAACGCAGGCACAAGGGAGATTTCTGCACTTAAAAAATCCGATTCTTCCATCCCGTATTTTTCATGCAAAATACGAAGCAGGTTTTCTTTTACCGTCCTGTCTTTTTCCTCTGTCGCCGCCGTATACGGGATATTGCCGAGCCAAATATTGAGGTCTTCTCCCCCTAAACCTTCGCCGTGCGGTTTCGCGTTCTGCTTCGCCGCAAGATGAGGAAGCAAATCACTGATGTAAAATACGGGATCCGTATCCTCCTCCCCGACGTTAATTTGCACCACTTCGCCGTTTTTCTTGACGACAGCGCCGTGCATAGCCAAAGGAATCGCCGCCCATTGGAATTTTCTAATACCGCCGTAATAATGGGTTTTCGCAAGCGCAATCCCGTCCGCTTCGTATAAGGGAACCTGCTTTAAATCTATCCTGGGACTGTCGATATGGGAAGCAATAATACGTATCCCCTCTTTGGCAACGGCCTCCGTACCCACTTTGATAAGATATAAATTTTTTCCGCGGTTGTTGTAGTACACCTTGTCCCCCGCTTTGAGTTTTTGACCAAACTCAAAAGGTTTATAACCTTTTGCTTTTGCCGCCTCTACAACGTAAGCGCAAGCCTCTCGTTCCGTTTTGCCCGCGTCTATAAACTTGCAATACCCTTTTGCATATTCAAAAATCGCTTGCATAGTCTGCTCGTCCGCCTTTTCGTAGACGTTCGTTCTCTTATAAGAAAGTTCGCTCATAATCCCTCCTATCAATGCAAGAAGCCTTTGATAATCTGCTCTTCCGCTTCCCGTTCCGTCAAGCCCAACGTCATCAGTTTGATGAGTTGCTCGCCTGCGATTTTGCCGATTGCCGCCTCGTGGATGAGTTGTGCGTCAACGTGCGCCGCACTCAAACACGGCGCTGCTTTGACCTGCGCCTCGTCCATAATAATCGCGTCGCATTCCGTATGCCCGTAACAGGGCGCGTTACCGTTCATCGTAGAAACGAAATTTTGCTTAGACTTATCTGCCGCTACCGAACGGGACACGATGTCCGCACGACAGTTTTCCCCGTCCATATCTACGACGAAATCGGTATCAGCCGTTTGTTCGCCGTGCGTGTATAATTTTTCTTTGACGATAAACTCGGCGCCTGCTTTCAACTTCGCCGTTGTCAAACGTGCCGTACTGTCGATGCCTTTGATTTGCGTCGTTTCCATTTCCATTACCGCGCCTTCTTCCAGATAGACCACCGTCTGAGGATTCATCACGTTCTTCCCCATACCGTCGCCCGCGCCGTAATGCTTTTCTATATATTTAACTTTGGCGTTTTTACCCACGTAAAAGGTATGCACGCCGTCGTGACGGCTTTCCAGTTTTGCCCCGCTGCAGTTGTGGATACCGCAACCAGCCACGATAACGACGTCCGCCTCTTCGCCGATGTAAAAATCGTTGTAGACCATCTCCTGCAAACCCGCTTTGCTGAGCACGACGGGGATATGCAAACTTTCCTTTTTCGTACCTGCTTTCACGTAGAATTCTACCCCGTCTTTTCCATCTGTCTTGGACAGAACTTCGATGTTGGCAGTCGAATTCCTCGCCGTGGCTTTGCCGTTGGTGCGGATATTATAAGCCCCTTCGGGGACGTCGTGGATATCGGCAATTTTTAATAGTAAATCTTTCTCAATCGCGTCCATGTCCCCCTCCTTTACATCTTATCTTCCAACACTTGGCAGGTCTTTGCCGCTAGCAATTTAGGCAAAATATCCTCTTTGGCGCCGACGTTTTGTACTTTTCCGTCCGCGATTACCACGATTTTGTCTGCGATATTTAAAATTCTTTCTTGGTGGGAAATAATCAAAATACTGCCCTGCACTTTCTCGTGCATTTTTTCAAATACGTTGATTAAGTTGCCAAAACTCCAAAGGTCGATGCCCGCCTCCGGCTCGTCAAAGACGGAAAGAGAGGTACCGCGCGCCAATACGGTGGCAATTTCGATACGCTTTAACTCGCCGCCCGAAAGAGAGGCGTCCACTTCTCTATCAATATAATCCCTTGCACAAAGCCCAACTTGGGACAAATACGCACAAGCGTCCGCCACTTTTGCCGTCTTGCCTGCGGCAAGAGAAATCAAGTCACGGACGGTAATGCCCTTAAAACGAACGGGCTGTTGGAAAGCGTAAGAAATCCCCTTTTGCGCACGTTCAGTCACGGACAACGAAGTGATATCTTCGCCGTTCAAATAAATTTTGCCCGACGTCGGCGCAATAATACCCGCAATCACTTTTGCCAGCGTGCTTTTCCCGCCGCCGTTAGGGCCCGTAAACGCCACAAAACGCTCGTCTAATGCGAGCGTGACGTCGTCTAATATTTTCTTTTTCAATTCTCCTTCACCTACTTCGTAGGTGATATGCTCTAACTGTAACATACTGCCTCTTGAATTTTACTTATGTAGTAGCCTAAAATAACTCTAAATATAGCGCGTGTTTTTTGAGCCAAGCCCGACGAGAAAAGCAATCGGGCATATATGCCGATACTTCCTTCCAAAACAGCGCAGAGTGGTTCTTGTGACGGATATGGGCAAGTTCGTGCACGACGACGTAATCAATCATCTCCATCGGCGCATAAAGCAACCGATACGTATACCGAATTTCGTCTTTACCCGAACAACTCCCCCAGCGACGTTTTGCCGAACTGACGGATACCGATCGGCATCTTACGCCCATTTTATCCTGCCAATATATCGTACGCGAAAGGAAAATTTCGCGTGCTTGTCTTTTTAACCAGTTTTTAAGAGCGGACTCGGGATTTACCATAGGTAAATACAACGCACCAGACTCCTCCTTCGCCCGTTTAACAGGCGAAACGACAAGCCGTAACTGCCCGCCTAAAAAGGGGAGCAAATAGCCGTCTAAAGAAGAAGGAAGAATATCCGCCGCCCTTTCGCGTTTTATGCGGCTATGCGATTCTATCCAAGCCGCTTTCTTTTGCAAAAAATCGTCGATCTTCTTTTGCGGATAGCCCTTAGGCGCACGAACGATTACCCTGCCGACTGGGTCGATACTGACGGCAAGCGTCTTGCGCTTTGAAAAACGGTATTCGTCCACCGTAATCATTTTTCTAAATAGCCGTTGGGATTTTTGCTTTGCCAATTCCATTGCGTGGCACACATTTCTTCAATACCGTATTGCGCCGTCCAACCGAGCCCCTCGCGGGCTTTGTCGGGAGAAGCATAGCAAGAGGCTATGTCCCCAGGACGTCTAGGGCAAATATTGTAGGGCAACTTTTTACCGCACGCCTTCTCAAACGCCGCAATCATCTCTAAAACGCTATACCCTCTACCCGTACCGAGATTGTAGATGTGGACACCCGCTTGGGTGATTTTTTCAATCGCCGCGACGTGCCCCTTTGCAAGGTCTACGACGTGGATATAATCGCGCACGCCCGTACCGTCGGGAGTGTCATAATCGTTACCAAAAACGTTGATAGCGGGCAATCTGCCGCAAGCAACCTGTGCAACGAATGGCATCAAGTTGTTGGGGATTCCCTTGGGATCCTCCCCGATATCGCCGCTTTCGTGCGCCCCGACAGGATTGAAATATCTAAGCAATATAATCGTCCAAGCGTTGTCTGCTTTATACACGTCTTGCATGATGTTTTCCATCATCAGTTTGGTCGCACCGTAAGGGTTGGTCGTAGACAACGGGCAATCTTCATCCAAGGGCAAACGTACGGGATTGCCGTATACCGTTGCGCTCGACGAGAAAATGATTTTCTTGACGTTAAATTTTTCCATTACTCTTAAAAGAGTAACCGTACCGCCGATATTGTTTTCGTAATATTTCAAAGGCAGACGGCAACTTTCCCCGACGGCTTTGAGCGCGGCAAAGTGAATAACCGCCGAAAACTGATGTGCGGTAAAGATTTTGTTAAGCGCTCCTTCGTCACGGATATCCGCTTCGTAAAAGGTGACTTTTTTGCCCGTCAATTTTTCCACGCGACGCAAACTTTCTTTAGAAGAATTATCCAAATTGTCCACCACGACTACTTCGTAACCACGAGAAAGCAACTCGAGCGTCGTGTGCGAGCCGATATAGCCGCAACCGCCCGTCACTAAAATCGTCTGTCTTTCCATTTTAATCATCCTTTTCCTTTTTATCGTCTGAAATACTGCGTATTTTGAGTACCTGTTGACGGCTAGTCTTTAATACCTTAATCGTCACGCCTTTAAAAGTAAGCGTTTCGCCTACAGGGGGGATCCCGCCGTATTCTTCCGTTACCCAGCCGCCGACGGTATTGGCATCGAAATTTTCATCCTCTTCTTCCATATCGTAGAGAGCAAAAAATTCCGCCAATTCACACTTGCCGTCCACCCAATATTCGCCGCCGGTAATTTTGCCGTAATGCACCTCTTCTTCGTCGTGTTCGTCCCAAATATCCCCGACGAGTTCTTCTAAAATATCTTCCAACGTCACTATACCGATTAACCCGCCGTATTCGTCGCTGACCACCGCCAAGTGCACTTTTGCTTTTTGCAACTGCTTTAAAAGGGTTGAAATACGGGTGTATTCCGTCGTAAAGACTACCTCTTGGATGCAATGAGAAAGGTCGGTGTCGCCACGAAGATAGGAGAGGAAAAAGTCTCGCTCGTGCACCAAGCCTACCACGTTGTCAATAGTTCCTTCGTAAACGGGTAAACGGGAATATCCGTGCGTGCGGAAGGCCTCGCAAATATTTGCCATACTCGCACTTCTTTCTACCGCCACGACGTCCACGCGAGGGACCAATATATCCTCTACCTTCAAGTCGTCGAATTCCAATGCGGAACGCACAAGTTCGCTCTCGTCCTCTTTCAAGGTGCCCACCTCTTCCGCTTCATCAACCAAAGACATCAGTTCTTCATCCGTGACCGAGTCGTCCTTTTTTAATTTGAAGATTTTTGCCAGCAATTTTTTATAGCCGCTGAATATCATACTGAACGGCATCAATATCCAGTAAAACAATTGCATAATTGGATAAAGGAAAAAGCAAAGTTTTTCGGGATAGATACTTGCAAAATATTTAGGGGTAATCTCCCCGAAGATAAGCACCGCCACCGTCAATACCACCGTCGATAACGTAGTGGCAACGTCCGCGTTTCTCACCAACAAGGCAAACAACACGGTACCGAGCGCTGAAGCCGTCAAATTGACGATGTTATTACCGATTAGAATCGCCGTAATCAATTTGTCATATTTTTCATCGGCGAGCGACAATACTTTTTTGGCGTGTTTTTTACCGAGCACGACAAAACTTTTTAATTTAATTTTATTAGCGCAGGAAAACGCCGTTTCCGTTGCCGAAAAAAAGCCTGATAATGTAATAAGCACGACGATAACAATCGTCAAAGATAGACGTGGGTCCATTTTTCCTCCATACACTAGCGCGCCATACGGCGCCCATATTGACTTGCATTATACTACATTTTGCATACTTTGTCAATATGCACGCGCGAAACATTTGGCGTATTTTTCAAGTTTTTTATATTTTATATAAAACAAAAAACAATCTCATCTTAAATCATCTTCTAAAAAACAGGCAAACGCTACCTACATTCCCCAATTTACCCCACCCAGGTATGCGTTTAAAAGCGTACATTACGCAAATAACCGGCAAGCAACAACTCAATCCAAAGAAAAGATAAAAACAAATGCTTGACAAGGCACAAAAAAGAGAGTATAATGATGTGTAACTTGTAAAATTAAATTTTACAAAACTTATTTATCGAGGCCATTTTATGGATAAAAAGAATTTACAAATCGAGACCAAATGCGTACAAGGCGGCTATACTCCCGGCAACGGAGAGCCTAGACAAGTCCCTATCATCCAAAGTACCACGTTTAAATACGCCACTAGCGAGGACATGGGTAAACTTTTCGACCTGGAAGCAAGCGGCTACTTTTACTCCCGTTTACAAAACCCTACCTGCGATACGGTAGCGGCGAAAATTTGCGAATTGGAAGGCGGTAGCGCCGCAATGCTTACCTCTTCGGGACAAGCAGCCTCCTTCTTCTCCATATTCAATATCGCTTCTTGCGGCGACCACGTCGTTGCTTCTACGGCGCTTTACGGCGGCACCTACAACCTGTTTGCCGTTACGATGAAAAAGATGGGGATTTCCTTTACTTTCATCGACCCTGACTGCACGGCGGAAGAACTTGACGCTGCATTCCAACCCAACACCAAAGCAGTATTCGGCGAGTCGGTCTCCAACCCTGCTTTGACTGTGCTCGACATCGAAAAATTCGCCAAAGCGGCACACGCACACGGCGTACCTTTGATTATCGACAACACCTTCGCTACCCCCGTGAATTGTCGCTCCTTCGAGTTCGGCGCAGATATCGTCACGCACTCCACTACCAAATATATGGATGGGCACGGTAGCGCGATAGGCGGTTGTATCGTAGACAGCGGCAAATTCGATTGGATGGCGCATGCGGAGAAATTCCCCGGACTTTGCACCCCTGACGAAAGTTATCACGGGATCACCTACGCAACGAAATTCGGGAAAGAAGGCGCGTATATCACCAAGGCGACGGCGCAACTGATGCGTGACTTTGGTTGCAGCCAATCCCCTCAAAGCGCTTACTATCTCAACCTTGGCTTGGAAAGCCTGCATCTTCGCATAGAAAGACATTGTCTCAACGCGCAAAAGGTAGCGGAATTCCTCGAAAGTCACGAAAAAGTCGCTTGGGTCAACTACCCCGGTCTTAAATCTAACAAGTACTACGATTTAGCGCAAAAGTATATGCCTAACGGCACTTGCGGCGTCGTATCTTTCGGCGTGAAAGGCGGCAGAAAAGCAGCCGAAGCAGTTATGAAGCAATTGCGTGTTATTGCCATTGAGACGCACGTTGCCGACGCTAGAAGTTGTTGCCTCCACCCCGCTAACGCGACGCATAGACAAATGAGCGACGAAGAATTGATTGCTGCAGGCGTACCCGGCGACTTGATCAGATTATCCTGCGGCATCGAAAATTACCAAGACCTTATCAACGATTTAGCGCAAGCATTGGAAACGCTTTAATCTCCCTTTCACAAAGGAACTATTATGCCTATTAAAATCCCCAACAATCTACCTGCGGTAAAGACCCTGCAAAGCGAAAATATCTTCGTGATGACGGAGACGCGCGCTATTTCTCAGGATATCCGCCCGCTCAAGATTTTAATTCTCAATTTAATGCCTAAAAAAATAGAAACCGAGACGCAACTTGCACGCGTGCTCGGCAATACCCCGTTGCAGGTGGAAATGGAACTTATCCATACCAAATCCCACCTTTCCAAAAACGTCGCCGAAGAGCATCTCCTTGCCTTTTACAAAACGTTTGACGACGTCAAAGATAAAAAGTTCGACGGGATGATTATCACGGGCGCACCCGTAGAGCATATGGATTTTGAAGAGGTAGAATATTGGGATGAACTTTGCGAAATTATGGAATGGAGCAAAGAAAACGTACACAGCACCTTCCATATTTGCTGGGGCGCACAAGCGGGACTCTATTACCACTACGGCATCCCCAAAAAGCAAGTCCCCGAAAAGTTATTCGGCGTTTTTCCGCACGAAGTGGAGTACAAACAATCTATCCTTTTCCGCGGCTTTGACGATACGTTCTTCGTGCCGCAATCTAGGCACACTACCGTCGAAAGAGCGGACGTCGAAAAAGTGCCTCAACTGAAAATTTTGGCATCTTCTAAACATACGGGCATCTATGCGATTTCCTCTAAAAACGGCAGGCAAATCTTTATCACGGGGCACTCCGAATACGACGCAGATACTTTGAAAAACGAATACCTGCGAGACTTATCCCAAGGGAAACCCATCACCAAGCCTGTCAACTACTTTGAAAACGACGACGAGACGAAATCGCCCGTCGTTACCTGGAAAGCACACGCCAATCTTTTATACAGCAACTGGCTCAACTATTTCGTCTATCAAAGCACACCTTACGACGTGCAACAGGTACACGACGAAAAATAAAGGCGTACCTGTCCTCTACTTTTATAATAAAACCTCCCTGCAAAAAATGCAAGGAGGTTTTATTTGTTAGGTATAAATCAACCAAAGTTTTTGACGGAGTCTTTCTATTTACTCAATATATCTTTTATAACTTCGCTAGCCAACAACAAACCCGCTGCGGGAGGGACAAAGGAAAGACTTGCAGGGAGAACCTTGCCCCCTTCCATCAACCCCGTCTTGGGCTCTTCTTTAGAATAGACGACTTTTACCTTTTCAATCCCCCGTTCTTTCAGGGCTTTTCGCATCACACGTGCAAGCGGACAAACGGAGGTTTTGGCAATATCCGTTACCTCAAAAGCCGTCCCGTCCCACTTGTTTCCCGCCCCCATGCAAGAGATGACGGGCGCACCCGCTTGTTTCGACGCCGAAATCAGCGCAATTTTCGCTGAAACGTCGTCAATCGCATCTACGACGTAATCGCAGGAAGAAAAGTCGAATTGAGGGCAATTATCACCGTAAAACACAGGATACGTATTAACTACTGCGTTCGGGTTAATATCCAAAACCCGTTTTGCCATCACGGCAACCTTGTATTCGCCCAGCGTAGAGTGAAGGGCTACGATTTGGCGATTGAGGTTCGTCAAAGATACTTTATCGCCGTCAATCAAATCCAACACGCCAACGCCGCTTCTCGCCAGCGCCTCTACCACATAACCACCCACGCCGCCAATCCCGAAGACAGCAACGCGCGCAGCATTTAATTTTTGCAATCCCTTTTCTCCAATCAAAGGAATGCTACGGGAAAATTGCATCATTTTCTCTTCCTTTTGTCAATGGCGTTTTCGATAATTTTTTGCAATTCTACAAAAATGATAATCGTCGAAGACAAACCGAGCACAATAAGAAGTTCTATCCAGCCGATCATCGTGAAATCAAACAAGGCAGCAATCGGAGGCACAAAGACAACGAGCGCCGTCAACACAAGCGAACCCAATGCCGCCGCCCACAAATATTTGTTCTGCTTCTTCATCCTAAAGATAGAGTGTTGCAAAGAACGAACGTTGAAGGAGTGCAAGGTTTCCGTCAAAGAAAGGGTCAAGAACGCCATTGTCATGCCGTGTTCTTGGCCGGCAAACATATTGCCAATGACAAAGGCAATCAAGGTTAAAAAGCCGATAAACGCGCCCTGAATCACAACGTTAAACCCTAACCCGCCTGCAAATATGCCTTCCGTCGGTTTTCTGGGATCGCGCTGCATCAAATCTTTTTCGCCTTCTTCCATACCGAGCGCGATAGCAGGGAAAGTGTCCGTGATTAAGTTGATCCACAATAGATGCATAGGCTTGAGTAGCGTCCAGCCAAACATCGTAGCAAAGAAGATAGAAACGACCTCCGCTAAGTTGCTGGAAAGTAAAAATTGTATCGTCTTACGAATATTTTCGTAAATACGTCTCCCCTCGCCTACCGCCGAAACAATCGTAGCGAAATTGTCGTCTTGAAGAACCATATCCGCTGCCGTCTTCGTAACGTCCGTGCCCGTGATACCCATACCGATACCGATATCCGCACTCTTGATACTAGGCGCGTCGTTAACGCCGTCGCCCGTCATCGCCGTGATATAGCCTTTTTTCTTCCACGTGTTGACAATACGGACTTTATGTTCCGGTTGTACACGCGCGTATACGCAATAGTTGCCGATGTTTTGCTCGAATTCTTCATCGCTCAACTCCGCCATCGCCATACCCGTGATTGCCTGCGATTTATCTTCGATAATCCCCAACTGCAAAGCAATGGCAATCGCCGTATCGATATGATCGCCCGTAATCATCACCGCACGGATACCCGCCGATTTGCAAAGGGCTATCGCGTCCTTCACCTCCGGACGGATGGGGTCAATCATCCCCGTCAAACCGATAAATACCATTTCTTTTTCTAAATCTTCGGGCGTAAAGTCGCTAGGGACCTCTTTTAAGGGTTTAAACGCCGCCGCAAGCACGCGAAGGGCTCTGTCTGCCATCTCTTTGTTAGCCGCCGAAATTTCTTCGCGTTTTTCTTCCGTTAAAGGCACAATTTTGCCGTCAAACCAAACTTTTGTACAACGCTTTAATATTTCGTCAGGAGCGCCTTTCGTATACTGAATAATTTCTTCGCCTTTTTGATGTATCGTCGACATCATCTTGCGCATGCTGTCAAACGGCGCCTCTTCTTTGCGGGGTTCTTCCTTACCCAAATCCGTCTTGTTCAGCCCCAATTTATACGCATAATTGACGAGTGCGGCTTCCGTGGGTTCCCCCTTTGCTTGCCACGTTTCTTCGTCAAGGACGGCGTCGCTACATTGCGCCATGGCACGGGCAAGTAATTGTTCATCCTCGCCGTACGTCTCCACCACCGTCATTTTGTTTTGCGTCAACGTACCCGTCTTATCCGAACAGATAATTTGTGTACACCCGAGTGTTTCCACCGCAGTCAAACGCTTGACAACGGCATTGCTCTTTGCCATTTTCGTCATACCCATCGAAAGAACGATAGTGACAACCGTAGCAAGGCCTTCGGGAATCGCCGCAACCGCCAAAGACACGGCTATGATAAATCCGTCCAAAATAGCATGCGCGTCAAAACTGCCGCCTTTGATTAAGGTAACGGCAAAAATCACGACGCTAATACCCAATACGATAAAACTTAATATCTTCGACAAAGAATTGAGTTTCTTTTGCAAAGGCGTGATTTCTTTTTTCGTCTGCGTGAGCACGTCGGCAATTTTGCCCATTTCCGTCTGCATACCCGTAGCCACAACTACCGCTTTTGCCCTGCCGTAGACGACGGTACTGCCCATATAGACCATGTTCTTTCTATCGCCCAAAGGCACTTTGCCGTCTTTAGAAGAAAGCGCCTCCGCCTGTTTTTCCGCAGGCACGCTTTCACCCGTGAGCGCTGCTTCTTCTACTTTCAACGAAGCGCACTCCAAAATCCTACAATCGGCAGGCACGCTGTCCCCCGCCTCCAAAATAACGACGTCGCCAACGACAACGTCCTCGTTTTTGACCGCCATAAGTTTGCCGTCGCGGATGACTTTACAGGTGGACGAAGTCATTTGTTTTAACGCCTCTACCGCCTGCTCTGCCTTACCTTCCTGTACCACCCCCAAAATCGCGTTTAAAAGAACGACAACAAGGATAATGATACATTCTGTAAACGACTCGTCGCCGCCCTGCATACGCTCGATAAGTACGGTAACAAAGTTGACCGCCGCCGCAAGCAAGAGGACGATAATCATCGGATTGCAAAGTTGAGCAAAGAAACGGGCAATCCAAGATTGTTTCTTGCTTTCCGTCAGTTTGTTTTTGCCGTCCCTTTCTAAACGCGACTCCGCCTCTTCCTGACTGATGCCGTCCACAGTGGAATCAACTGATTTTAAAGTTTCTTCCGTTGATGATAAATAATATTTCATAAGCACTCCTTTTCAAAAAGAAAACTCACACACTATTTTTGGCTTTTACGGGCTCAATTATAGCGTATGAGTCTCATTTTTTCAAACGGTTCCGAACAGTTTCCTGTCGTCTTGACGAAAGCCGTTACGCTTTTTCAGCGCAAATTACTCCCTCATCGTCAGTTTTCTTTTTAGAAAACTTATTTTTTATACGTTTATTGTAGTATTTTTGGAAATTATTGTCAAGCGTTTGATTTCCAACGCTCACTTTTTTACAAAATTTTCACCCTAACTACCGCCGACGCCGTTTGACGGCCATGTACGGTTGGCTTTGAACCAATCTGTTTCTTTGAATATCGTATTGTTGTTGCTACAATTGACTGTTACCTCGCTGCCATTGGAAGAGACTGTAATCGTACCATTGTAAGACATAAAACCGTCGTTACCGTCCGTAATCGTCGTCACATAGATTTTATCCGTATAGGGCGCAACGTTATCGACAAACGCCTGCGAAGGGAAATCGTTAAGCGGATTGTCTGTATACTCCATATTGCCGCAACAGCAACAAACACAAATAATCTCGGGCTGTATGACTGCCATGAATTCCGCTGACGAGGAAGTGGGACTACCGTGATGTCCTGCTTTATACAGTTTTACACGCGGCAAATCATTTTCAGTCACCAAGGACTCTTCCCCATCCGCTTCTAAATCTCCTGTGAACAAATAATGATTGTTTCCTTGCGAAAGCAACGTACATACGGAATAATTATTTTCGTCGTCCCCCGTGTCGTATGTTTCGTAATACTTTTGATAAAGAATATTAAAAGTAATACCTTCTGCAAGCGTGTACGTCCGCTGCGCGCCGTTTTCATAATTCCAACATTCTAACGCCGTATACACAACCGCCCCTTGCGATACAGCGTAATCTACCGCCGCCAAATACTTGCCGTATAAATTACTGGCAGTCGCCTCCTTTTTAGTCAAAGGGAATTGAATAATCGTCCCCACGTCGTAAGTATATAAAATGCCGTTATAGACTCCTTTACTAGAGGTGCCTACAAACGCCCCGATATGGTCGGTATGCGCGTGCGTTGCTACTACGTATTCGAGTTTCCCATCCGTGCAATACTTAGCGATTTCCGTATTTAAATGCGCCGCAGAAGATTGCAAAGACCCTGCGTCGATAAGAACTTCGGTATCGCCCGTTTTAATCAGCGTGCAGTCACCTGTGCTTGCATTGCCTAGTTCTAAGAAATGGATTTGTAAGTCGTCGGTAGAAGTCGACGTCCCGTCCCCACCACTTGTAGGCGCAAATCTTGCCTCTAACGCTGTGTTTGCCGTCACCGTAAAGGTGTATACTTGACTATAAGATACGCATGTCGCACCATTAAACCAACCCACAAAAGCGTACCCTTGATTGGCGGTTGCGCGCAACGTGGCCGTCTCGCCCTCCTTAAAGGCACCTGCCCCCTCTATCGTACCGCCAGCCTGTACGTTTTGCTGGACGTCGACAGTATACTCTTCTTTATCTTCAACCACCTTTTCCTGAGGGATTATCCCTTCCAAGAAGGAAATCGTGATGATACGCTTATAATGCAAGAAACAGCAACCCACCAAACAAATAATCAGCAAAATGACAATTGCCAGCGTTATTTTGGGATATTTCTTGGCGGTCTTTACCACTTCTTTTTGCGTTTTTTTGCTTATTTTTCTTTTTGCCATATCTTTCCACAAAAAACTGCCGTCAAAAAACGGCAGTTTTCCTTTGTTTTAATTGGATTACATCGATTCGTGAATCGTACGCGCGATAACGTCATCTTGTTGCTCTTTGGTGAGTTTGATGAAGTTTACCGCATACCCAGAAACACGGATGGTGAGTTGGGGATATTTTTCAGGATGTGCTTGCGCATCCAAAAGGGTGTCGCGGTCAAATACGTTGACGTTAAGGTGATAGCCACCGTCGCCTACGTAGCCGTCTAACATACTTACTAAGTTATCTACTCTGTTCGACATAATGAAATCTCCTTTTATGATATTTTCTTTTACCCTATTTTATGCCGCAGGGTGGACGGCTTGAGATTAGTCCTCTTTACCCAAGGAGGCAGGGGTGATGGAGAAGGTATTGGAAATACCGTCTCTAGAATACTCGTAAGGCAATTTTGCAACCGATTCAAGGGATGCAAGCGCACCGTTACAGTCTCTACCGTGCATAGGGTTAGCACCGGGAGCAAGAGGCGTACCTGCGCGTCTGCCGTCGGGCGTGTTACCCGTCTTCTTACCGTATACGACGTTGGACGTAATAGTAAGGATGGACGTCGTAGGAACGCTGTCACGATAGGTGTAATGGCTCTTAATCTTCTTCATGAAGGTCTTAACAAGCCATACCGCGATTTCGTCTGCTCTGTCGTCGTTGTTGCCGTATTTAGGGAAGTCGCCTTCGATACGATAGTCCACTACGATACCGTGTTCGTTGCGGATAGGATATACCTTTGCGTACTTGATTGCGGACAATGCGTCTGCCGTACAGGAAAGACCTGCAATACCCGTCGCGAAGAATCTTCTAACGTTGGTGTCGTGCAACGCCATTTCCAAAGACTCGTAACTATACTTATCGTGCATATAGTGGATGAGGTTGAGGGTGTTGACGTAAAGGTCGGCAAGCCAAGTCAAAATGTTTTCGTATTTTGCAACGACTTCGTTGTAATCAAGCGCGTCGTCGCTGGTAATTGCTGCAAACTCAGGGGAAACTTGCATAGGTTTACCCGTCTTCTTGTCGAGCATAAGTTCGTCCTTACCGCCGTTGATCGCATAAAGCAACGCCTTAGCAAGGTTAGCACGAGCACCGAAGAATTGCATATCCTTACCTACTCTCATACAACTTACACAGCAAGCGATTGCATAGTCGTCGCCCATTTCAGGACGCATCAAATCGTCGCTTTCGTATTGGATGGAGGAGGTACGGATGGAAATTTCCGCACAGTATCTCTTGAAGGCAACGGGCAATCTCTTGGACCACAATACCGTGAGGTTAGGTTCGGGTGCGGGACCAAGGTTGTCAAGAGTATGCAGAATACGGAACGCAGTCTTCGTAACGAGCGTTCTGCCGTCTACGCCCATACCGCCGATGGCTTCGGTTACCCACGTGGGGTCGCCAGAGAAAAGTTCGTTGTATTCTTTCGTTCTCATGAACTTCACGATACGAAGTTTCATAACGAAATGGTCGATATATTCTTGTGCTTCTTCTTCCGTGATAAGGCCTCTATCCAAGTCACGTTGAATATAGATATCAAGGAAGGTCGTGTTTCTACCGATGGACATCGCCGCGCCGTTTTGGTCTTTTACTGCCGCAAGGTAGCCAAAGTACAACGCTTGCACCGCTTGTTGCGCCGTTTCAGCGGGTTTGGAAATATCGCAACCGTAGATAGCCGCCATTTCTTTGAGCGCTTTGAGCGCTTTGACTTGATCAGCCACTTCTTCGCGATTTCTTACCTTTTCAGGGGTCATGTCGCCGTTCATTGCGAGTTTGTCTTCTTCCTTTTTCTTGATAAGGTAGTCGACCCCGTAAAGGGCGACACGGCGATAGTCGCCGATGATTCTACCACGGCCGTATGCGTCGGGCAAACCGGTCAAGATGTGAGCAGAACGCGCCGCACGCATTTCAGGCGTATACGCATCAAACACACCCTCGTTGTGCGTCTTACGATATTTCGTGAAGATTTCCTTTACTTGAGGGTCGATTTGATACCCGTACATTTCCAAAGCGCCTTCGGACATACGGATACCACCGAAAGGTTGAAGGGCACGTTTGAAAGGTTCGTCCGTTTGAAGCCCTACTATTTTTTCAAGGTCTTTATCCAAGTAACCTGCACCGTGAGAAGTCAACGAGGATACGATCTTCGTATCTGCGTTGAGTACACCGCCGTTGGCAAGTTCTTTTTTCGTCAAGTCGCAGACGATTTGCCACAATTTTTTCGTCGCTTCCGTTGCGGGAGCAAGGAATTTAGAGTCCCCTTCGTACGGCGTATAGTTGTGTTGAATAAAGTCTCTTACGTCAACCTCGTCGTTACACCATTTGCCAGGAACAAATCCTTCCCATCCTTTATATTGCATCATATATCAATACACTCCTGTAAATTATTTTTCTATATTTTTAGGATTTTCGCTCCGCAATCTTCGCGTCTATCCATATTTCCAAAATTTCTTCAGGTTGAAAACCCGAACAACGGGCAAATATCTCCCCGTCTTCTACCAGCAAAATCGTGGGGACTTTTTCTATCTCCCACTCTTCCATCAGCGCCATCGTCGAATAATCCGCCTCGACGTGGACGAGTTTTACGTCCCCTCTCGCCTCGCAGATATCTTTTAAAATAGGCATCAAAGTCAAGCAGTTGGCACAACTCTCGCCGCTAATCTCCACGACGCAGAGGCCTTGTAATTTTGCTTTTAATTCTTCCGTCATCGTCTTCTCCACGCAATATCTTTCTCGCGTTGTCCACGCGCGCTTTCTCAGGAGGCTGCACGCCTTTCAGCGGATAGGAAATGCCCAACTTTTCGTACTTGACCTCTCCCATCGTGTGATAAGGAAGCACTTCGACTTTTTCAACCGTCTTTAACGTGTCGATAAACGCTTTCAGCCTTTTTAGCGACTCGTCTTCGTCCGTGAGCGTCGGCACAAGCACGTGGCGTATCCACATAGGCTTGCCCTTGTCCGATAAAAACTTGGCGAATTGCAAAGTACGGGCGTTGGTTTGTCCCGTCAGTTTTTTGTGCGACTCGTCGTCGATATGCTTGATATCCAGCAAGACCAAATCGCAAACTTCCAACAACTTTTCGTGTTTGCGAACAACCTCTTCGTTGCTTGCGTCGAACGTAAAGCCCGACGTATCCACACACGTGTGTATCCCTTTCTTTTTGAGGAGGGTAAACAATTCGACAACAAAGTCGATTTGCAAGAGAGGCTCGCCGCCCGAAAGGGTAACGCCGCCTTTCTCCCCAAAGTAATTTTTATATTTCAAAACGCGCCCCGCAACCTCTTCCACGCTGTAAGAAGTGCCGCCGCCCTCCCAAGTATCGGGGTTGTGACAATAGAGACACCGCAACGGACAGCCTTGCATAAACGTTACGAAACGAATCCCAGGCCCGTCTACCGTGCCGAACGATTCAAACGAATGTATGCGTCCCGTCATATTTCTCTCCTTATACTCCAAAAAAGCGAATACGTCGCTTGAGCCGCGTCGCTTCACTTTTCTATACGTATGTATTATATCAATATCCGTCGAAAAAGTCAAGCCTTTCGCCTTTGAAAATGCTGGAAACACGGAGACACACAAAGACTTTTTATGAAAATATCCTCGTTGCATTTTTATTATACAATACTTTGTAGGAAATTTCAATACCTTTTTGTAAAAAACTTGTAAAACTTATCCCCTTTTTACCTTAGGTAAAGCGCAAAAAAAACGCCCTCCCTCGAAAAAGGAGGAAGGGTGTCTTTTTTATTGATTATTCGCTAACCGTTGCCGTTTCGTCAGCCGCTACTGCCATCTCTTCCGCTACGGGAGCCGTGTTGTAGCCCACGTATTGAGGAGTGACGGATTTGTAACTCTTGATACCCGTACCGGCAGGGATCAGTTTACCGATGATAACGTTTTCTTTCAAGCCGATAAGCATATCCTTCTTGTTGCGGATAGCCGCTTCGGTAAGCACTCTCGACGTTTCTTGGAAGGACGCCGCGGACAGGAAACTGTCGGTGGCAAGCGCCGCTTTCGTAATACCCAAAAGAACGCGTTTTGCAAGAGCGGGTCTGCCACCAGCCATCATCGCCTTAGAACTTGCTTCTTGGAAAGTGACCATATCGACGAGTTCGCCCGGCAACAAATCGGTGTCGCCTGCGTTTTCTACCCTAACCTTCTTGAGCATTTGACGCACGATAATCTCGATGTGTTTATCGTTGATTTCAACGCCTTGAGAACGGTATACGTTTTGGACTTGTTCCAAGATATAGTCTTGCACGCCGCGGACACCTTGCACGCGCAAAATGTCTTGAGGATATACGCTACCCGTGTTAAGAACCACACCAGGTGTGACTTTATCCCCTTTCTTCACCTTCAATTCCGCATTGAAAGGAAGAACGTATTTGCCGTTGGGTTTGAGTTCGCCCGTCTTTTCGTCCTTGACGAGAACGATGTTGAGGTTGTCGCTGTTGTCGATATCAACGACGCCGTCCACTTCACAAATGGTCGCATAACCCTTGGGTTTTCTCACTTCGAACAATTCTTCTACACGAGGCAAACCTTGCGTGATGTCTCCCGTCGCTGCGATACCGCCCGTGTGGAAAGTACGCATCGTAAGTTGGGTACCAGGTTCACCGATGGATTGCGCCGCAATCGTACCGACCGCTTCACCCACCTGTACGGGCAACGTAGTAGCCATGTTTTTACCATAGCACTTCGCGCATACGCCGAGGTGAGATTGACAAGTGAATACGCTACGGATAGATACTTCCGTAATGCCTGCGTCGACAATGGCTTTTGCCTCTGCTTCGTCGATGAACTCGTTGGTCTTGACGATAACTTCGCCCGTTTCGGGATTGATTACGTCTTCCGCTGCGAAACGACCAAGCAAACGGGACTTCAAGTCTTCTACAACCTTACCCGCCGCGTCGTAAATGGCGCGTACGGACATACCCTGAGGCTTTCTACCCGCGCAGCAATCGTCTTCACGGACGATAATTTCGTGAGATACGTCGACAAGACGACGGGTAAGATAACCAGAGTCTGCCGTCTTAAGCGCGGTATCCGTCAAACCTTTACGACCACCGTGCGAGGAAATGAAATATTCCAAAACGGAAAGACCGTTACGGAAACAGGACTTAACGGGAACCTCAATCTTTCTACCTTGAGGGTTAACCATTAGACCACGCATACCGGCAAGTTGCTTAATTTGGTCGATGGAACCACGGGCACCGGAGTCAGCCATCATCCAGATAGGATTGAACTTGTCTTCGTTGCCTTGCTTTTTAAGCAAGTCTGCCACTTCTTGCGTCGCCGTTTCCCATTGCGAGATAACCGCTTGGTAACGTTCTTCTTCGCTGAGCAAACCTCTCTTGAACTTGTTGAAAATCTTAGATACGGATTGCTCTGCACCTTCGATAATCGCCTGCTTTTCGGGAGGAATCTTCATATCGAATACGGACGTCGTAAGCGCGGCGAGCGTAGAGTACTTATACCCTCTTTCCTTCATCGCGTCAAGCACGTAAGAAGCCTTAGGAGCCTTGCCCGTCCTAAAGGACGCTTCAACGATTTTAGAAAGGTGTTTTTTGCCGATTGCACGAGCGGAACCGATGAATTCGGTATCCAATTCCAAACGCAAATAGTTTTCAGGTTTGCTTCTTTCTACAAAGCCCAAATCTTGAGGCAAGCCGTCGTTGTAAATCAAACGACCAATCGTCGTCTTGATAACCCCTTCTACCTCGCGTTTGCCCGTGGCAGGGTTGAGGCGAACGGTTGCGCTCTTGATATACGTTTGCTTGGATTTTTCCTGTTCTTCCTTAGAAGGAAGGACGCAGGTGTACGGCAACTCGAGGTCGTCGAACTTGCCTTCGGGAAGTTCCACTACTCTCTTCAAGTATATTTCGTCTTGTTCGTGCGCGACTTTCGTCTGGTAAGCCAAGATGGCTTCGTTTTCGCTCGAATAGATAGGCGGGATATACAATTCGCCGTTTTCGTCGGGTCTACCTTGCTCGTCGTACTTTTTGCCCTCTTCTCTACGCTTGATGGTCAAGCAGTACGCACCGATAATCATATCTTGCGTAGGGGACATAACGGACTTACCGTCGGCAAGTTTCAAAATGTTGTTGGAAGAAAGCATCAAGAATCTTGCTTCCGCTTGCGCTTCCACACTCAAAGGAAGGTGCACAGCCATTTGGTCGCCGTCGAAGTCGGCGTTGAAAGGACCGCAGACAAGGGGAGAAATTTTAATGGCTCTACCCTCGATTAAAACGGGTTCAAACGCTTGGATGGACAAACGGTGCAACGTAGGCGCACGGTTCAAAAGAACGGGATGGTCTTTGATAACGTCTTCTAAGACGTTCCATACCATATCTTTCGCCTTTTCTACTGCGCGTTTTGCCGTCTTAATATTGTGGCATTGACCGTTCTCTACCAAACGTTTCATAATGAAAGGCTTGAAAAGTTCGATTGCCATTTCTTTAGGCAAACCGCATTGATAAATTTTAAGTTCAGGACCTACGACGATAACCGAACGACCGGAATAGTCGACACGTTTACCAAGGAGGTTTTGTCTGAAACGGCCTTGCTTACCGCGAAGCATTGCGGACAACGATTTCAAATCGCGGTTGGAAGGACCGCTGAGCGCTTTCCCTCTTCTGCCGTTGTCGATAAGTGCATCCACCGCTTCTTGCAACATACGTTTTTCGTTCTTGACGATCATATCGGGCGCGCCGATTTCCATCATCTTCTTCAAGCGGTTGTTACGGTTGATAACGCGACGGTACAAATCGTTGAGGTCGGAGGTAGCAAATCTACCGCCGTCCAATTGCACCATAGGACGGATTTCGGGAGGGATTACGGGAAGTACCGTCAAAATCATCCATTCAGGGCGGTTACCGCTCTTACGGAAAGATTCGATGACTTCCAAGCGCTTAATCGCCTTAATCGTTTTTTGACCAGGCGCTTTGCCGCTAGCAGTACTATCGTCCACAATCTTCTTGCAGGCTTCTGCTTCCGCATCCAAATCTACTGCCATTAACAGTTCACGGATGGCTTCGGCACCCATACCTACTTTTACTTGCGAGAAAGATTCGCCGTATCTATCTTCGAGTTCGCGAAGTTGTTTGTCCGTAATCACTTGCTTGTATTCAAGTTCGGGCAAGTTACCTGCGTCCAACACGACGTAAGAAGCAAAGTAAATAACTTGTTCGAGTTGCTTGGGAGGCATATCGAGCAGCGTACCGATTTTAGAAGGTACACCTTTGAAATACCAAATGTGAGAGACGGGCGCAGCAAGTTCAATGTGACCCATTCTTTCACGGCGCACTTTGCTACGGGTAATCTCTACCCCGCACTTTTCGCAGACATGCCCCTTGTATTTTACACGTTTATACTTACCGCAATGACATTCCCAGTCCTTCGTCGGCCCAAAGATCTTTTCGCAGAACAAGCCGTCTTTTTCAGGTTTTTGGGTGCGGTAGTTGATGGTTTCGGGCTTGGTTACTTCGCCGTACGACCATTCTCTGATTTTTTCAGGAGACGCAATACTGATTTGAATAGAGTTAAAATCGTTTAATTCGTACATATTCTTTTCCTCCTTTCTCAGTCTTCATCGTCATCGTCGCTGCCGAACAGGTTGCCAAAGCCGAAATCGTCGTCATCGTCCTCTTCGTCGCCGAATTCTTCTTCGCCTTCGTCCAAGAAGCCGTCTTCGTCATCGTCGTCTTCGTCAAAGAGAGCAACTTCTTCGCCAAACTCTTCTTCGTCGTCTTCTTCGTCGACGTTGAAGTCGAGTTCTTCGAAGTCTTCGTCCTTCATTTCTGCGACGGGTTTCTTCACTTCTTCACGGCGAGGTTCTTCTTCCTCGAATTCCTTGATGATAAGTTCGTCGCCGCTTTCCGTCAACACTTTGACGTCAAGCGCCAAAGATTGCAATTCTTTGAGCAAGACTTTGAACGCTTCGGGAATACCCGGCTCGGAAATGTTTTCGCCTTTTACGATGGACTCGTAAGTCTTGACACGCCCTACGACGTCGTCCGACTTAACCGTCAAAATTTCTTGCAAGATGTGCGCTGCGCCGTAGGCTTCAAGCGCCCAAACTTCCATTTCACCGAATCTCTGACCGCCGAATTGCGCCTTACCACCCAAAGGTTGTTGGGTAATCATCGAGTAAGGACCGATGGCACGAGCGTGAATCTTGTCGTCGACAAGGTGAATAAGTTTAATCATATATTGTACGCCGATGGTAACGCGGTTTTCAAACGCTTCACCCGTTCTACCGTCGAATACTTGGAACTTACCGTCGACCTTGCCGTCGGGGTTGAGCAAGTTGTTTTCTCTAAACAACACTTCCAAGTCTTTTTCCGTAGCGCCGTCAAAGACGGGGGTGGCAATCTTCCAGCCGAGTTGCTTACATACGTAACCAAGGTGTACTTCGAGTACCTGACCGATGTTCATACGGGAAGGTACGCCCAAGGGGTTGAGCAAGATTTGCAAAGGAGTACCGTCGGCAAGGAAGGGCATATCTGCCTGCGAAAGTACGCGGGATACGACGCCCTTGTTGCCGTGACGACCTGCCATCTTGTCACCGACTTGGATTTTACGTTTTTGCGCGATATATACGCGGACGAGTTTGCTGACGCCAGGGTCAAGTTCGTCCTTATTTTCTCTCGTGAAGACTTTGACGTCAACGACGACACCACCTTCCCCGTGAGGCACTTTCAAAGAAGTATCGCGGACTTCTCTCGATTTTTCACCGAAGATAGCGCGAAGCAATCTTTCTTCGGGGGTAAGTTCCGCTTCACCCTTAGGAGAAACTTTCCCGACGAGGATGTCCCCGCTGTGTACTTCCGCACCGATACGGATAATACCGTCTTCGTCCAAATCTTTGAGCGCGTCGTCGCCTACGTTGGGGATGTCGCGCGTGATTTCTTCGGGACCGAGTTTGGTATCTCTCGCTTCCGTTTCGTGTTCTTCAATATGGATGGAGGTAAAGACGTCGTCTTGCACCAACTTTTCAGAGAGCAAGATTGCGTCTTCGTAGTTGTAACCTTCCCATTCCATATACCCGATAAGGATATTTTTACCGAGGGCAAGTTCCCCGTTGTTGGTCGAAGGACCGTCGGCAATGATTTCGCCCTTAAATACTCTGTCGCCCGTCGCTACGATGGGTTTTTGGTTCAAGCAGGTACCTGCGTTGGAACGCTCGAACTTCTTCAAAGGATATTCTCTAATCGTACCGTCGTCTTCTTTGATTTTAATCATATTGGACGCACAGCCGACGACCACGCCCGCTTCTTTCGCCGTCACGATGACGCCGGAATATTGCGCGATGGAACTTTCGATACCCGTAGCCACGATAGCCGATTCCGTCTTCAAAAGGGGTACTGCCTGACGCTGCATGTTGGAGCCCATGAGCGCACGGTTGGTATCGTCGTTTTCAAGGAAAGGAATAAGCGCCGTTGCAACGGAAACAAGTTGCTTGGGCGAAACGTCCATATAGTCCATCTTTTCGCGAGGAAGTTCGGTGATGTCGTCACGGAAACGGCAGCCGACACGCTCGTTGATGAAATGCCCTTCTTCGTCCAAAGGTTCGTTTGCTTGCGCGACGACGTAACGGTCTTCTTCGTCAGCCGTCAAATAGTCTACGTGCGTCGTTACGACACCCGAAACTTTATCTACCCTACGATAAGGGCTCATAATAAAGCCGTATTCGTTAACTCTTGCGAAAGTTGCAAGAGAGGAAATCAAACCGATGTTTTGACCTTCAGGCGTTTCGATAGGACACATACGGCCATAATGGGTATGGTGGATGTCACGCACTTCGAAGGTAGCGCGGTCTCTATTCAAACCGCCAGGGCCGAGCGCGGAAAGTTTACGCTTGTGCGTAAGTTCTGCAATCGGGTTGGTTTGGTCCATAAATTGCGAAAGTTGGGAAGAACCGAAGAATTCTCTAATAACAGCCGAAACGGGACGGATGTTGATAAGCGCGCTGGGCGTTACCTCCATCGGGTCTTGGGTTGCCATTCTTTCTTTAATCAATCTTTCCAAACGCGCAATACCTACGCGGAGTTGGTTTTGGAGCAATTCCCCTACCGAACGAACACGGCGGTTGCCGAGGTGGTCGATGTTGTCCACCGTGCCAATGCCGTACTTTAAGTCAAGGTTGCTGGAAATGGAAGCCACGATATCGTCTTTGGTGATGTGCTTGTGGCACAACTTTTCGATCAAAGGCTTCATTTCTTTCTTTTGTTCTTTGGTGGGAACGGGTACTTCCGCGTTCAATACCTCGTGGAAAAGTTTACAAGCCTTGACGAACTTACGACGGTTGTCACGGCGTTTTTCACGATTTTTCTTTTCTTCGGGCTTTTCGTCCGCTTCTTCCGCTTTTTCTACGGCGTTGAACAAGTCGTTAATTTGGTCAACGTATTTTTCCGCCACTTCTTCTTCCGAAAGGTTAGCGCATTCTTCCGCCAACAGTTTGGAGAATTGGAAGTTGGGATAATGCACGGTGGGAAGCAAGCCGAAATCCTTGGCGCGGGCCTTAATCGTAACCCCGTCAAGTTCGCAGAAATCTACCGTGTTGTTTGCAATAATCTTGTGGCGAATCTTACCGTCTTCTTTGTCTTCGACGATAACGAATACTTCGTTGATACCGCAGTTTTGGATAGCCTTGGCTTGTTCTTCCGAGATCTTTGCCCCTTCTTCTACAAGCACTTCGCCCGTCGTAGGGTTGACAAGCGTATCCGCTGCGATACAGCCCGTCAAACGGTAGGAAAGGCAAAGTTTTTTGTTGTATTTGTATCTACCGACTTTCGCGATATCGTAACGGCGAGAGTCGAAGAACAAATTGAACAAATGCGCACGAACGGAATCTTCCGTAGGCGCTTCGCCGGGACGAAGGCGACGGTACAATTCGTACAAACCGTCGGATTCCGATTTTGCCGTGTCTTTAGCGAGCGTCGCCGCAATAATTTTATCATCGGGGAACATATCCTCGATAGCGCGGTTAGAGCCGTAGCCGAGCGCACGCAAAAGCACCGTCGCGCACAGTTTTTTCTTTCTGTCTACGCGCACGTAAAGGGTGTCGCCTGCGTCTTGTTCGAGTTCGAGCCAAGCGCCGCGGTTGGGCATAACCGTCGTGGCAAACATTTCTTTGCCCGTCTTGTCCTTGGAGGACGCGTTATACACACCGGGAGAACGGACAAGTTGCGAAACGATAACACGTTCCGCACCGTTGATAATGAAGGCACCGTTTTCCGTCATCAAAGGCAAATCGCCCATAAAGACTTCTTGCTCCAACACCTCGTTCTTTACCTTGTTGACAAGACGTACTTTCACGCGCAAAGGCAACGAATAGGTAGCGTCGCGCATGCGGCACTCTTTTTCGTCGTACTTGGGCTTGTCTCCAAAACGGTGTTCTTCGAAATACAATTCGAAATGGTCAGAGTAGTCGGTGATAGGCGAGAAATCTTCAAAGACTTCGTCTATCCCTTCCCGAATGAAGGTGTCGTAACTTTCTTTTTGGATCTCAACGAGGTCGGGAATGTCGATGACTTCGTTGATCTTACCAAACTTTCTTCTTTCGGTTTTGCCGTACTTTGAAATAGGTAAATCCATCGTTTAAAAAATGCTCCTTTTATATTTTTTAACGATTTACCGAGTATATCTTTTCATCGATAAAAATCGAATTTTTACTTTTTTTTCTTTACTTTTTTGCTTTCTTGCGGTATAATAGTGTCGTGGGCGTTGAAAAAACGCCGATTTTGACCGTTTTTGCCACTTTTTTACCCGTTTTTTCGCGTTTTTGGAGCATTACGGCACACTAATCGCAATTATACATTATCCAATTATAACCAACCTAAAAAATTAAGTCAAGTATTTTCGGGGTTTTACGAGGAAATTTTTTGATTTTTTGCGGAAAAACCGAGATTTTTGCGGGGATATTATGAGAATTGATAAGTTTTTGAAAGTTTCGCGGATTTTGAAAAGGCGCACGGTAGCGCAAGAGGCTTGCGATAGCCAAAAGGTGTTTATCGGCGGCAAACCTGCCAAGCCCTCCACCGCCGTCAAGGAAGGGGACGTCGTAGAAATTTTTTACGCCTCTTCCACTTTTAAATTCCGTGTATTGAAAATAAAAGAAACGGTCAAAAAAGAAGAGGCCGCTTCTTTGTACGAGGTGTTAGTATGAGCCGTCCTACCCTTTCTATCGTCGTATGCGCTGCGGGCGTGGGCTCGCGCGCAGGATTTGATAAAAACAAACTGCTGATTCCCTACCAAGGCGAATGCGCCCTTTCCCGCTTACTTGCTAAATTGCAATGCCCTGAAATAGACGAAATTATCCTTTCTATCCACCCGCGCGACGAAGAAGAAATAGGAAAAATCTGCCGTCCTTACGATAATATCCGTATCGTCAGGGGGGGAGCCACGAGAAGCCAATCCGTCTACAACGCCCTGCAAACGGCTACGGGCGAAGTCGTGCTTATCCACGACGGCGCAAGACCGTTTATCCAAAAGCAAACGATCTTAAATTGCTATCAAAGCGTCTTGGACTACGGTAGCGGCATTTGCGCCATCCCGTCCGCGGACACAATCGCGCTTGCCGACAACGCGGAGATTGCCACCGTACCGGATAGAAATCGCTGTTACCTCGTACAAACCCCTCAAGGATTCTTTACGAAAGAGATCAAAGCGGCGTATGAAACAGCCTTCCAAAAGGGAGACAACGATTTCACCGACGACTCTTCCCTCTACGGCAAATACGTCGGCAAGCCCAGACTTTGTGCAGGCGCAAAAAACAACGTAAAACTTACCTATGCGGAAGATTTTCTTTCCCCCGTCAAAGTCGGGTTCGGCGTGGACACGCACGCGTTTGGAAAAGCGCAGGACTATATCGTACTCGGCGGCGTGAAAATCCCTAGCGAAACGGGACTGAAAGCGCATAGCGACGGGGACGTGCTATTGCACGCCGTGATGGACGCGCTGCTCTCTGCCGTAGGACTGAAAGATATCGGGCATTATTTCCCCGATACGGACGAAAAATATAAGGGCGCGGATTCTACCCTACTCACGAAAAAAGTCGTCGAAATGGTCAACGAACAAGGGTATGGCGTGCATAACCTGTCGGTGGCGATTCAAGCAGAAAAGCCTAGACTTGCTAAATACATCGACCAAATGAGAAACAACGTCGCAACTCTTATGCAGACGGACGTGGAAAACATCGGGATTACCGCCGGCACCAACGAGGGTTTAGGCTACGTAGGCGAAGGCAAAGGTATCACCGTCTACGCGTACGTTTCTTTAAAAGAACAGAGGTAAACTATGGCAACGAAAAGTAAAACGCCGACGACGCAATTCGTCTGTACGGAGTGCGGATACGTCACCCCTAAATGGCTGGGCAAATGCCCTGTTTGCGAAAGCTTCGGGACGTTGCAGGAAGAAATTGTACGCACCGCGGAGACGCCTGTCTCTCGACCTGCCGTGACGCAAAATAAAGCCCTGCCCCTCTCTAAAATCACCTACGACAAATACCACCGCGTGAAAAGCGGGCTGGAAGAATTTGACACCGTGCTTGGCGGCGGGATTGTGAAAGGCTCTCTCGTGCTGCTTGGCGGCGACCCTGGCGTCGGCAAAAGCACCGTCTTGACCCAAGTCTCCGCGCATCTTGCAAAAGAACACAAAGTCCTGTACGTGTCGGCGGAAGAAAGCCCCTCGCAGGTCAAAATGCGTTGCGAAAGATTGGGCTTAAACAGCGACAACTTACTACTTCTTAACGAAACTTGTCTGGAAGATATTTTGGCGAGCGTCGACGGATGTGAGTTCGTCGTGATCGACTCCATCCAAGCGGTCTACACCGAGGAGATGTCGTCGGCGGCGGGCAGCGTTGGTCAAGTGCGCGAATGTGCACAAAAGATTATGCGCGTCGCAAAGTCCAAAAACGTCACCTTTTTCATCATCGGGCACGTCACCAAAGAAGGCGCGCTTGCAGGGCCTAAAGTCCTCGAACATATGATGGATACCGTACTCTATTTTGAAGGGCAACAGGAGGAGAATTTTAAACTGCTCCGCGCCGTCAAAAACAGGTTCGGTTCCGTACAAGAGGTGGGCGTCCTCGAAATGACGGAGACGGGCGTAAAGAGCGTGAACGACTACGCAAGTCTTTTCCTCTCCGAAACGAGAGGGATTGCGGCGGGCTCTGCCGTTACCCCCACCGTCAGCGGTAACAGATGTATGAACGTGGAAATTCAAACGCTGATGACCAAGACCCCTTTCGGCAATCCCCGTCGTATGTCCTTAGGGATAGATTATAATAAATTGGTGCTTCTTATCGCCGTCCTCGAAAAGAGGTGTGGCATCCCGTTCTACTCTGCCGACGTATACGTCAACGCCATGAGCGGGATTAAACTGGGCGAGCCTGCCACCGACCTTGCCCTTTGCGCCGCGCTCGCTTCCGCGGCAAACGACGTCGCTATCGACGGGCAAACGGCTATCTTTGGCGAAGTGGGCTTGACGGGAGAAATACGCGCCGTGCATTATGCCGAAAAACGAGTCGCGGAGTGTATCAAAACAGGCTTTAAAACGGTTGTATTGCCTATGAAGAATATGAAAGCGTGCGAAAAATATAAGGATAAAATCAAACTTATCGGCGTGCAATACGTCGGGCAAATGATTAAAGCCTTGGGCTTGCGACCTACGCAAAACTAAGATAAAAACCACCCTCTTTGGGTGGTTTTTTTACCTCTCTATTATCAAAGTTTTAACCTCTCTGTCTTCTACGAAGACATCTCCCCTAATAGGGGAGACATAAGAAAGAAAGTACGGGATTTTGCGACAAAAAGCCTCCCACATTGAGGGGGAGGTTTTTTTGTGGGTTATTTTACTTTTTTTCTATACATTTTGCCCGTGCCCATAATTTCACTAACTTCGATGATAGACACGAAAGACTTGGGATCTAATGCCGCCACTATGGCTTTGAGTTTGGCTATCTCGAAGCGGTTGACCACCATATACAGCATCTTTTTGCCTTCGCCAGAATAGTAACCCGTCGCATCCAACACGGTGATGCCACGCTTTAATTCCTGCGAGAGCGCGGAAGCGAGTTCTTCGATGTTTTCCGTGATAATCAGCGCCGCTTTGCCCTTTTCTAAACCTTCGACAATAAAGTCTATCGTCTTTAAGCATACGAAATAGGCAATCAACGAATACAACGTCGCCTCCCACATCATAGACGCGCCAAAAAACAGAGGAAGAAGGGCTGCGATGATATACAAACCTGCGTTATAAATCATCACGCACGTGCCTACGGAAAGACCGAGTTTTTTGTTGAATAAGAGCGCCATAACTTCGACGCCGTCGAGCGCACCGCCGAACTTGATAACGAGGCCACTACCGACGCCCGAAAGCAAACCGCCGAAAATTGCGCCCAAAATTACGTTTTCTTCGACTACGGGAGAGCCTTTGCCGCCACCTGCTATATACGACTTAATCAAGATGTCGTTAAAGAAAAAGGACGCCAAGGAATAAATCGCAATTGCATATAACGAGTAAATCAAGAAATCCGTACCTATTTTCTTCCTGCCCAGCAAAAAGAAAGGAAAGTTGAGCACAATCAAAAATACCGATTGCGTAAGCCAGGCAACGGGGATATTTTTATCTAGCAAGACACTAGTACCCGAAAACCCGCCGTCGTAGACGTTGACAGGCGACAAGAGCAAACATACGCCCAAAGCGTTGATGATACCCGCCACCGTCAAGCCTAAAAAATTGAGCGGTTTTAATTTTTGCCAAATTTTAGGGAATACTTTCATTTCTTCAAAAGTCCTTTTAATCTGCGACAAGCCTCTACCGTCGTTTCGTGACTACCGAACGCCGTCAAACGGAAATAGCCTTCGCCGTTTTTACCAAAGCCGCTACCGGGCGTACCCACGACTTGAATTTCTTCCAAAAGGTATTGGAAGAATTGCCAACTGTCCATTCCGTCAGGACATTTTAACCAAATATACGGGGAGTTTTTGCCGCCCGTATACGCAATGCCTACTTCGTCCATACAGTCTGCAATCATTTTTGCGTTTTCGCGATAGTAAGCAAGGTTGGCTTGGATTTGCTTTTCACCCTCTTCGCTAAACACCGCCGCCGCGCCTTTTTGTACCACGTAGGAAACGCCGTTGAATTTGGTCGTTTGTCTTCTCAGCCAAAGTTTACGCAAAGAAACGCCTTCTCTTATCAACGCGTCAGGGACTATCGTCCAGCCGCAACGGGTACCCGTAAAGCCTGCCGTCTTGGAGAAAGAGCAAAGTTCGATAGCGCATTCTTTCGCGCCTTCTACCTCGTAAATACTACGCGCTACGTCCGTCGTCACAAAACACTCGTAAGCCGCGTCGTAGAGGATGACGGCGTCGTTTTCCTTCGCATAGTCCACCCACGCTTTCAGTTGGGTTTTGGTATACGCCGCGCCCGTAGGATTGTTGGGAGAACAAAGGTAGATGATGTCTGCCTTTACGCTATCGTCGGGCATAGGCAAAAAGCCGTTGTCCATCGACGCGTTCATATACAAAATTTTTCTGCCTGCCATGACGTTGGTGTCCACGTATACGGGGTATACGGGGTCGGGAACAAGCACGACGTTGTCTTTGTCAAAGATATCCAACACGTTGCCGCAATCCGACTTCGCACCGTCCGAGACAAAAATTTCCGTAGCGTCTAACTCGATACCCCTACGGGCATAGTAGCCTTGAATACTTTCGCGGAGGAAAGCATAGCCCTGTTCGGGACCGTAACCTTTAAAGGTCTCCTTTTTGCCCATCTCGGCAACCGCGCTTTGCATCGCTTCGATGACCGCAGGAGCAAGGGGCAACGTGACGTCGCCTATCCCCAAACGGAGCACCGATTTTTCGGGATGTTCGGCTTGGTACGCCGATACCTTTTTGGCAATCAAAGAGAATAAGTAACTTTCTTGTAAATTGAGATAATTAAGATTGGGTTTCATAGTCTTTTCCTTTTTTAAATTTCTACTTCGCCGATGAAGGCAAGGGTTGCGCTACCTTTCATAAATACCGTTTCGTCCGTCCAACGGATAGACAAGTCGCCGCCTAACAGGCGAACCGTGATTTGCGCGTTACGCTCCGCATAGCCGTTAAGCACCGCCGCCACCGCTACCGCGCAAGCGCCCGTACCGCAAGCACGCGTCTCACCACTACCACGCTCCCAGACGCGCATCTTTAACTCGTTTTTGCCCAGCACTTTGACAAATTCGGTGTTGACGCGTTTAGGGAAAATAGGTGCGTTTTCGTAACTGGGACCTATCTTTTCTAAATCGAGCCCGTCAGGGTCTTTGAAAATAATGCAATGAGGATTGCCCATAGATACGCAGGTAATCTCTTCTTGATAGCCCAAAAAGTCGTATTTGTAGCCGACGATTTTTTCACCGTCAAGCGTGGTCGGGATTGCCCTGCCCTCTAAAATGGGCGCGCCCATATCCACTTCTACCTCTTCGACTTTGCCGTCTTTTACCGTCAGTTGCAAGGTCTTGATGCCGCTAAGCGTCTCTATCGTCAACGTCGGCTTTTTGACTTTATCGAAATCGTATAAAAATTTACCGACGCAACGGATGGCGTTGCCGCACATCATCCCTTCGCTACCGTCCGCATTAAACATACGCATTTTGGCGTCCGCAACGTCGCTTTTGCAAATCATCACAATCCCGTCTCCCCCAACGCCTGTGTGTCTGTCCGAAAGACGGATAGAGGTGGTTTCAGGATCGGGAAGTTCCTCTTGCAAACAATCAAAATAAATATAATCGTTGCCGATACCGTGCATTTTATAAAACTTTTTAAGCATATTTCACCGCCAAAAACGGGAAAACCCGTTACTGCGTTTATTATACGACTTTTTATAGGTATTGTCAAGTACGAAACCCACCAAAAAGGGACGGAAAAAGTGACAGAAAAAAGAATTTTTTCTCTTCCTATTGACAAACGGACAAAAACGCGGTATTATGGTCGTATAATAGGTATCAAGGGGGGCTTTATGTATTGTAGAGAATGCGGTCAAAAACTGTCTTTGCGTTTTTGTGAAAACGAGGGGCTCATCCCCTATTGCAGTCAATGCGAGGCGTATATGTTCCCGCAGTTTTCCGTCGCCGTGTCGATGGTCGTAACCAATCGCGCGCAGGATAAAATTCTGCTTGCTAAACACGCCGAAGACGAAGACTTTATCCTCTTTGCAGGCTACGTCAAAAAGGGAGAAAACGCCGAAAAAACCGTGCCTAGAGAAATCAAGGAAGAACTGGGGCTTTCCGTTGTCAAAGCCAAGTATATGTCCTCTCGCTATCACGCAAAAAAGGACGTTTTGATGCTCAACTTTATCGTTGTGGTCGAAGATACCCCTATCAAATTGAACGAGGAAATCGACGAGGCGAGATGGTGCACGCCCGAAGAAGCGCTGGCGCTCATCCGTAAAGGTACGACTGCCGAGTTCTTCCTTACCGCCGCCGTACGGGAATTGAAACGGAAAATTTAATCGACAAGTTACAAAAAAGAAAGATTGCAAGTGGTTGCTTGCAATCTTTTTTATTGCGTTTAATTGGTAGGCAACTGCGTATCGCTTCTTGCCGCCACTTTTTTCTTTTGTACCGCACGTTTTTTGGAGAGATTCCTATCCGTAAAACGGACGTTTTTCAAACATACGTTGACGGGCGAACAGGACTTCGCCGTAAAACAAAATTCCAGCGAAACAAGTTGTTGTCTATGCGTCTTCGTCATTGGCACAGGCGCGCTATCGCCACGGACGGCTTTATTTAAATCTACCGTATACGTGGAATAGTCTTTGGTCACGGGCAACGTCTCTGCCTTTGCCCTGCCGTTCTTCAAATCGAAACGGTAAGTATTACCTTTTACGTCACGGACGACTACCCCTGCAAACTCGACGGATTTATCCGCGCACAAATCCACGGACAAATAACCAAACTTATCAAAATAGTTTTTATGTCCCGACAAACAGAAAACAGGACTGACGCCAAAGCCCATAAATTGCTCTTTTTCAGGCTTTGCACGCACGATAATCTCTTCCCCGCTTGTATAGATTTTGACGGGGGAAGCGTCGTAAATCTCGCCTTTTTTCCAGACTTTGACCTTTCGCGCCGTACCTGCCACCGTACCAAAGCAGTTTTCGTATACTTCCGTCGCGCCGTTGACGGTAAAGGCAGGCGGGAAGAAATACCCGTCCGTCACCGCCTCTTTGCGGCTTCTATACGGCAACATAGGTCTACCCTCGCCGTCTTTGACGTTGCAAAAATCTTGGTATTGCATAAACGCGTACGTGAGCGCAACGGGGGATTTTACCCCTACTGCCGTCACCTCAATTTCGTCCGCCGAAAAACGCTTTGCATCCGCTTGATGGTATTTCCCTTTCTCATCCGCCAACGTAAAGCCTTCAAAAGCATCCCCCTTCAGCCCGCCGACTGCGTTTTTCACACGGCATATTGCCTTGCCTTTTTCAAAGCGTACCTCGGCAATTTCAGGGTATTTCTCGCCGTTTTCCAAACCCTCGAAAAGACGGACGGAGATAGGCGCTTTATTGGTAGGATGGATGGGATGATAATATCTTTCCCCGTCAGGGAGCAGCCAACGAGGCTCAATATCGTAGACGGGGACGCTGACAACCCCCTCCGTCTGCGCTTGTAATCTATCCAGCGCTTCGTTCACGTACTCGTAACCGTACGTATCGCCATAGGGGTAATATTCACAAGCGATATGCGAACATACGAAAGGCAAATCGCCAAACAGGTTGCGTACCCCTTTGATCATCATCTGCATTTCTTTGACGAACATATCGGCAAACTCAAAATCGAACGCCGAACTTTCGCCTAAATACCACGCCGCACCCGTAAACTGCAAACCGGCAAACGGAGCGATTTTTTCGTTATATACGCCAAAACTTTGGGTGTAGTTTCTACCGCCGACGTTGTTATACTCTTCCTTCGTCTGGTACCTGCCCACTTTTTTAGCAAACTCCAAGACCTCTTTTTCTTCTTCAAAGAGATACTTAGGGATATAACTTTCTACGGACAATCCACCCATGGACGTGTGTACCACGCCTACGGGTATCCCTTTCTTTTCCGAGGCAAGGACGGCAAGATGTACGGAGATAGCCGAAACGTATTGTAAGGATTCTCCCTCTCTCCAACCAAACCTGTCGGGGATATCCTCCTGCGGCTCGTACGGGCGCATTACCTTATCGGGCGTGGAGGCTTCTTCGGGCATATCAAATACGGCTACCGGCAAACTTTTCGCCCTCGCCAGCCACTCTTCTCTGCTTTCCGTCGAGCCTAATCCGTACGCCATATTCGATTGACCAAGGGTCAAATATACGTCGCCGAAACGAACCTTCACACTAACCTTTTCCTCCCCTTGCGTGAGAGTGAGTTCAAACGAACTTTCCGTGTCCGTCACAGGAGGGAACTCCACGGTAAATTTGCCCGTTTCGTCAGGTTCGCAATTTTTTCCCCACATAAAGTCGGCGCAGGAAAGGGTACATACGCAACCCTTTTCGCACCAGCCTTTCACTTGGATAGGAGCGCCGCGTTGAATAATTGCGCCGTCCCTAAAATAACCGAAAAGTTTCAACATAGTTTTCCCCTTATCAGCCTAAATATTTGGCAAAGATATGGCAAGCAACGGACGCCCAACCATGGCACAAACTGCCCGCGTCGTCAAAGTCTGCTTCCCCAAGCGCCGTTTCCCAATAGGAGGTAGCGCCTTGCAACAACATCCCGCCGAATTGTTTGCAAATGTCCTCTATACAATACTCCACATTTTCGTCCGCTTTAATAATTGCTTCATACTTGATAGGCAACGTTGAATAGGTACAATCGACGACTTTCCCGTCGGGCGATTTCAAAACTTTGGAAAGTTGTTTCATTCGGGTCTTGGTCATCTTGCCTTCGCAAACAACCAAAGATTGCATATACGCGTGATAGCCCACCTTTTTTCCTTCCTCTATATAGGAAGCGTACAAGCCTTTTTCTTCGTCAAAAAATCCGTCAAGTGCCTTTTGCATTTGTTTTGCATACGCGGTAAATTCTTTCGCCTTTGCCGTATTGCCGATTTTCTCTTCGAGCGCAGCAATGCCTTTGGCTGCCTTAGCAAGCAATGCCGTCAAAGGACCGTCCTTTCTTCTCGGCAAATCGCACTCTCTTACAAACTCGCCACCGTCCAAACCGTCGCACCACTCGTGGAAGTTCCAGTACTTGGGCTCGACAAGCATATTGGCACCTTCTTCGTCGCTACGCGCCATAAACGTAGACAGTGCCGTCTCCGCATACGGTAAAATTTCTTTGACGAAATCTTCGTTGTAGTCCACTTCTGCGTTGTCACAAATGGAAATCAACCAGTATGCCGTAAAAGAGGGGATCGTAAATCCAGCCCTTGCCGGTGCACAAAGTTCAATCAAACCGTCGTCACGCATAGAACGAGCAAACAGTTTAAGCGCTGCCCTGGGATACTCGTATTCTTCAAAAGCACTGTACCCAAACAACATTTGCGAACGAGAATCCCCGCCGTACAAAGCCTGTTCTCTCCAAGGGCAATCTTCATAATGCTCGTGCGCGCAAAGTTCCAAAGTGCGAACACCCGTTTCGTAAATTTTGTTTAAGAATCTGTCTTTGAAATCTCTTTCTACCTTGTGGAAAGGATAGACGGTTTCGCGAACGGAAAGGGCGTTAAGAGTAAAACTCTTACCAGGAACAAAAATCGCAAAGTATCTCAAACCCATACGATACAAATAATCGTTGAGGACATTCTCCCCTTTCTTGAGTTTTAAGGCGATACCAAAGTTTCTGCCTGCTCTTTCGCTACGGATACGCAAGTCGTTGAGGTGTTCCCCCCAACCGAGCATTGCCGTGCAAGGCTTGTCTACCGTCACCGACAAGGTCAAGTGACCGCACGTTTCCTTGCCTAAATCTACGATAGCGAACACGCCGTCGCCACCCTTTGCAGTAAAAGTCAAAGGCTCGTCAAGTTTGGAGGCTTTTACCTTATCTTTGCCCGTCATTTCGCCAAAACGAAGGGTGGAGAGCCATGCGTTTTGCATCACTTCCGCTACCGTTTTACCAAAACGCGCTTTATAGATGCCTTGCGCGCAAACGACACCCGTTTCCGGCTCGGCAATCTTTAATTTCTTGATAGGACGGACCACTTCGGTAAAATCCACGTCTACGACGCGACATTTGCCCCAATTTGCTTCCTTTTTGGTAAAGTCGTATTGATAGCCGAAACCGATTTGAGGGGTAACTACGTCCCCTTTTTGATAATTTGCGTGAGGACGACAAAGAGTGTCTGCGCCGGAAGCGGCTATCACTTGTTTTCCGCAAACAACCTCAAACGCTACGCCTGCCGTCATCGTACGGGAAACGGCAAAGTCGGTACCCATATGCGCTGCCGTTACAACAAGTTCGTTCTTTCCTAATCGCAAATAGTCAGTAACGTCCACCTCATCTACGCTTTTATAGGCAGGCAGGTCTGCATACTGCCCGCAAGATACGAACTTACCGTTGAGATACGCCGCATATTTATAGTCGGCGCTAATGCGCAAAACTGCTTTGCCCGATTGATAATCGAATTCCGTCTTGAACTGTAAATAACTATTATCCTTCGTTTCTTCTGCCCAAATCCAAATCATAATTTTCTCCTTTATCTATTGATGGTCGTCTTCGTGCAAGACCGCTTGCCAGGTACCCGCCATAATCGCCTCTGCCATTTCATCGAAATAGAAGGCGTCGAGCGAGGAACCGAAATCCCCTTCGTGGCGGAATAAAAATTCCGTCATTTGTCTACGTTTTGCGTCTATTTCTTCCTTGCTTCCACACTTACATCTCGTGCGAATAACGTCAAAATAGAGGGAAACCAACCTCAAATAAAGGGAAAGACGGAATACACTGGTCTTTTGAGGACCTTGCATATCATTTACCCGCGCCGAAAGGCTATCTATATATTTTTCGAGTTCCCCTTGCGCATCAACAAGATGACAACCCGATTTAGATTTCCGTTTTTTGCAAGGTAATTGTTCTTGATTATAGCGAAGATATGCGTCTACACCGCTGTTTTTAATAACGGTAAGTGCGGCTATCGCTTCGTCCTTACAATCGCCAAACGCCGCCGTATGGAAATCTTCATACATCTTTTCGTATGGTTCGTCGGGGTTTTCAAGCGTATGACCCATTACGTATTGTGCAAAACCGTGAGGCATAAACGCCTTTTGCATTTGACAGGATACGTAGCCTTGCATACCCATTTTTTTTAAATCCAGCATATCGCCGTGCACGACGGGCGCAAGCATCATACCGCTCAGATCTTTGAACGGCTCCCACATCAAATGGTAGTCGAAGACAAAACCTTCTCCTTTGAAATATTGCTTGTGCGCAAGTAAAAATGCCAAATTCTCCTTAGGGGAGGTCGGGAAAGACACCTCGTTGAGTTTAAATTCTGGCACTTCGCCGCTTTGCCAATCGTCGCTATCACCCAGCCACGTTGAAGTATATTCTCTCGTGATAGGCGCAAACATTAAAACGAAGCGATCGGGATTTTTCAATCTTTCTTTTTCTGCAGGCCACAACAACTCATAATAGATGAGGAATACGATTTTCGTCTTTATCCCAGCCGCAGTCATTTTTTCATCAATACGGTTGAGGATATCGATATACCAGTCGCTAGGTCTTTTCTCGCGACATTTTTCGCACTCGCAGAAATTGTTGTAGTTGTCGCCCAGCCAGAAATGTAAATAGTCAACCTCGGGGTTGTTTTTTGCATAATTGACAACCTCGTCTGTGACCAACTCTAACAAAACTTTGTTGGAGTAACAAAATTGCGAATAGACGGGCGTATTAAGATACAGCCTTCTTTCGCCTTTTAATTCCGATAAATACGGTTTGATGACGGGAGGGATATCCTCCGGCATAACTTTGTGCCAGCCTTTAGCGGGTAAACCAAGCGTCTCACAATGCCAACCGTGCCCTACCGCGTGATAAAGCATCCCGCGTTGTTTCAACGCCGCTACGATACGCTTGACGTAGCCAGCCGATTGTTCGGGGGTTAATTTTTGATTTTCTTGGAAAGGGTTCCTTTCCTGATTATAATACCTTTCAAAAAAAGTATGACTATCTCTAAATTGGGTAAAATACGAGTTGAATCCGTTTTTCAACGACCAATCGATTAAGTTAAGTACCGTTTCTACCGACGTACCCCCCTCCATCGTAATGGCGCGGAAAGGATAAAAAGGTCTGTGGGTAAGACGTACCGTACAGTCCTTTTCTTCGCGTTTAGGGATTACTTCCCCGCCTTTACCAGGATGAAAAAAAACGCAACCGAGTTCACGCAAGAAACGGTACACGCCCATCAAGACGCTACGTCCGTTACTGCCGCGAATCTCACCGCGTCCTTCTTCTACTTGCACGGAATACTCCTCGACAAAATACGCGTCTTCCCCTTCACGGAGTATAGACGCGTCTTCAATGAGACGAATTTGCGTGCATTTTTTACCTGTTAACTTTTCGTAATATCTGTCAAGTTCTTCTACTGCAAACGACAATACTTCAGGCATATTAATCCTTCTTTCCTTTATCCCCGTGGTTTCTCACCACGGGGATAAGGAACATCAACAAGGTCTTTTAATTTAGTTGATTATTTCTTTTTTCTTCTCTTGCTTGCAACAAGCGCTGCGCTTGCCAAGCCAAGCAAAGTCGTTGCCGACGATACGCCTACGACGCCACCGCAACCAGCGCCTTCTGCCGACGCTTCTTTTACGTTAAGTTTTACCGTGAAGGTACCTTTATCCGTGTAAACGGTCAATTCGTTCGAACCGAGGTTCAATTCTTGCAAAAAGACAGCATCAAACGTAAGTTTACCGTCTGTATCCGTATAAGAAACGGCTTTTCTTGCAATTTCTTCCTCGTTCAATACAATGGTAGAAATCTTTGCGCCTGCCGCTAACGTAACCGTAATCGTTTGACCAGGGTTTACCTTCTTGGTCAACGTACGACCACCGCTAACGATAACTTTTACGTCGTACAAAGACATATCCGTCTTTACTTCAAAGAGAAGTTCTACGCTACCAACTTCATTGGCATTATCTTTGATGTATTGAGGGTCAAATTCCAAGATACCGGTCGTTACGTCATAACTAACAGCAGCACTAGGAATTTCTTCGCCGTCCTTCTTGATAGAAAGAACTGCCGCACCTGCAACAAGCGCAACTTTTGCGGATTCACCATATTGCACCGTGGTCGTCTTCAAAACAGGTTGTACCGTCCATTGCGCTTCAATGGTCATATCCTTGCTAACTTCGAAGGTATATTCCGCCCCGTCAGAAAGAAGAACGGAACCGTCGTACCAGCCAAGGAATCTGTACCCTGCGTTAGCCGTAGCCGTAAGCGTTACGACGTCGCCTTCGATAAAGAGGGTCTTATCAGGAGATACGGAAACGGAACCTGCTTCGCTCATATTGCTGCTTACCGTAACCGCACATTCGTTTACTTCCCACTTCGCCGTGTAGGTCTTCGCAGCGTCAGGATTAAACGTATAGGTAGCCTCTGCCCAAACTCTAACGTTGCCGTTATACCAACCGAGGAAGGTATAGCCTTTGTTAGCCGTTGCCTTCAGCGTGATAGAGCCACCGTAAGATATTGTTGCCTCTAATCCATCTTCGCCGACAATTTCTACATTACCAGCGTCAGCGTTGTTCGACTCTACCTTAATCGTATATTCGATAGGGCTCCATTTTGCGGTGATATTTCTATCTGCCGTTACTTCAAAAGTATACGTCGTCCCTGTCGCTCCTTCGATTTTTACGCCGTTTTCATACCAACCGTCAAAGTTATAGCCGTTGTTGGGGGCTGCTATCAACGTGATGGAAGAATTTTCTTCAATAGAACCTTCCAACGCACCCGTTTCGTCATTTTTCGTCAAGCCGTTACCGCTAACGGTACCTGCTGCCGCGAGGTCGTTCGTCAACGTAACTTTATACGTTGTGAAGTCGATATCCCAAACTGCAACCAATTCCTTAGCCTCAGTTGCCGTAAAACTCCACGTTTCAGTGGTGGAAAGGGCTTTTGCCGTATCTACCGTAACGGGATCTGCAGGAACGTCCGCCTTGTTATACCAACCGAGGAAATCGTACGACGTCGTAGTCGGGATGGCTTTTACCGTAACGGTTGCACCGTGTTCGTACGTCTTCGCACCAGTAGCACGCCCGTAGTTGGTCGACAATTTAATCAAATACGTATTCTTTTTCCATCTCGCTTCGTACGTCTTAGTCGCTTGAGCGTTAAAGGTAAACGTTTCGGTTGCGCACACTTGGTTAACACCGTCGTACCAACCAAGGAAGGTATACCCTTCGTTCGTCGTTGCCGTAAGCGTCATAGGGGTATTGAAATCCACCGTCTTAGAAGTAGCGTCCGTACCGTCGATTTTTACAGTACCTGCGTCTGCAATGTTCTTAGACGTGGAGACCGTACACTCGTTACTCGTCCACGTTGCAACATATTCTTTGTCAGCATCTGCCGAAACTACGATTTGCTGCGCACCGCTTTCTTGCTTTTGACCGCCGTAATACCAGCCGTCCCAAGTATACCCTTCATTAGTTGTCGCCGTTAAGGTTACTTTGGTCCCGTATTCTACAGGTTCGCCTTTGCTCGTATTCGCTATCGTACCTGCAGCGGGCAAATTCATAGACGACGTAACAGTATATTTATTGATTGACCATTTCGCCGTATATTTACCGCTTGCCGTAGGCGCAAACGTCCATTCTTCCTCCGTGGACATTTCGTTACCAGCCGCATCGTACCAACCAAGGAAAGTGTAACCGTAGTTGGTCGTCGCCGTCAACGTGATAGACTCACCGCTGTCTTCTGCGACTTTACCGTCGTTGGATACGGATACGGTACCTGCCGCATCGATATTCTTTTCTGCTTTAATGGTATAGTCGTTGGTAACAGGCGCAACTTTAAAGTCGTCCACGTAACCGTCCCATACGCAACAAGCAAGGGAAATATAACCGGGCAGTTTATATTTTGCGAAAGACTTAGCGCTTCCCAACGTCAAACCGCCAAGATGTACGCCGTCAAGATACAAATCCATCAAATCGCCGTTAACTACGCATTTATATTCGTGCCACGTATTGTAAACCGTGGATACTTTCATATCCTCCGCGGCCCCCGTTCTGTCTTCGTTTTCAGGGGTGGTTGCCGCCGCATTGTTATTACAATAGTTTAATTCTGAATAGTAATAAGGGCTTATGCCGACTTCGCCGTCTCTAATACCCGCACGGGTTGCCATCATGACACTTGTCGTAGAGTTAAACCAACCTTCTTTGGGCGCATACGTACCGTCCGATTGTTGCGCTACCTTTCTGTTAAGGATAGAAATCCAAGGCGCAACACTCGACTCACAACCCGTGGAAGTCGGGAGAATATAAAATCTAAAACTGACTTCATAATTGGTCAACACCAACTTATCTCCACCCGAAGTTGCTCTCGGCGTCAAGTGGAAGAAGGATTCGTTATTCGTTGCCGTGTTCAATTTTAATACTTTGTTGCCGTTTACCGTCGCAATTTCAGCCTGAGTATTACCTGACGACGCGTCGTACTTACCGTCGCCGATACCGTCGAACCACATATTACCCCAATTGTATTTCATGTTGCTAGGATCAGTACCTGCGTTGGTCGCACCGCTTGCGCCGTAAGAAGAGTACGACTCGAAATCGTCTTCAAAATAATACCCGTTGGCATTCAGCACACCATTTTCAGTAGCCGATGCAGACGCCGTTTGATAAGATTGTTCTTGCTCAGGGAGGGCTGCTATGCCCATCCCCAATGCAACCGCTGCCGTCGCAGCCCATATAAATATTTTTTTCATATTTTTCTCCTTATCTTAACGCCGTTATTTTTTAACTACGACAAGCGCACCTTGACCTTCCGCGACGCTAACCGTTACGCTGTTTGCAGACTGCTTCGTGGAAACGGTGTCTTGGATAATCTCAACGTCGTTATAGGTAGTATTAAAGGTAAGGGTTACCGTTGCGCCGTTCGTTACGCTGTTGGAAGCGATATAGTACGCCCAACCGATGTCACGGTATTCAAAGCACCCGATGATAGCGTCACCAGTACCAGATTTAGCGCTGACGGCACCATAGGAACCCAACAAGTCGCTACTGGGGATTGAGCCGCCACAGGAGTTATTGAGTTGCATAACGCCCACGGACTTACTCTTCATCAAGACGTGGTCAACCGCCGCTACTTGCGCGTTAATGCTTTGTACCATGGAGTAATACTTCGTCTCTTTGCCCAACTTATCAACCAAACCGCAGGTGTTACTGTCTGGCATTTCTAACGGATGCCAATAGTTAAACCATTGGATACCCTTTGCACCGTAGGCAAGTGAGGTATGTACCTGGAATGCCATTTGTGCAAGACTATAATCGTTGTTAGCAACGCCCCAATGTCCGACTTGGTTAAACGTCCAGAAAGGTACGTTATACTTTTGCGTTACACTACGGATATCACTCAAACTCTTGAAATAGCCGTCCAAAGGATCGCTATTGCCTGTATTGTAGGCATAGTAGTCGAAGGAGAATACTTGAGGCTCAACCATCTGCATATACTTTTCAAGCCATGCAACATAGTTTGCATTATAGTCAATAGGCGCCGTTGTTTCCGATGTCGCTGCACCGTAATAAAGTTGTGCTGCACTTGCATAAGAAGGCAAGTTGTTGACCAGCGCTAATTTCGTCTCCCCGAAAAGTTCGTGTTTCTTCCACTCGTAAGTAGACTCGCCGATTTGCTCAAAACTATTAACACCAGGTTCGTCTACGAACAAGGTACCGCCGTATGCGGGTTTAGACATATACGCATAGTATTGATCGTCAATTACGTTAGTGCCTTCCAACCCGACCATCGTATAAGCGCTGGCGTCTTTTACCAAATAAACAATGCCTACTTGATCCGCAAAATCCAACGCCTTCAAAACGTCCGTATAACCAGGCGATTTTGCTCTGTCGTACAAGCCGTAAATGGAGTTGATACCGCTAGCCGCTAACTTTTGATAGTTTTCGAGGGTGATTTGGTCGGTCTCGTATGTGACAGTAGTGCCATTTACGGTTGCCGTAGTGGCGGGAGGAGGAGCACACCATGCACCAATGGGCATAACTTCGTCGCCAAGTTGCGTATAGTAGAAATTGTTATACCCGATTTGCCCGTCGCGCCACTCGTCTGCGGCAAATTCGGTATCGCCTTGGTAAGAGGTATCTTCACCGTCTTCGTATACGTTTAAGTCGCCAGTGGTATTGTTACCCGCACTAGGGGCAGTACCAGGCGTTTCGTAATCGCTTACACTACCGCTATCCGTCGTACCGCCGGTATAGTCGCTTTCGAAACCGTCCGTAGAACCGCCGCTGATGACACCGCTTGCGCCGCCGTCACCGCTACTTACGTAATCGTTGGAGGAGCCGCTGGAAGATCCACCCATATAATCACTTTCGTAATCGCCGTAGTTGCCGCTACCGGACGTGCTACCAGACGAGCCGCCGTTGCCAGATTGTTCATAATCGCTGGAAGAGCCGCCAGAAGAACCGCCGCTACCGCTTCCTGCGCTTTCGTAATCGCCTAAAGAGCCGGAAGCCGCAGAGCCGCTGCCGTAACCGCTACCGTTATAGTCGCCAGGGGTACCAGGGGCAGAAGCATCGCCCCAGCCCGTACCCGTCATTTCTCCACTGCTTTCGCCCGAACAAGCGGCAGCAAACGAGGAGAACATCAAGCAAGCCAATATTAAACTAAGTGTTTTCTTTACTTTCATAACTACTCCTTATCTATTAACCTTTCAAGCCGCCCGCTACCGTGTTTTCCATAATCGTCTTCTGGAAAGCAATAAAGACTGCAACAGGAGGGATAATGGAAATCAACATCGCCGCAAACAATCTGGGCCAGTTGGGTTGATACGTATTGATGTCGACCAACTGTTGCAAACCAACTGCAACCGTAGGATATTGACGTAAATACATATAAGGCGTGAAATAGTCGTTCCAATAGTTAATTGCAGAGACGATACCGATTGCAATCAGCGAGGGCATAACTTGAGGAATCATGACCTTGATGAATACGGTAAAGTCACTGGCACCGTCCAACTGCGCCGCCTCTGCGTACGTCTTGGATATACTCTTGAAGAAGCCGTATACCATGACGAAGTTAAAGCCGAAACCACCACTCGACATAATGATAATACCGATATGCGTGTTATATAAGCCGAGGGCTACGACTAATTTAAAGGTTGCGGTAAGAGTACCGATTGCAGGGATCAACATCGAGGAGATGGCGACACCGTACAACAATTTCCTACCGGGGAACTCAAATTTAGCAACCACGTATCCCGTGATGGCGGGTACGAAAATCGCTACGAACGTACAACCTACCACCAATATAATACTGTTGACAAACATCCCTACTAGGTTGGTCGTACCTACTGACATTGACAATGCGTCAATAAAGTTTTGCGGATACCAACCGTTAAAACCGAACGGCTGTCTATCGAACGCAGACGCTTTTCGCATTGCGTTGAGCAACAACCAAACGATGGGATATAACAAACTGATTGCATATAATGCAAAAATTACGAATGCAATCCAAAGTGCAATTTTCTCTGTCTTAGAAGGTTTCATAAATACACCCCTTATTTTTTCGTTTCCCCTACCCCTAAAGATAGGGGAAACGATTTCATCATTTTGCTAACGACTATCCGTTAGTCTTCTTTTTTCTTGGTCAACAGGGCTACTGCCGCTGCGCCAATAAGAGCCAAGCCGCTAACCGCGCCGATAGAGCCGCCGCAACCGTCATCAGTATAACCTTTGTCGTAATTGCTGTTGGTGTTGGGTTTCACGCTTCCTTCCCAATCTTCCCAATCTTCGCGATCCCATACATTACCGCTACCTAAATCGGATTCGTCTACCGAGCCAGACGTCGTAGGTGCGCTTTCTACCGTAACCGTGAAGGTTACCTCGCCTTCCGTCGTAGAGACTTTATACGTATACACACCTATCGAAAGCGTATCCGTATAATCAGCCGTCAAGGTAAGTACCTTTCTGGCGTAGAAATAGGACGCGCTATCCAACGCTACGAAAGAGCCATCCGCTTGTTGCAAGGAAACGGTTACGGGCAAGCCGTATGCGTTTACACTAACTTGAACTGCGATTTCGTTTTCCGCCCAAATGGTGAACGCCGACGTCGTACCAATGACAGGGGCTTTTGCCGTTGCCGTAATCGTTACAGGATCCGACAAACCACCGTCCGTCTTGACGATGAACTGCGTTACACCTGCGGGAATCACTTCAACGTATGCCGCTTTCAACGTGAGTTTTTTAGCCGTAGCATCGTATGCGTACGCACTTGCATCCAAGACTCTGTCTTCTTCTCCGTCACGTCTTACGACGACTTCCACAATCGTCATGCCCTTGGTATCAACGTCGAAAGTCTTATCCTCCGCCGTACCTTGGTCAATCGTCAAACTCGTCTCGCCAGATACCGTAGGCGCTTGCGCCTCTTCTACGGTAACGGTAACGTCTACACCGCCATCCGCTGTATTGATCGTGAAGGTCGTCACGCCTTGAGCCAACGTCGATACGTAGGTCTCCGTCAACGTGAATTCACCAGTAGTGAGGTCGTACGTATATGCGTTATCCTTCAATTCTTTACCGGTTTCACTGCCATGCGCAACTTGTACGCCCAACAAATCCAAACCTTTCAAATCAATCTTGAAAGAAAGTTCTTGTACGCTACCTTTGCCAATTGTCGCCGTTGCGTTTCCTTCCACGGTAGGCGCTTGCAATGCAAGGACGTTGATGGTTACGTTGACGCTACCGTAATCGGTTATAATCGCAAATACATGCGAGCCCACGGTAAGCGAGTTGACGTATACCGCTTTCACGGTCAATTTGCCGTCTGCGTACGCCCATTGATCTGCGTCTATTGTTTTATCGGTGTCGCGTTTTGCCACGAACGCCGAAATTGTCGTTGCCGTCTTAATGTCTACACCAAAGACTACGTCTTCCGCTCTACCAACTTTGACTTCTACCACACTAGGAGATGCGATAGGTGCATCGGTGCCGCTTGCAGGGACTACTACCGATACTTCTACCGAGCCACCCATCGTATTTACGACGAAGGTAACCGTCGTACCTGCGACAGATTCAAAATAACCTTTGGCAATCATTAATTCGCCTTCGGTATATTCGTATGCGCCCTTAGACTTATCCAGTTGCGTGCCCGTGCCTTTTACAGCAATACCGAGGATTTCTTCGCCATACGTGTCAATGGAGAAGTACACGTCGCTTCCTTCAAACGTTTGTACTGCATCCGATAACAATTCGGGAGCCTTAACTTCCGTTACCGTAATCGTAACATTAACTTCACCGATGGTGATATTGCCCGTGTAGGAAACCAATTTGAAGGTCGTCAAGCCTACGGGAAGGGCTTTTACGTAATCCGCTTTTAAGGTAAGCGTTTGCGTGGTCGCATCGTATGCGTACGCACTTGCATCCAATTTTTGGTCTTCTTCTCCTGTACGAGAGACTACTACTACGAAGTCTTCGCCGTGGAAGTCTACCCCAAATACTTGGTCTTCTGCCGTACCTTGTTTAACCGTTAAGTCGCTGTTTGCGTCCGTCAATTCAGGAGCCAACTTTGCCGTAACCGTTACGGTGAACTCTACACTACCGCCCGCCGTAACGAACACGTAAGTCGTCGTACCTGCGGGAAGCGTGGAAATATATGCACCGAGCAAAGTAAGCGTTTTGCTTTCTGCATCGTAAGTATACGCTTCATTTACGTCCAAATCGTAGTAAATTCCACCACGTGCCGTCTTAACGGCAAGGAACTCTTCGTCTTTCGTGTCGAGTTCGAACGTAACGTCGTTCGTGCTATATTGGGCTACCGTATCCGACGTCTTGGAACCAATCGTAGGAAGATAACGCACGTTAACCGTAAGCGTAAGGTCGCCTTTGAGCGTATAGATAGTAAACGCCGTAATACCCTCGGGCAAGATTCCCATATAGGCACCGTTTAACGTAAACGTACCCGCTGTAAGGACGTTGCCTTCCTCATCCGTTCCCGGTACATAGGTATATTCGTATGCCTCTGTCGTCAAGAAGTTGCTTTCGCCCGTCGCTGCACGGCTCCACGCAATCGTCGTAATATCTTTGCCCTTTAAGTCAACATCAAACACGAGGTCGTTCGTCTCACCTTTGATGATGGTGCGGTTACCCGACTCGTCCGTGCCGAGCGCGGGTTTCAACGATTCGTCACCCGAAACGCTACCACCGTCACCAGTACTGCCGCCAGTACCACCGAAAGTCGTGACACCAATCTTACAACTTAAAAGATATTCGCCTGCGCTACCCAAAGGATATACCCAGCCGTCAATGACAAGGTCGTTGATGATAACATCAAAATAATAGGTGTGAAGTCCGTCTGTCAAATCCGCAGCCAACGAAATCGACCAAGCACCCGTGGCGGTATCCATGACCAACCCTTTAGAGCCAGCAACAAAGGTTGCCGTCTTGTTAGTCATATCGCCAAGGTCGATAGTCCCCGAAATCGTCGTAGGAACCGTTTGTTGTCCACCGTCGATTTCCAACGGGTCTTTTTGAGTTACTACATAATCTGCGTATTCATCGCTGTTGATGAGGAACAAGTTATCGATTTGGAAACTTGCCGTACTGCCGGTCATAATATATATACGACCTGCCGTGTTATAATCGGACCCAAAGGTCGTCATCGTCCAGGAACCGCTAATCGCGTACCCTGCGCTGACCGTGCCGTCTTTCGCCTCTACGCGGATACGAACCGTCGAACCGTCGTATCCGTAACCTGACCAAGAACGTGCACCGCCGAGATTGTTAGGGACAACACCGTCCGTGTTGTATTGTACGTGTTTATCCGTCGACGCGAACGTCAGCGCGTCATCCGAACCCAGTACGACAATCAACGAGTTTGCCACCGTCAAGCCCGTCACGTCAAATTCCAAAACAAAGTTGGTGTATTGACCTGCAGAGGCAAAATAATAACCGTTACCACCGCTGAAATTAAATACACCGCCAGATACCGAACCTGCATTCGTCACCCACGCCGTAGAATCAAGCGCAGCGTCAAACTGCGTGCTGACCGTCGTACCGACTGCTGCCGTCGAAGGAGATTCGCCCGTGTTAATTTCTTTGAATCTACCTTCCAAAACGGTATTGCCTGCAAGCGAGAAAGTATAGGACAAATCGGTAGAAACTTTCGTGGCACCAAAATACCAACCGTCAAAGGTATAGCCGTCAAGTACCGTCGCCGTAACCGTTACGGAAGAACCTGCCGCATAGGTACCGCCACCAGAGGTGGAACCGCCCGTGCTGTTACTGCTGGTAGTAACGGTATACGTAATGCTCGTCTCCGTTTGACCACGCAAATTGTCGAGATAGAACGTTTCGCTACTCGTCGTGGTATTACTTTGTACGACGAAAGTAAATTTGCCGTCTGCAAAATACGTACCTGCATATTCTTCCAACGCCGCTACGGGAATCTCCACAGTAGAGGTACCCGCAGAGAAAGCGTACGCATAGTTATGTACGTACCAGTTACCACTATAAGTAGACGTCAGGTCGAACGTAATCGTCACGTAAGAGGAAAGTTCGCTAAGGGAAGAAACGCCCAAATCGATGGCAATGTTACTCCACGACGCCGTCGCCGTAACGGCAACGGAATTGCTGCCTTCCGTCACGCCCGTCGTCGAAAGAGAACCCGCGCCAGCATAGTTAGTACCTACTGCGTCACTCGCTTGTTCAAAGTCTTGCAATAAGGTACCCGTCGTCGTACCAGGGGTAGGGGTAGGCGTCGTCGTGCCACTATCACCGCTAGAAGAACCTGCGGTATACGTTATATCCGAAACGGTCATGGCACCGTTCGCTTTAATGACGATATAACCACTAGTAGAGGTAAGGGTTTGTTCAAGATACAAATTCTCTCCGCCGTTACCCGTAAGAAGCATCTTACCGCCCGTTACCTTCAAAGTAAAGGGAGCATAGCTTTCTTGCGCATACCAAGGGTTGTACCCTGTAGTCCCGCCACCTGCTAAATCTTGTTTCTTTCCACCCAAATAGATGCCGGCGTTACCGTCAGACAAAAACGTTACATAATCGCCGCTAGTATTGCCCGCTGTCGTCGAAGAGTTGATATATAAATCAAACCCAGCACCGCCGTTCGCAGATTGATACCCTGCGGGTTTAAAGGTTAACGTATAATCACCGTCAACAGGCAAACTCATATAACCGCCAGCCGTAAAGGTTGCCGTGCCGTTTGCAATGGATACGTTTGCGCTAGGCGTCCACGCGGAAAGAGTACCGTCGTTAGCAGCCGTACCGCTTTCACCAGAACCGCTCGTCGTGTTGTCGGTGTAAGTAACGCCGGAAAGCGTCATTTCGCCCGTTGCCTCAAAAATAATATAGCCACTTGCGTTGGTAAGCGAAAGCTGATCGCTGCCAGTTTCCTCGAAATAAAAGAGTCTTTCACCACTCTTGCCGCGGAGCGTCATTGCGCCGTCTTTTACCGTCAAAGTGTAAGGCGCAAAGACCTGAGTCTGGCCATACCACTGGTTGGTGATAACGCCGTCCCCGTTTGTATCACTATCTTCTGACAAGCCCATGTCAGCCTTCACGCCTGCTTTATAAAACGAAGCCTGACCGCTGGAAAACAAAGCATAGTCGCTACTATCCACAGTTGCATCTGCCGAAGTGGCGTTGATCGCCAACTTAAAATTCGCGGACGCAGCACCATTGACAGGCGTAAACGTCAACGTATAGTCGGTAGAGACAGGCAACGATAATTTATTTCCTGATGCAAAAGTAGCCGTATCACCACTAATAGTCGCACCTGATGCCGTCCAAGTGGATAAACCCGTAGTAGTGGTCGCGGCGGATACTTGCGTCGCAGGAATAATGGGATCGTTTGCAAACGTTACGCCTAAACCTGCCGTGAGCGATACCGCAAACGTCGCAATAGCCGCCCTTAAAAATTTCTTTCTCATATATTTCTCCTTATCCCGCCCCGAAACCCCTTTCGGGGCGGAAATATTTACCTTATTACTAAATAATATCGTTGCTTGATTTATACGTGGAAGATGCTACCTACGATAATCCCAGGCAATTCGTTGTCATCCGTAGATTCCGCGGAAAAAGTCACGATATCTTTTTCTTCATAGTAATAGATTTCAATTTTTAAAGGTTCAAAGATTTTTTTCATATTTTTTTTCTCCTTTATCCTTTATTATACGGTCGGGTATGCTGCTACGTAGTCGGTATACAAGTGTTGTACCGACATTCCGCTACCCATATTGATTAACGTGCCGCCTACGTTGTCCGCTTGGAACGCGTCGTAGGTGCCTACTTTCAAGCCGTTGGTATAACGAACTCCGTCATAGAGAACGCTTGCGCTGTTGGTATGGATATGTCCGTAGAACCAACCTACTAAGCCGCCTGCTTTGGATGCTTCATGCAACGCCAAGTCTTTATCCGTCCACTTAGGTTCGTAGTAAACCGCACCGAAATCGCCGTTGCCGCTGATGGAAGGAAGCGCGCCCTCTGAATCAAGGTTGCCTTCGCCTACGCTTGCCGCATATTCATAGTTGTTTGCGACACCACCATAACTCAACCAGTACTTGCCGTCGGGTGCATAGCCGTGGTTTTCTACCAAACCAAGTTTTTGACCATACAAGGGGTGATGGGTAAAGCCGATGCTTTCAATCTCACCATACGCAGTCTTGAACGCCGAAAGTTCGTTAGAAATCCAAGTGATTTGGTCGGCTTGGATCCCTTCCGTCGTGAAAAGGACCTTATCTTGTGCGCAGCCATAATCAGGATGAGTCTCTGCCACTGCGGATTTACCGTTGCTGTCTACGCAGAACACAGCCGTTTTTACCGTATCATTCTGCACTATACCAACCGTGAAGTTACCGCTACCCGTGATACCGCCGTCGTTGCTTGAAAAACGGCAATATTCGCTGGCTTGATATTGAGAGATAATCCAATCGGTGCCGAGGTAAGATTCTTGGTCGTGGTTACCCCAGGTAAGCGTCCAAGGAATTTCGTAAGAGTCCATTTCCTTGATGAGCGCCTTTACCATCGTACCGTTGTCGTCAAACTGACCGTACGTGTTATCGCCAGAGAGGACGATAAGGTCGGGGTCTGCCTTTTCCACCGCTTCACGCATATACTTGAACGCGTTTTCGTAGAGGAATCTAGGATGCCAAAACTTGGTTGCGCTTTCCCCTAAACGACCTACGTAACGTTGTTGCGTGGAGTCGATGATTTGGATGTCCGTAAGTTGTAAAATCTTCGCGTCACGACCTTCTTCGCCGTTGAGGGCTAAGACGAAGTCGAATTGACCTGCGTCCGTGCCGATTAACGTACTGTCGTCATCCCAGTAACTTGCGGGAGTTGCCGCTGCCTCTGCCGAGGGGTTGAAATAGTCTTCTGCCGCTACGTTGCAAAGGTAGAAAGTTCTTACCGCATTCAAATATGCCGCAGGTTGCGCCTCAATCGTTTCGTTGGTGTACAACGCCATCCATACGTAACCGAGTGCGCTAATGCTCATTTCGTAACTACCAACTTTGATGGTATGTACTTCATCCAAGTCTTGGACTGCGATGTCCGCGACCTCTACGTAGTGCCAAGTAACCGTACCGTCGGTACTCGTCTTCGCTTTCGGGGTCGCCGATACGCCGTCTACCGAGCAGGCTACTGCGCTAACGTCTTGCGCAATGAAATAGAATCTCAAAGTCGTCTTGGACTCCAACATAAGAGTGGGACCAAGAATCTCTAAGCCTTCGTCTACTACGTTGGAGGTAAGCACAGGTTTATGTTCGCCGAGCACCTCTGCCGTGATTTCCGCATTGTTTACCGTTACGTCAGTCTTTTCTGCAAAATAGTCTTGCGCTGCCGCACCGTAGTTCAACATCGCTTGCGCCAAAGGCTGTACCGCAACGTGATTTTCATTGGTGGAGGCAAGGACTGCTTCCATATACGCTTTTACGCTGGACGTATAGGTCATCGCTTCACCAGCCGTCGTAGAGATGGTCATCACGATGTCTTTGTCATAGTCCTGCGCCGCTACGCGCGCCGTATATTTGCCCGTGCTGTTTACCGCTACTTCTTGTACTTCGTCGCCAATCGTGAATACCACTTTTGCCGCGCTGTCTGCCAAGATTTCTGCAGGTAAAGTCATATAGAAGTTAAGACCGATGTCGCCGTCAAGCGATGCACTGATCATATTCATTTCGCCAAGGAGATAGGTGGGTTTGTAGGTTGCGTCTGCCGTGTTGGCTACCGTTTCGCCTACCGCTACGCCGTCTTTCGCCCAACCTGCAAAGGTGTAACCCGTTTTCTTGGGACCAGAGACAGGCGCGATACTTGCAAACGCTACCGTGTCGCCCGTTTGCGCGGGTGCCGCATAGTACAACTTACCGCTTTCGTCTTCAAACGTGTGGTATACGTTGGTATCCGTCACTTGCGTCGTGTAGGTCAAGGATACGTCAGAGATGGTTACGTCGCCAGTCGCTTCGAAAACGATATACCCTGCTTCCGTCCCGATGGAATACGTGCGGTCTTCAGTACCAGCAGTAAAGTTCCAAACGTAACCCGCGAACTTATCGGAATACAACGACATCTCGCCGTTAGAGACCGTCAACGTATAATTACCAGTTTGACCAAACCATGTATTACTGCCGTTGTAGTTTGCCGAGTTTAATTGTCCGCCAGCGTTGTTCTGGCAGGTGCCTTGCCCGTTAGCAAATATCCCCTTATAACCATCGGGCGTTGTAGCCGAAGAGGACTTGAAATACAAATTATAATGTGCATAACCACTGCCAGCCGAATTGGCTACCGTGAATTTCAATACGTAATCACTGTACGTAGCGGCAGTTGCTATTTTTTCCCCACTCGCTAATGCAACGGAGGTGCTAGCACTAACATCCGTACCCGCAGAATGCGTCCAACCATTAAAGCCCGTTGTTTCTACAGGAGCCGAAACCGTCGTACGATCCCATTCGTCTACGGTAAGGGAGATATCGTCAATCAAAATCGCGCTGTCTGCACCCTCGCTTACGGAGAACTTAATCGCACCGTAAGGGGAGGAGGTTGCCGCGCCGTTTGCCGTATAGGTTACGCCGTTGAAGTTGACGCTGAACCCGCCGTTTTGTCTAGCGGTAAAAGTAAACACTTTGTTGTCTACCACGAAAGAGGGATTGGTGTTGCCCGAGGACAATTCCATCGCCGTATCGCCGTCGTACATCGTCAAAAGGTACCTACCTGCATCAGGGGTTACCACAATGGACAGGTCGCCAAGCGCCGTCGTAAAAGTAGCGTCACCCAAACCCGTGAGATCAACGGCGTATTCTAATACCGTTGCGCCGTCCCAGCCCAAACGAGCATCATAACCAGGGACAACCGTATTGGAGGTAGTAAGCGTACCGCCTTGCGTACCAATGGCTACTTTGTAATTATCCGTCGCTACTGCCGTATTGTCGACGTAAGATACGTTCGTCAACGTTGCGTCGCCTGCACCCGAGGGTACGTAGAAAGATACGTAACCAGACGTGCCTACGGAGAAGTTTTGATAGGAAATGCCATGTGTAGCATGCGAAAGGGTTGCACGCCCGTCTGCCACCGTCAACGTCATTACACCATCTTGCGCATACCAAGAACCTACAGTGCAATCATTATTTTGCACACCATCAATGAACAAGTTGGAGTTTTGGTTTGCACTACCCCAAACCCATGCACCAGACATATAACTCGCAGGGTCTTGCACGTTTACGCCAATCAATAAAGAACGATCATCGGCAGCCAGTGCTGCGCCCGTCGTACTTCTTGTGGAATTGAAGGTCAACGTATAGTTGCTAGATACAGGCATATACACGTAACCGCCGCCGGAAATCGTAGCCGTTTCCCCGCTAATCTCTGCACCAGTTGCCGTCCAGTCAGCCAGCGTGTCGCTGTTGTTCGAGTCCGCCGTGGAGACGACGGAGACGTCGCCAGTCGCCGTCCATACGCTGCCGTCAAGCGACGATGCCGTGAACTCTTCGCTGAAAAGCACCTGATCGTTTGCTGCGTCTGCAGAATCAGTCGGCGCAAATAATAACGCCGTGCCAAGTGTTAAAGAACAGACAAAAGCGCCGATTGCCGCTGTTAACCATTTCTTCTTCACTTTGTTACCTCCTTATCATATCAATATATTATTTTTTTGTTTTTGTTGCCTTGCCTTGCCTGCGCCTGTTTGACGCAGGCAGGTCTTTTGTGCAATTAAGGGAAGAACCAGTCGGGTTGGCCACCGCCACCTTCGTTTTCATCTACGGGAGGACTGGTCGCTACTACGTCAATTGTTCTGTCTAAGAAACGTACGGTAATTTCCAAAGGTAAATATTCTTTTTTCATCGCTCATCCGCTCCTTAACCGAAATATGCTTTCGCAGAGGTGTTGTAAGAAACCAAGGCTTTACACAGCCACGCTGCTTTTTCTTGTTCCGACGTAGCAGTACCAGCATCTACTGCACGTTCCCATTCACGAATACGCAAATGCGCATAACCTAATACCGACATATCAAAGGTGATGTATTCTTCACCAAACTTAACCGTCAACGTGTATTGCGTCGCCATATCTTTTGCCGCGATGTTTTCTTTTGCTACGTAGAAATACACACGGTTGTGTTGCCCTAACTCTTTACGTTGAACTACCGTTGCTTTTGTCGTGCTGTTCACGTCGCCCCAATAGAATTCTACGTTTTCGTTAATGGCATAGGCTTCATTCCCCTCGCCGTCCAAGAAACGGAAATTGAAGCGCAAATCTAAACCTTCGTCAAAGACTACACGGAAATCGACAGGATGGAAATTGAGAAGCATACCGTCGGGGAAACTATAATAATTACCCGCAGGTTTGCTGCCCGCCGTAGGCAATATCTCGTAAGACGCTATGTCATTGGAAGTGAGATTTGTCAAGGCGGCGTATGCCGTCGCATCCGCTATTGCATTGCCGTTTGCGTCTTGGTTGGTCGGCGTTACGTAAGAATCGTCGAAATATTCGCGTGCCATTTCGCAATAGAGTTCCATATCCACAGCAAGTTGACCCAACGTTGCGTCGTTGTTCGCAGAAGCATAGACCTTCAAATCGCTCAAATATTGCGCTACGCTGTAATCAAGCCATACGTCCGCTAATTCAAAATATGACGAACTATTGCGGACTTTTACACATACTTTGTTGCGGTATTCCTTTGCCGCTTGGTCGTATTGGAATCTGCAAGTAGCACCATCGTCACTTATCAAAACCTTTTCGTTGTCCCATGATGCAAGTTCTGTAGCAGAGATGACATCACCACCCGTTTCCAACGTCTCGCTAAACGACAGATGGAAACCAGTTGTTACTTTTTGCGCGCCCTCGTCCAGTTGCACGTAGAAATTCATCCCTATCATGCCGCCCGTCGTAAGAGTGTTTTGATATGCCTTGATGTACGCAGGTACAAACGTTCTGCCACCAAAGTTGGTGAGCGACGTCGTTTCACTTATTAAGTAGCCCGTCAATTGATCCACCCAACCGATAAATTTCCAACCGGCGTCCGTTTCATGATGTTCCGGATAGGAAATAGGCAAAAGTTCCGTCGCCGCGATTTGATCTGCCTCCGCCGCACTCGCAGACATCATGGACAACGTACCTGCATATAAGTTTCCTTCGCTGTCTAAGAAGGTGTTTACTGCTCTAACACCTATAGAAGGATTTTCCGTTACCTTAACGTTGTCGATTTGGAAACTTGCATCCGACGTCGATTGTATGGACACATAACCCGTTGACGCTAAGTTTCCTAATGAGTCGTTCCCAAGGGCAATCGACTCAAATGTCTTGGTCATTTCATAATCGCCAACTTGGGTATAACACATCAATACGTTATCCTGCACAATGAGTTTGAAATGAATGTTTTCGTCAGCGCAACCAATGTACGTATTGCTATTATACGTGTCTTTCGTATGCCAAGGTCTTGCTGTAGGCCACAAACCATCCTCATTTGCATCATACGGAATGATTACCGGAGCTCTTTCTTTCGTGCCTCCTGCTCCATCGGAAATCTTTGTGTTGGCCACAGAGGTGCCGTTGGCAAAATAGACCTCACCATTGCTTGCTAAGTACATAAACAAGCAATCCGTATTAGTATATTTATCCGTCGTATTATCCATCCCTAATACGATACCTATCCAGGAAGTGGAACCCACCGTACGGGAAGGAGAATCAAACTCCAACGTAAAGTTAGTAAACGTATTCGACGACAACAGCATTGCATATTCCGAAGTAGATGGAGTATTGAACACAACCGTCCCGTTGGTGCCGTCAACCGTTGCATACGTACCATTTACCTGTACTCTATTGGTATCATACTCGCCGTTCGTGAAATCTTCGCCTTGATAAGGCTCAAATTGATACAATACTATATCGTCATAGAAACCGCGGATATTGCCGCTAGTCGTCTCTATCTTGACGTTGCCGTAAGTCTGTCCGTCTCCAATCGTACCGAACGAAAACTCATCCAAATCGCCGTCGACGCCATAAGCAACAGAGACTCCATTGGTACCCCACAAGGAAATCAGCAATTGCGCGTTATCATATATCTTGATGGGCACATAGGACAAACCCGTAGTATTATCAAGAAGCGCCGTATCTTCTTCACAAGTCGGGCTGTTGAAAATACGCAAAAAGTATTTTGTTTTCTGTTCACCGTTAACGGCAAGCGTCTCTTGCTTAATTTGCACACAATAGTTACCGAACGTTACCCGCAAGGCGCCATTCCCTAAGCCGCCGAGCCAAGTGCGCATCGTCAACATCGCGTAACGCTGGTCGTATAAACGTGCGTCGGCGTTAGGCAAAGTCACCGAAGAAACAAGAGCGCTTTTTCCCGAAGTATAATAACCCAAATCTCCCGTTTTCGCTTTTATCCAGCCAACTTGTGTAGAGGAGATGTCCTCGCCTATGCTATTTTCGAATACAAACCAAGTTTCGCCCGCTACTTCTTGCGTAACTAATTTTCCGTTAGCGTCATACGTGTAATTTGCAGAATCGGGCGCGGTGCGCTTGATGCCCATACCGGCAGCAACTCCTTCCACCGCGGAATCGGGTACAACGCAATCGTCGATTCGCCACCAAATATCGTTAAACGACGCATCGCTTGCACCTGCCTTGATACCATATTCATTGGTAGGATAAGGGTTTGTCGTCAAGTTGATCTGTTCGCGATATTGTTCCGTAGAAACCGTACTTTCCGACGTATCCGCTACCTGCGTATAAGTTCTTTTATTTAAATACGACGTTTCATTAATATACCCGATACGGAGATATTTGAACGTAACATCCAGCGTCTTAGATTCGTCAACATCGCCGTTGCTGTCTTCAGAAGGGCGGTACGAAAATCCCATATAACCGTCTAATTTTTGAGAACGTGCAACGAATTGATCGGAATAAGCCTGCGCTACCGCACTTACTTGATCAGAAGTGATCGCCCCCGTAGCCAAATCGTCAGCCGCCTCGCTTTGCCCCCAGGCATCGCCCATACGACGGATATCTCTCGCCGTAACGTACGCAACCAATTGGTCGTTTTGATACAATTCTTGCGAGCCGTCGTGATGAATATACAAAGTCGTCTTTGCAGAACGGCTCCATGCCAACCATCTGTTCTCGACAGGACGCTCACCTGTACCAGTATAAATAAGCGAATCGTTTTCCAACGTGGAATAGAACATTGAGTTCACACCGTAGAAAGACAAACAAGGCGAATTGCCTGCTTGCATGTCAAGCGTTGGAGCGCTTACCGTCAAAGGACCATCCGAACCGTAAATAAAACCAAAGTTGGCGCCCTCAACGTTGTTGAGCATCATATCAAATTCTACCACAAGCGAATAATTCGTGCCCGTTCCTGTAACAACGGGGGCGAATTTCTCACTCGTAACCAACGCAGAACGGGATGTGAACGTATATTTCAAAACGTCCGGCGTTTGTTGCGAAACGATATTTTCACTTGACTGCCAATCGCCGGAAATCGTCCCGCTGTCCGCGTTATCGCTAATCAGCATCCACTCAACGTCGTCTTGATATCCAGTAACCGTACCCGAAACGTCCGTCTTTGTCGTTGCCGCCGTTGCAGATGAGATTTTTGCAGAGCCGTTGAAATCTGCAAATGCTGCTGAGAATACTAATGATAAAGCAAATACGCCCGAAGCAATTTTGATCAATAACTTCTTCATAGTTTTTCTCCTTTTCTTCCTTTTCTTTATTCTTTATTCTTTCGGCGTCACAACGGACCTACGCCGTGATTGTACTTTATTTTAACGTCTTTCGACGATTGTTTTCTTAATTAGTGTCGTTTGTTTTTCGTAAAGGTTTAATTTTCTATGTTGCTTTTTTCTCTATATTAATTATGGACACGCATACGTGCGCACGCAAGTATAATCGTTTTTTTTGCATCCCCTGCCTCCGTCTTTAACCCAAAGACGGAGGCAAAGGTTGCCGTAATTTTTTAGAATTCTACGCTAGGCGTGATCTTTTCCATAAGGACTTTGATACCTTGGATAAGAGGAATCCCGACAAGGCTGCACAAGATACCGATTGCCGCAGCAAAGTACAAGTCGCCCGCGTTGACTTGGTCGACGATGTAGTAGGCTATCGTGTACGTCCCGTACTGACCCTTTGTGAACAACATCGGTTGCAGATACAAGGTGAACATAACCATGGAACCGGTTACGAACAACGTGGAGACCGTACCCATGATCAAGGGAACTACGATTTGGATGAATTCTCTCGCCATCCCGATACCGTCAATTTTGCCCGCTTCCAAAATTTCCGTCGGCACACGCGCGATGGAACCGGACAACAACAAGACGTTGTAACCGATACCTGCCCACAAGCAGTAGACGAAAATCATAATCTGCGCCGAGCCTTCCGTCATGAACAAACCGTCTTTCGGCATACTAAAGCCTAGTGATTCTAGTGCGACGTGGATGGGACCAAAGTCGCCGTTGAACATGAACTTAAAGCACATCGACAATACAACGATGGAGATAATGTTGGGCAAGAAGAAGATGACACGGAAGACTTTTTCCGCAAAGACCTTCTTAAACAAAAGGTACGCGCACACGATGGAAATCGGCAACAAAATAAAGTTGTTGAACACGAAATACCATAAAGAGTTAATCAAAGATTCCCTCAATACCTTACCGCCGATCTCGTCACCGAGCATAATGAAGAAGTTTCGATAGTTTTTGATACCGAAAAAGACTTCTTCGCCTCGTACGAACGAGTACTTTTGGAATGAGAGCAAAATCGTGTTGAAGTTTATGTATACCCAGAATACCAAGAAATGGATGATGGGGTATGCAAGCATCGCGATAATGAACAACTTCCTCGATTTCGCCATCTTTTGCTTTCTAGGAATGATCGGCTGATACTGCATCGTTTCTGCCGCCCCTCCTGCTACTTGTTGTGTAGTCATGTTTTCCATATAAAACATTCCTCCTTATCAATCTTCCGTAAGCATGGCGAAGATACCGTCGCCTGCTTCTATCGTGAACGTAAACGTGCCGTCGTCGCTCACCAACCGACGTTTTTCGCCGCGCACGTACACGTCCATTTTATTTACACCGTTCAGTTTGAGGGTTACCTCGTCCTTTTGGTGATAGTACGGGTCACAATAGTTTACGATAAAGAACGCATCCCTGCCACCCTCGTTTTGCAATGCCCCGACCAACGTATCTTGCGTCGCTTCCACACCCAAAATCTTGTCGTGGCTTTGCATAGGTTGTTGCAATAAATCGTACGTAAAGTTCTTTCCAACGGGCTGACTGCCTCGGATGGGCATCACGCCAACGTAGTCGTACTGCGTATAGTCTTTCTCGAAAGCGAAAATTTCTTGGTGGATTTTCTTTGCCGCCTCATAGACCGAAGTCGGTTCCCCGTCTCTTGTCACAAACCCCTCTTTTACCGTGAGGATTGCGTCCTCTGTCGGAGGCCAGTAGCAAAAGTGCTGAATCCCTTTCGCTCCGTACGCAAACGCCGACATAATTTGCCATCTAAGCGCCGCTTCGTCGGGGTGCCTATGCCACTTGGAATAACTCAGCGATTGGATGAACACCCACATGGGTACGCCCGCTTCCTTTGCTGCCTCGGCACAGAACTCTAAGTCGTGCAAAAATTCTTTTTGTTGAGAAATACTGCCGTCGTCCTCGATGAGGAGAGGATATAAATCGTAGGAAAGTCTTTGCGCGCCGTCTTTTAAATAGGCTTTGACGTAAGTCTCTTCCCAGGTATCACCCTCTTCCAACTTCGCCAAGGATCTCTCTACATGGGAGGGAAACAGGTTGGTATAACAATCTTTGTCAGGGAAATATTCGTTCCACTTATCCCGTGCCTGTTTGACCCAAGCAAGTTGTTCTACGTTCGGTTCGTCCTTCAATAGAACCCCGCGATACGCCGAAAACTTTTCGTATTTTTTTACATATTCTTTTACAGTACGTTCGTCGCTTTCTAACAGCAACCTTGCAATCTCATCATCCCATACGTAATAGCCGACACCTGCTTTCGAGGCATATTCCAACGCCCGTTCACAAGCGTTTTTACCGTCAATCTCTACGGCGCTACGCTCAAATATCGCATACATATCGCGGATTCCGCACCCTGCTATCAAGTCGTATTGATGCTGATTACAAAAATCTTTACCGCCTTCTTTTTGCATCGGCATAGGGGTTACCCAGCCGGCAATATGGACTTTATCCGCTCTTTCTTTTTTCATCACTTACACCCAAGAACAGTCCATTAAACTACGCTTTCGTAGATTCTCCACCAACTTTCGTCAACGTAATCGTACATAATTTGACAAACGGTAACGCCTTGAGGAACTACGTTGCCTTGCGAATCCGTCTTTAAGACGCCTTCTTCGCTACCCCACGCCCATTTGCCTTCAAACAAATCGCTGTAAGGAATACCGACACCAGGCCATTTGCCGAGTTTGTTCGTCCAGTTCATATAACTAGTCGAGTAGTGATATACAATCTCGCTGCTTTCATAAATTCTTTGACAGGATTTCATGAAACCGCTTGCATTCACCCCTTCTACTTCGCTTGCCTTATATTGGAAGGGACGTTGCGCGCCGTTCGTCGATCTAGTGAAAGATTCACAACCCTGCTTACTGTTGATGAACTTCAAGAATTCCTTAGCGCCTGCAACGTTGTTTGCCTTCTTGGGGATACACATAAAGTCGCCCGCTTGAGAAGCAAAAATATTTCTATAATTACCGTTGGCATCTTTTACCGCATTTTCAAGGAACGGCGTGGGCATCATTTCGTATTCGAAAAGGATTTCCCCGTCGGGTGCCAAGAAGTTGGCACCTTCGTGCTCTAAGTGCGCACCTTCGACGATCATTGCCGCTTGTTGGAGACCGAACGCACGTTGCGCATCCGTATGTTCCGAAACGCCGGGCACCTGATTCTTCTTATAAGAGAACAGATCTTCGGAATACGGGTCAAAGAACAATTCGGACATGGCGTTGATGGCTTCTACACGACCTTCTTGCAAATAACCGTTGGGGTTCTCGTAATCAAAGAAACGACGGTAGTTGGTAGGACCTTCGTATTGCGCCCACCAAGTAGCCGCTATGTAGTCGCCGTAACCAGGCAAAATCGCAAAGGGCGCTACCTCGCCGTCCGCCGTAATGGTGTCGCAAAGTTCCACCAATTCGTCAAACGTTTCCGGTACTTCCCAGTCCTTTTTCTCAAACAGCGTCTTGTTATAGATAATCCCGTTTGCGTTGTCCGTCCAAGGAATCGCGTAATAGTTGCCGTCCAACATCTTACCGTAATCCCTCATACCGGGATTCATAAATTCCATAATCGTGACGTCTTTACCCGAATCATCAGTATAGGCGGTGGCTTCGTAAACGTCGTTGAGGGGTTCCAACCAGCCGCTCGTCGCCATCTTTTGCCAACCCGTTTCCAAGACGATAAATACGTCGGGAACCATCGTACCCGTACGAAGACGGTTTTCTACTTCCGCAGTCATCGTGGGCAAACCTTCCAAAACAACGGTTGCTTCGGGATTGAGTTCCTCAAATTCCTCCTTCCATTGTTCGATAAAGGCGCTACCGTAACCGGTCTCCGCATACGCTACGTGGATGGCACCGCCAACGCTACCACCCGTGCAAGACGAAAATACACCAACCGTCGTGGCGCACATTACCCCCGCTAAAACCCCGGAAATAATACGTCTCTTGTTCATATCCCATTCCTCCTTATCCGTAAAACCTCGCTTTTGCCCGCTAAAAGCCGCTTTTGGCGGGTCAATATCGCCTAATTTTACGTTTTTGATTACTTTCGAGATAATTTACCCTGTCTTTGAAAGCCTATGGAAAGTTTTTTCTCGTCGCGGTTTTTTCGCCTATATAATAATGTAAGAAAAAATTTTTCCAAAACGGCACTTTTTCAAAAAAGCGTATAATACCCCTCTGATTCTATCATATAGTATAACATAAAAAGTATATAGTGTCAATATCTTTTCCTCTTTTTTTGGAATTTTTTTTGCTTTTTTTGAAACACAATATCACTTTTTGACAACAAAAAACCGCCCCTCGCACTTGAGGAGCGGTTTTGTCTGTTCCTGCCCTTATTTCCTTTCGAAACTGTCGCAGCAGGTGCACGTTTCCGCGTCGCAATCACAAGTGTTGCCGACGTGGATTTTGCTGAGCGTGCAATAGTCGCCCGAGCAATTGAACTTGCACTCGGTCACGTTACAACCGATGCTTTTATTGACGTCCATACAATTTTTCATCATCAAAAACCTCCTTTTGGTAGTATTATTATGACCATTTTTTCGCTTTTCTATTGACTTTTTTAGTTTTTTCTTGTAAAATGGTAAAAAACTTTGGAGAACTCATATGAAAGTTATCTTAAAAACAGACGTCAAAGGAACGGGTAAAAAAGGCGATATCATCGAAGTCGCAGACGGATACGGGAAAAATTTCTTGATTAAAAAAGGGCTCGCCGACCCCGCCACCGCCAGCGGAGTCAACGAAGCCAACCAACGTAAAGCCGCGGCAGAATATCATAAAGCGGAAGAAATCAAGGCGCAAAAAGCAATAGCGGACGCACTCGACGGACAAACGGTCGTCGTCACGATTAAAACGGGCGAAAACGGGAAAGTCTTCGGGAGCGTTACCTCCGCAAACGTCGCCACCGCTTTAAAAGAGAAAGGCTTTGATATCGACAAGAAAAAAATCCGCATGGATTCCCTCAAAACTACGGGTATCTTCCCCGTCGAAATTAGGTTGATGGAAAAAATTTCCGCAAAAATCAAGGTACAAGTACAACCGCAATAACTCTCCCGCCCCGTCTTGGGGCGGTTTTATTTTTTCATAGTTTTTCGCCCCGCGCCCTTTTTTTAGCCCCAACTATTGACAATTTAGGAAAAATCAGGTATAATAAGAACAACTAAGGCTTGACCTTAAAAAAAGTATAAGGGGATTATCACATGAACAAAGGCGAATTTATCAAAGCAATTGCAGACAAAGCGGGGTTCTCTCAAAAAGACGCGGCAACCGCATACGACGCGTTCGTAGACGTTTTGACCGGTGCGTTGAAAGCAGGCGACAAAGTTTCTCTCGTTGGTTTCGGTACGTTTGAAGTGAAAGAGGTTGCCGCTAAGACGGGCATCAACCCTCAAACGAAAGAAAAGGTAGAAATTGCTGCTTCCAAGAAACCCGTAATGAAGTTCGGTAAATCTTATAAAGAACTTTTTAACTGATTGCTCTTTCGCAAAAACAGGTAAAAAACGGAGGAACCGTGTTAGGCTCCTCCGTTTTTCTTTTGGCAATGTCACAACAAGTGGTTGATTAGCAATTTGCGACCTACCGCCATAAAGGCAAACAATCCGCCGTAGGAAAATACGAACAAGACAAGGAGCGCGAGGAAAAGCGGAAGACGTGTACCAAACCTTACACAACTGAGGCTTGCCACAGCGCGACGACGTATTGCGAAATATTTTATAGACACAAATCAACCAAGGGTTGTAACAGAGCCTTTCTTTTAATCAAACTAAAACCGCCCAGTCATGGGCGGTTTTTCATCGTTGAATCCGTACACGGGTACGGTAAATTAATTATTCCGGTTTCGTTTCCAACTTCAAGGGGAAGTCGCCGAGTTTATTGACTTTAAAGCCGTTTTTCTTATATTCTTCATAGTCAAAGACTTCCAGTTCGTCGATTGCGAGTTTGTGGAATTCGTAGAAATTCTTCCACCACGTTTGATCGCCGCCAAGTTCGCCGCTGAGGAAAGCGTCGGCAATATCGCAACCCATAGCAGGCGCTACGTAAAAAGCACCCATCGCGAGTACGTTGACGCCGTTGCCCGTAATCGCACGTCTAGCCGCAGGCACACTTTCTACCACACCAGCGTGGACGTGAGGACATTTGCTTGCCGCGATGTGGATACCCATACCCGTACCGCAGAACAATAACGCGCGCTCATAGTTCCCTTCCGAAATTTCTGCGCCTACTCTAAGACCTACACGGTGGAACATTAAATCAGTATCATTGGGATCGCTGTCCTTTTTAACGCCAAGGTCAAGGATCTTCCAGCCCTTCTTCGTCAAATGTTCTACAACCGCTTCTTTTAAAGGAAAGCCTGCAAAGTCAGCGCCTACTACCAAATATTTATCTTTTACCGTTTTCATAGTTTTTCCTCCCCTATGCTTTTCCTTATTATATCACACCCACGCGAAAAGTCAAGGGGGTTTTACTTTTTTCTCTTTCATTTTTCTCCGCGTTTTTGTAAAAAAATTACAAAAGAAAAAGCCCCTTGAAAGGGACTTTTCAAAAGCGTTTCACTCGATTGTTTTTATACGTCGTAAAGCGGAAAGAAAGCCCGTTGTCTTCTTGCGGCTTGCCGCTGCACTCCAAGGAAAAATCGGGATGGGAATCTAAGTTGGGGAAGAACGCCGTAGCACCGCCGTCAGCCTCCACTTTAGTCACCAAAATCACTTCGCAATAGGGAAGCAACATTTTGTAGACTTGTTCCCCTCCTATGACGAAAACCTCTTCGTTTTTACGCGCTTTTAACTCTTCCAAGAGCCCGTCCAAGGTTGGTACTATTTTGCAATCGTCCCGCACCTGGGTACGGGAAAGCACGATATTTTCCCTGTTTTTTAAAGGATTCCCCCCAGGAAAAGAGCGCAGGGTATTTCCGCCCATTACCACCGTTTTTTGAAGGGTGGTTTGACGGAAAAATTTCATATCGGTAGGCAAGCAAAACAGTAAGTCGTTATCTCTACCGATCCCCCAATTTTTATCTACGCAAACAATGGCTTTTATCATATCTTTTCCTTAAATGGCAACGGGGATTTTTTGATCGAATTTTTCATATTCGTAATCGACGAGTTGGAAGGAATCCACCGTGAAATCGTAGAAATCTTTCACACTTTCGTCCACGATGAGTTTAGGCGCCTTGTGGCGGGGCTTTTGCAACAATTCCTTGACCATAGGGATATGCCTATCGTAAATATGCGCGTCGGCGATGACGTGGACAAGTTCCCCCGCTTTCAAACCCGACACTTGCGCGAGCATAATTAAAAGTACCGCGTATTGCACCACGTTCCAGTTATTTGCCGTCAGCATATCGTTGGAGCGTTGGTTTAAAATGCCGTTCAGCGTGTCATCGGAAACGTTAAACGTCATCGAATAGGCGCAGGGATACAAGTTCATTTCGTGCAAGTCTTGGAAATTGTAAATATTGGTCATAATGCGGCGAGACGCAGGGTTGTTTTTTAAGTCGAACAGCACCCTGTCCACTTGGTCGAACTCCCCTTCTTTATATTTATGCTTGACGCCGAGTTGATATCCATAGGCTTTGCCTATCGAGCCGTTTTCATCCGCCCAACTATCCCAGATATGCGACTTTAAATCGTGGATATTGTTGCTCTTTTTTTGCCAAATCCAAAGCAACTCGTCCACCGCGGAGCGGAACGCCGTGCGACGCATCGTCATGATGGGAAATTCTTCCTGCAAATTATAGCGATTGACAATCCCGAACTTTTTTACGGTATGGGCGGGCGTGCCGTCCTCCCAGCGAGGACGAACGGGCAAATCGGTATCCCAAAAACCGTTCTCGATAATATCCGTCATATTTTGTGCAAAAATATCGTCTGCTCTACTCATCTTCCGTGCTCCGTTTTTTATATGTTTCGACATATTATACCACTTTTGGGCACTTTCGTCAAGAGTTGTGCTCCTTTTTAGGGACATTTTATCAAGGAATTTTTTTGGCGGAAAATTTTGTCAAAATGCGCTTTTTTTTACAAACTTTTCAGACGAAAGGTTGACAAAAGGTAAAAAATTGGGTATTATATATCTGTACGAAATAAATTTGTAAGGAGATTTTCCACTTTATGAACAAGAAAACCGTAAAAGACATTGACGTTAAAGGCAAAAAAGTGCTCGTAAGATGCGACTTTAACGTGCCTATGAAAGACGGCGTGATCACCGATGAAAACCGTATCGTCGGCGCTCTGCCCACCATCAAATATTTGATGGAACAAGGCGCAAAAGTTATCCTTTGCTCGCATATGGGCAAGCCCCACAACGTTTTCGACGCAAAACTCGAACTTAACAAGAAAGAAAAGGCAAAAATCGCCGCTCTTCCCGAAGCGGAACAAGCCGCTGCTACCGAAGAAGCGCTTGAAAAAGCAAAGAAAGACGTCAAGAAATTGACGCTTGCGCCCGTGGCGGCAAGACTCAACGAATTGTTGAACGGCAAAGTTACTTTTGCTTGCGACGTCGTCGGCGAAGACGCAAAAGCAAAAGTTGCCGCTTGTAAAGAAGGGGAATGCGTTTTGCTTGAAAACTTGCGTTTCCACAAAGGCGAAGAAAAGAAAGCGCCCGAATTTATGGCAGCTCTCGCTTCTTATGCAGAAGCATACGTCAACGACGCGTTCGGTACCGCGCACCGCTCCCACGCTTCTACGGCCGGTATCGTCGAAGAAGGCCTCGTGAAAACGGCGGCTTGCGGGTTCTTGATCGAAAAGGAACTTTCCGTGATGGCTGACACCCTCGAAAACCCTGAAAGACCTTTCGTGGCTATCCTTGGCGGCGCGAAAGTTGCAGACAAACTCAACGTTATCTCCAACTTGCTTGAAAAATGCGACACTCTCGTCATCGGCGGCGGTATGGCATACACCTTCATTAAGGCGCAAGGCGGCGAAATCGGTACTTCCCTTGTCGACGATGAAAAAATCGAATACTGCAAGGAAATGATGGCGAAAGCAAAAGCGCTCGGCAAACAACTTCTGTTGCCCGTAGATACCGTTGCGGCGAAATCCTTCCCCAACCCTATCGACGCGCCTATCGAAACCGCGGTATACCCCACCAACAGTATCCCTGCGGATATGATGGGTCTCGACATCGGTCCCGAAACGAAGAAAATGTTCGCAGAAGTGGTTGCCAACGCGAAATCGGTCATCTGGAACGGGCCTATGGGCGTATTTGAAAACCCCATCCTCGCAGAAGGCACGAAGGCGGTTGCGGCGGCGCTTGCAAACGCTTACGGAAAGGCTACCACCATCATCGGCGGCGGCGACAGCGCGGCGGCAGTACAAGTACTCGGCTACGCAGACAAGATGACCCACATCTCCACGGGTGGCGGCGCGTCCCTTGAACTTTTCGAAGGCAAAGTATTGCCCGGTATCGCTTGTCTCAACGACAAATAATTTTTACAAAAATTTTAGGAGAAATATCATGAGAAAACCTATCATTGCTGGTAACTGGAAAATGAATAATACGGCTAGCGAAGGCGTAGCGCTCGTCAACGCAATCGCTCCCCTTGTAAAAGACGCTAACTGCGACGTAGTCGTTTGCGTACCCGCTATCGACATCCCCGCCGTAAGCGAAGCGCTCAAAGGCACCAACATCGGCCTCGGCGCTGAAAACGTACACTTCGCAGAAAAAGGCGCTTACACGGGCGAAATTTCCGCCGCTATGCTCCTTGAATACGGCGTTCAATACGTCATCATCGGTCACAGCGAACGCCGTCAATATTTCGGCGAAACGGACGAAACCGTCAACAAGCGCACCCTCACCGCTTTGAAAGCGGGGCTTACCCCTATCGTTTGCGTGGGCGAATCCCTCGAAGAAAGAGAAACGGGCAAGACGGAAGCCGTCCTTGAAAAGCAAATCAAAGAAGGGCTTGCAGGCGTGGAAGATTTGACGAAAGTGGTTATCGCTTACGAACCCGTTTGGGCTATCGGTACGGGCAAAACCGCAACGGCTGCACAAGCCAACGAAACGATTGGTTTCATTAGAAAAACGCTTGGCGAAATGTTCTGCCCTGGTTGCGCGGCGGCAACCCGTATTCAATACGGCGGCAGCATGAACGCTGGCAACTGCAAAGAACTTATGGCTATGGAAGAAATCGACGGCGGTCTTATCGGCGGCGCTTCCTTGAAAGCAAACGACTTTGCAACCATCGTCAACTTTGACAAATAATCGTTAAACGTAGACACGGGGGCGGGAAAATGCGGTTAAACGCGACCCTGCCCCCTACTTTTTGAATTTTCGCAGGGCAAAACGCCCGCAACTTATAGCATATAAAGGCGCGGAGATGCAAGCAAGACAAGGCGCGTGAGTACCGACGACGAGAACGTACTAGATGGTACACGAGCAAGGCGGCACGGAGCGCAACGCAGTATTGCGAAGTATATACGTGGCTTATGGAGTAAATATGAAAAAACCTTATGCAATTATTATTATGGATGGTTATGGGATCAACCCCAACCAAAACGGAAACGCCATCTTTACCGACGGCAGTAAATACGTAAACCAACTTATGAAGGAATACCCTTCTGCCCAACTTGGCGCAAGCGGTATGTCTGTAGGACTTCCCGACGGACAAATGGGCAACAGCGAAGTTGGACATCTCAACATCGGCGCAGGACGTATCGTCTATCAAGACCTCACGAAAATCACCAAGGATATCCGCAACGGCGAATTCTTTAAAAACGAAGAATTGCTCAAAGCCATGCATGACGCCAAGAAAAAGGGCAAAAAACTGCACCTTTTCGGTCTGGTCTCGACGGGCGGCGTACACAGCCACACCGAGCACCTCTACGCCTTGGTAGAAATGGCGAAAAAAGAAGGGCTTGACAACGTCTACGTACACGCCTTTACGGACGGACGAGACGTCGCCCCCACCTCCGGTGCCGATTTCCTTGCCGAACTGCAAGCAAAGATGGACGAACTTGCCTTTGGTAAAATCGCCTCCGTCTGCGGCAGATACTATGCAATGGACAGAGACAACAACTGGGATAGAGAAGAAAAAGCGTACGACATGCTAACGCTGGGTACCGGCGTACAATTTGAAGGGAGCGCGGCAGACGTGGCGAAAGCCTCCTATGCAAACGGCGTCACCGACGAATTTATCCTGCCCACCAACCTGACGAAAGACGGTAAACCCGTGGCGCTTATCGAAAAGGAAGACAGCATCATCTTCTTCAACTTCCGTCCTGACAGAGCCAGACAAATCTCCCGCGTATTTTCGCAAGAGACTTTCCCGTTCGTCGACAAAAAGACGGGCGAAACGCTGGGCTTTGAGAGAAAAACGGGATTCCTCAACCCTACTTTTGTAGGGTTTGCCGTGTACGATTCCTCCTTTGAAAAGGTAGGTGTCGCTTTCCCTCCCGATGAAATCACCAATACCCTGCCTCAATATTTGTCCGCTTTGGGTAAAAAGCAACTGCATATCGCAGAGACGGAAAAGTACGCGCACGTAACCTTCTTCTTTAACGCAAAATTAGAAGCGCCTGTCGAAGGGGAAACACGTATCGTCATCCCTTCCCCGAAGGTAGCGACATACGACTTGCAACCTGAAATGAGCGCTTATCCCGTCACCGAAAAAGTTCTTGAAGAACTTGACACAGGCGCATACGACGTCGTCATTCTCAACTATGCAAACTGCGATATGGTCGGGCATACGGGCATTATGGAAGCCGCAGTCAAAGCGGTACACACCGTAGACGAATGCGTGAAGAAAGTCACCGACAAAATCCTCGCTATGGGCGGAAGCGCCCTTGTTACCGCCGACCACGGCAACGCCGATCAAATGGTCGCGGAAGACGGCGTAGGCGCATTTACCCAACACACCACCAATCCCGTTCCCGTCATCCTCGTTTCGGGCGAGTATAAAAACGCGACATTGCGCGACGACGGGGTGCTTGCAGACCTTGCGCCCACCTTACTTGATATGATGAAGATTGAAAAACCCGTAGAAATGACGGGGGCAAGCCTCATCAAGTAATCTATCTAAAAAGCGTCCGCAGTCAGGCGGACGCTTTACTTTTCCGTCTATCAAAACGCATTTTTTTCAAAAAAACGCAAAAAATCAGTTGCGATATTCTTTCAAGTATGGTATAATCAGTAAGTATTTGAGCGCAAATAGTTACTTTGCGAAAATTTTTCAAGAAAAAGGACACACTAATTATGTTGAACTTTGCAAACTTATTGGCTGAGGCTATTGACAGCGATCTTATCACATTGCGTAATACGCTGAGTGCTATTATGATTATTTTGATGGCAGTCGCTGCACTCGTCTCCATCGTTTTGGTTTTGTTGCAACCCGCCAACTCGTCTGGGATTGACGCTTTGGGCGGCTCCAGCGAGACCTTCTTCGGCAAGAACAAAGGAAAATCGATTGAAGCAAAAATGAAGACGTGGACGATTATTTGCCTGATTGTTTTGGCAGTATTATCCATTGCTTTCTTTGTATTGCAAATCGATGCCATTTGGGTAAGCGCATAAAAATCGAACGTTGGGCGGCTTGACTGATAAGCCGCCTTTTTTATTCTCTTTAAGGACACAATATGAGCAGACAGAAATTGTTACAACTTTTCACCGACGGGGCTCTTCCCCCTTCTACCTTGCAAAGCGTTGCGAAGTTTTTAGGCGCGTCCCCACAGGATAAAAAGAAACTACTTGCCCTCTTGGAAGAACTTTGCGAAGACGGACTGCTTGTACAATCGACAAAAGGAAAATACGGCACGCCCGAACAACTCGGCCTTATCAAAGGCAGACTGGTCGGCAACGAACGCGGATTCGCCTTTTTAGTACCCGACAAAAAAACGGAGGGAGAAAAGGATTTTTTTATCCCTCATAGGAACTTGCACGGAGCAATGCATCAAGACCTGGTGCTGGCAAATCGCATAGAAGGAGACGAGGCGGAAGTTTTTAAAATACTCGAAAGGGGCTACACCACCATCGTCGGGACCTTTTATAAAGATAGGCGCTCTGGCATCCTTGTCCCCGACGAAAAGAAATATTTCTCCGATATCTTTATCCCTTGGCACACTTGTCTTCACGTTAAAAACGGCGTAAAAGCCGTCGTCCGCATCACCGACTATCCGCAAGGCAAAGCCCCTGGCGGCACTATCGTCGAAGTGCTGGGCGACGCAGACGATTTCTTCGCAGAAGAATCGTCCATAATCCGCTCTTTTAACTTAAAAGAGGAATTCCCTGCCCACGTAGAAAAGGAGGCGGAAAAAGCCGAAAAACGGGGAATTACAGCGCAAGATCTAGTCAACCGAAGAGATTTTCGCGAGGAACTTATCGTCACGATTGACGGCGAGGATACGCGAGATATCGACGACGCCATTTCCTTGCGCAAAGAGGGCGAAAATTATCTGTTAGGGGTGCATATCGCCGACGTTAGCCATTACGTTGCCAGACTTTCCCCGCTAGATAAAGAAGCCTACGAAAGAGGCACCAGCGTCTATTTTCCCGACAGAGTGTTACCTATGCTTCCCAAAGCCTTATCCAACGGCATTTGCTCGCTGAACGAAGGAGAAGATAGGCTGACCTTATCCTGTCTGATGACCGTCAATAAAAAAGGGATCGTCACAAAAAGAGAAATCGTGCCGGGGATTATTCGCTCTAAACACAAAATGACGTATACGCAAATCAGCCGCATTTTGGAAGGAGACGAAGAGACAACCAACGCGTACGCTGACGTCAAGGATAGCGTATTCCTCTTTGCGGAACTGACCAAAATTTTGCAGGAAATGCGAAGAAAAAAAGGCAACGTCGTGTTGGAAGTCAAAGAAGCAAAAATCTTATTCGACGGCGAAACCATCACTATCCCCGACTACGAACGCCCCTTCTCTTATCAAATCATCGAAGCGTTTATGGTGCTTGCCAACGAAACGGTGGCAGAATATATGCAAGATTTAGAGGCGCCGTTTATCTATCGTATTCACGAAAAACCGAGCGCCGAAAAAGCAAGCGACTTCCAAGCCTTTGCCTCAACGTTAGGGTTGAAAGCGCCTTTCAACGCCGAGGACGTGAAACCGTACGATTATCAAAAACTGCTTCTTTCCGCCGAAAACTTACCCGTCTATCCAGTCCTTAACCGCGTGATGCTTAGAAGTATGCAAAAAGCACGTTACAGCGAAGAAAACATCGGGCACTTTGGGCTTGCCAGCAAGTGCTATTGTCACTTCACTTCCCCGATTAGACGCTACCCTGACCTTTGCATACACCGTATTATCAAAGAAATCATAGGGGGCAGGTATGAGAACATCCATAGTTTATATGGGGATTTTGTACGCGACGCCGCCGACAGGTCGTCCATGACGGAGCGAAACGCCGCCGAAGCGGAACGGGAGGTCGACGCCCTTTATACCACTATGTATATGAGCGAAAACATCGGCAAAATTTACGACGCCGTCGTCTCAGGCGTTACTTCTTTCGGCGTTTTTGCCGAACTGAAAAACACCGTCGAAGGGTTAATCCCCGTAGAGACCTTGAAAGGAGAATTTGAGTGCATCCCCGAAAAGTTTACCTTGAAAGGGGAAAAACAATCCTTTACGATTGGCGACGAAATCAGGGTGCGGGTTGAAGACGTCGATTTTGAGCGCAGACGCACCGTCTTTGCCTTCTTAGGCAAAAAGGAGGACAGGGTATGAAAATTGTCGCAGTCAACAAAAGCGCCTCTTTTGAATACTTCATCGAAGAAAAATACGAAGCGGGCATCGTCTTGACGGGAGATGAAATCAAGTCGGTACGCGCAGGCGCCGTCAATATGAACGATTGCTTTTGCTTTATCCGCGGCAATATCGTCTCCGTGAAAAATATGCACATCGCCCGCTACAACAAAGCGGATATTATGAGCGATAAGGATACGCGAAAAGACAGACGACTTTTACTGCACAAAAGCGAAATCGCCAAAATTGCCGGCAAAATCAACAGGCAAGGTTACACCTTAGTACCCTTAAAACTGTATTTTAAAGACTCGCTAGTCAAAATGGAAATCGCCCTTTGCCGCGGTAAACATACCTACGACAAAAAACAAACGATTGCCGAAAGGGACGTCAAACGCGCCGTAGACAGAGATATTAAACAGGCAGGATTTTAATTTATAAACGCGAAAAGACGGTTTTTGCCGTCTTTTTCTTTTTAAGTACGAAATATCCGCCTACGTGTTGAAACCAAAGCATACTGCTTTTTCCTTTCAAAGACCGTCTCCACGGGCGAAAACGGGGTGTAAAAACTTTCGTTGGCTTGATAATCGGCAATCCCTGCGCTCCCCCTCCCGCAAAACAGTATGGGAACGCCGTAAAAAAACGCCGTCGCCCGAAATAATACCCTTTCCAGCGGCGTAATTTCTTTCGCCAAGGGACACACAAGGGTGTCTGCACCGCATTCCGTCAAAGAATGTGCCGTTTCCGGGAAATACAGGTCGTCGGCGACGATCACCCCTATTTTCCCCGCCACGGTGTCGAACACCTTTAACGGTGCGCCGCATACCACCTCGTCGCCTATAGAACGAGTCATATCCGCAACCCCCAAAATCTTCCCCTTTTGCGCCACGATTGCGCTATTGCGCATTTGACCATACGCCTTCGTCTTTGCCCCGCAAACAACGACGCCCGACGTGCGTTTAGAAAGGGACGCTACGTCTTCAAACAAATGAGTCTTTCCATTGAGTTCTTCTTCGTATTCCACCTCTTTTTCTTCAAAACAAAAGAGAGTCACGTCGCACTTTTCTTCCTTCCCTCGCTGCAAAAAAGCCTCCACTCCTCCACTACTCACAAAACAAATCCGCATAGATACCCCCTTGTTTATTATATCCGCTTATACAAGAAAAGGGTGACGAATTCCATTTGTTTTTCATATACTACAATAGGTATAATTTTCAATCGGTTTGGCAAAGATAACCGTGGAGGGGAATATGTTTTGGATAGGACTCGGCGCAGGGCTACTGCTCGGCGCAAACGTAGGCGTAGTGATTATGGCGGTCTTAAGCGCCACAAAACGGAAATAAACCCGTACCTGCTCCACTAAAATAAGCATACGCACCGTTGCGTATGCTTTTTTATTTTGCCGTTATAGCAATAGATATATCATCCCGACTAGCGTCCCTGCTAGCACGCCGAAGACGATAATCGGTCCCGCGACGATAAACATCTTCGCCGCCATCCCGTATACGTAGCCTTCCGTCTTAAACTCAATAGAGGGGGAACAAACGCTATTGGCAAAACCCGTAATAGGAACGATAGAGCCTGCGCCTGCATTCCGTCCAATCCTGTCATACACGCCCAGCCCCGTCAAAAGCGTACCTAGAAAAATCAAAATAACGCTTGTCATCCCAGCCAGTTCGTCTCCGCCTAGCCCTAAAAAAATCTCTAGCATATAACGGATAAATTGCCCGATGCAACAAATGAGCCCGCCCACCAGAAAGGCGTGTAAACAGTTTTTTAAATGCTTGGTCGGCGGAGCAAAAGAATGCACGTAAGCAATATAGTTTTTATTGTAATTTTCTCTATCTTTCCCCGTCATCTGTCCCTCGCTTTTTCGCTTTGCAAAGGAAAACAAGTCTCTCTTTCGTCTCTACTTTGTATGCGGCTACTCTCTTTGATACGTTTCATACCTATAATTTGCCGTTTTTTTGGGCTTTTTATACCTTTTTCGCCACAAAAAAACGCCCTTTTGCAGGGCGTTTTTCGCATTAAAATTCGTATTTTGTTTCCCGTGAAAAGAGTTTGTCAAGCACTTCGTTGCATTTTTGCTTGTCGCAATCCCCTTGGCAAAGTTCGTATACCGCGTTCGTCAAAGGCAAATCGACTCCATATTTTTCACCGAGGTTTTTCATCGCCGCCGCCGTCGGTACCCCTTCGGCAAGTTTCATAAATTTATCCCCTTTCACAAGCGCCTCGCCGTACGCGCGGTTGTGGGAATAGGGACTGAACAACGTCGCCTCGTAATCGCCTAAATGCGCGAGCCCGTAAGCGGATAACGCGTTACCGCCCATCGCCTTGATTAAACGAGCGACCTCGCCCGCGCCTCTTGCCATCAGCGCGCCTTTAAGCGAAACGTAACCGCATCCGTCAAGCACACCTGCTAAGATGCCCATAACGTTTTTTGCCGCCGCGCCAATTTCCGTACCGATAATGTCCGTGCCGTAGTAAAAACGGATAAGATTACTCTTAAACGCGTCGGCAAGCGTTTTCTTTAATTGGTCGTCGTGCGAATCGATGACCATACAGTTGGGGATACCCTGCGTAAAGGCTTGGATATGACCGGGCCCTACCCAAACGGCAATGCGGTCTTTCGACACCCCGCTTTCAATCAGTACTTGCGACAATCTTGCGCCCGTCGATACCTCAATCCCTTTCATACAAAGGACGAAATTCTTTTGGCTGACGTCGTACGCCAATATCTTTTGCATAAACCCACGCAACCCTTGCGAAGAGATGGAGATGATAATCACCTCGGCGTGAGACACCGCCGCCTCTAAATCGCAAGTCAACGTAATACGGCTATCCAAGGTCACGTATTCGTTTTTCCCCGTTTCTTTGAGCACCTTATACGAATAATCGTCCTCTGGCCCCCAAGAATATACTTGGTGTCCGTGATTACAGAGATACCACGCAATAAAAGAGCCCCATCTACCACAGCCTAATACGGATATTTTCATACCAGTATGCCTCCTTTCGTACTTTTACAATTCGTTTCTTTCTACGAGCGCGCGCGTAAGCGTCACGTCGTCCGTGTATTCAATTTCGCTACCCACGGGAATACCGTGCGCAAGGCGAGTCACCTTTACCCCAAGCGGCTTGATTAAGCGGGCAAGATAGAGAGCCGTTGCATCTCCCGACACGTCGGGATTAGTCGCCACGATAATCTCTTCTACCCCACCTTCGCCAATACGGGCAAGCAATTCTTTTACTCTAATTTCGTTGGGCCCTATCCCAGCCATAGGGTCTATGACCCCGTGCAAGACGTGGTATACGCCGTTGAATTCCCGCAGTTTTTCAATTGCCGTAACGTCCTTGGGTTCCTTGACGACGCAAATAGTCTTCTTTTCTCTACGCAGGCATAAATCGCACGTCTCTTTTTCGGTGAAATTGCCGCAAACGGAGCAATATCTAACCTTCTTTTTTACCCCCACGATTGCTTCGGCAAAAGCACGCGCCTCCGCCTCGGGCATATCGATAATTTTGTAGGCGTATCGTTGCGCCGTCTTTTTTCCGACTCCGGGAAGTTTGGAAAACTCGTTGACCAATTTCCCGATAGGCTCTATCAATACGTCCATACCTTAGAGCATCCCTCCAAGGCCGCCCATATTGCCGAACTTACCCATCTTTTCCTCGTAGACTTTGTCCGCCTTGGCGTAACCGTCGTTAATTGCCGCCATGATTAAATCTTCAAGCAATTCCACGTCTTCAGGGTCGACGATACTTTCGTCGAGTTCGATACCATTGATAATCTTTTTCGCGTTCATATACACGACTACCGCTTCGTTTGCCGCCGTGCCGACCACTTCCCAATCGTCAAGAAGCGCCGCCGTTTGTTCCATTTCTTCTTGCATCTTTTGCGCTTGGCGCATCAGGTTTTGCATACCGCCGTTATTGCCTTTGAATCCTGCCATTTTTCACCTCTTATTTAATCTCAATTTTGGTATCGGGAAAGGCGTCTTTTAATTCCGCCATTCGTTTTGCAAAGTCGTCTTTAGGTTTCCCTTTTAATTGGATGGAAAATCCGCTTTCCGTCACGCCTATCTCCTCAAACGCACGCTTAATGAGCGGATAATGGTCTTCCCTCGTCATCGACTTATACATCGTATCGCTGTCCGTAATCAGTTGGAAAACCCCGTCTTCTATCGCATAATCCAGATCCATACAAACGGCAAACAAAACGCCGTTTTTGCCCGTCCTACGCAAAGCGCGTAAAAACGCACCGAAGGTCGATTTTGCGTCGCCTGTGACGGGTTTTTTCACCGAAACGGTAGGAGCAGGGTCGATTTTAACAGGTTTTTTCTCTGCCTCCTTTATCGGCGTCTGCGAAGGGAAATAGGGAGTTTCGTCAAAAATCGGCTCCTCCATCGGAGGCGGAACGTCGTCGAAATACGCCTCGGGAGGCAAGTCTTCCACCTCTTTTACTGGAGGGGTTTTTATCTCCTGTTTCGGGGAATCTACCACTACGGGCGACCCGTTTTTCAATTTTTCTTCCAGCGAAGAAATACGGACGAGCAACGACTCGATATCGTAATCTTCTTGGGGCATACAAGCCTTCATCACGGAAGTCTCGAAAAGCACCCTCGGCGAAGAGGCGAATTTTAAATCTAATTCCGCCAGCGCAAAAATCTCCGTCGCACGGAGCAACGCGTGAGGGTCAACCTCTTTTGCTACCGACTGTACCAACGCAAAATCAGCGTCGGGCAAAGCCAATAAATTTTTTGCGCCGCGACAATTTTTCACGATGGCGACGGCATTGAAAAACTCCAATACGTCGGCAAGCAATAAGCCCACGCTTTTGCCTTCTGCCAAAAAGTCTTCTACCGCGGACAAAGCCTTGCCCGTATCCCCCGACAAAATCGCCGCACAAAGAGTGGCCAACGAGGAAAAATCGGCGTTACCAAGCACTTTCGTGACGTCGGCATAAGTCAATTTTCCACTACTGTAAGACACGCAGGTATCCGCCAAGGAAAGCATATCGCGCACACTTCCCGCGCCCGCGCGGGCGAGGGCTTGCACCGCCTCTTCCTCGTACCCCTTACCGATACTGTGTAAAATGCCTTTTAACCGTTTCTCTAAATCCGCTTGCGGAATCAATTTGAAATCAAACCGCATACATCTTGACAAAATGGTTGCGGGGATTTTGTGCGCCTCCGTCGTAGCCAACACGAAAACGGCGTGTTTGGGAGGTTCTTCCAGCGTTTTGAGGAGTGCGTTGAACGCCGACGGAGAAAGCATATGCACTTCGTCGACGATATACACTTTATATTTTCCCGAAACGGGGGGATATTGCACCTTTTCGCGCAGATCACGCATTTCGTCCACGCCGTTGTTGGAGGCGGCGTCGATTTCCGTCACGTCGAGATTGGCGGGGTCTTGCAGAGCAAGACAGGTCGCACATTTACCGCAAGGCGATCCGTCGATAGGATTTTCACAGTTGATTGCCGCGGCAAAAATCTTCGCGATACTCGTCTTACCCGTACCGCGAGGGCCACAGAACAGGTATGCGTGACCGATTTTACCCGTTTTTATTTGATTTTTGAGTACCGTAACGATATGTTCCTGCCGCACCACTTCGTCGAGCGTTGCGGGGCGGAACGTACGGTATAACGCCAAATATGCCATCTTTTACCTCTGTATGTGAAAGAGTTTTTGCAGTTTTTTCTTACTTCTTTGCAGGGCGTTGTCGACGCTTTTGCCGTCCTTTCCCGTCCCCTTGCATATTTCCGCCGACGTCAATCCGTCGATATACATAATGGTAATCTTGAACTCAAAATCGGATAATACGCCGCTGATTTTTTGCATAAATTCCCGTCGGGTTTCATTGAGAATCAATTCTTCCTCCGGATTCTTATCCGGCATCTCCCAATCGCTAGAAAATAAGGAGACGTAGTTGTTTAACGGTACGTTTTTTTTGCGCGCCGACGCCTTCACCGCATCGATAATCTTTCGCGATACGCAAAGATGGGCAAAATTTTTAAAACTCATAGGGTTTTCTTTTTTGCCGTAATCCATAATGGCGTGGTACAACCCCAGCATCCCTTCCTGCACCAAGTCTTCCGTCTCGCCGCCCGCAAGGAAAAATTCCCGCGCTTTCATACGCACGACGCCGCCGTAGCGCAAGCAAAGGGCTTCCACCGCTTGATTGTCGCCCGACTGCGCTTTCTTAATCAATGCCTCGTCGGACAATTTTTGCATTTGCTCTGCCACCGTTTCTCCTTATTTTACGCCCAAGCGGTTTTTGAGCACCTCGTAAGAGGCAATCCCAAGCGCTACCGAAGCGTTTAAAGAATTGACCTTGCCCTGCAAAGGGAGGGACAAAACTTTGTCGCAACGCTCTTTCGTCAAGCGCTTTACCCCGCTGTCTTCGCCACCCACGACAAGAGCGACGTTGCCTGTAAAATCTTGCGAATAAATATCTTCGCCGCCCGCTTCCAAAGCGTACACCCAATACCCCTCTTTTTGCAGTTTCTCCACCGCTTGGTTGAGGGAAGGCACGCGTGCTACTTTGACGTGCTCTGCCGCGCCCGCGGAAATGCGGATAACGCTTTCCGTCACGGGGGCGCAACCCGTCTTGGAGATGACGACGCCGTCGGCACCCGCACACTCGCCTACACGCAAAATGCTACCCAAATTATGCACGTCTTCTATTCCGTCGCAAAGGATGATAAACCCACCCTTTTCGCTTTTCTTTTCGGCGATAATTTCTTCTAAATCAAAATACTCGTAATCAGTCGTAAACGCGACCACGCCCTGATGTTTTCCCGTCACGCTCTCCTTATCCAACACCCTTCTGTCCACGAATTGGATACGAACGCCTTTTGTGCGCGCCTGCGCAAACACCAAACCCAGAGAGCCCTGCGGGGTGCCTTTATCAGACTTTTCTAAGAGAATCTTGTCGATGTTTTTGCCCGTCTTTAACAGTTCTAAGACGGCGTTTCTTCCTTCCGTTTTCATATCCTTGTCCTTTTAGGGTTTGTATGCGTTTATCGGTTGTTGAGGGGTAAAAAACTCTTCGGGAGCATACGAAAGCAACTCCTCTATCCTTGCGGTTTGTCCGCTTACGTATAAAAAGCCGAGTACCGCTTCAAACCCCGTAGAACGGTTGTATTCCGCAACGTCCGCATTTTTGCTTTTCGCGCCTTTTTTCGCGTTCCTACCCCGCAAAAAAATCTCCGTTTCTTCTTCGGTGAACAAAGGAGAAATTTGCTCCACAAACGCACTTTGGCTGTGTGCGGAAACGACTTTGCCTGCCGTACGCTGAAAATCGGCAGGTTTGCCCTTATAACAAACCGCCATACGATTCCTTACGTACAACGAATACACCGCGTCGCCCACGAACGCCAACACGACGGGATTCATCAGTTTTGCTTCCGCCTTAGAAAGGCTTTCTCCTGTCATCAACATTTTGCAAACCTCTGCCCATTTTATCTATTATACCACCTTTTACGGCAAATGACAAGCAATTATAAGAATTTCTTCGCATTTTTCCATATCGCTACGTAAGTATTACGTAGCCGCTACGCTTGCGAAAACAAATAATCGGTAACGCCGTCGCAAACCGACGAAACGAGTCGGTCTAAAAACGCCTCGCTACAAAGCAATTTTTCATCTTTGGGGCTAGACAAAAAACCACATTCGATAAGCGCCGCAGGACAGGGCGCGCAACTTAAAATAAAGTACTCCGCCGGCATATATTTTCGGGCTTTTACACCCTCTTTTTCGTAGAGAGCATTCAGCCGGGTCTGCAAACACGCCGCCAACTTTTCATCCGCGTCGTCGCCCTTTAAATAAAAAATCTGCCCGCCGCGCTGTGAGGAAGACGGATAATAATTTTGATGGACGGAAAGAAGAAGCGCGGGCGATTCCTCTTCAATAATTTCTTTGCGCTTTGCCATATCCCGCTTTTTAAACCCTTTCGCCGTCGTATCGTACAAACCCTCCTTCGTCTTTCTCGTCAGCGCCGTTTCAAAGCCGAAAGATTGCAGCCTTTCGCACAATTTTAAAGCGATTTCTAAGTTTAAGTCGCTTTCTTTTACCCCCGTATTTACCCCCGAAACGCCGCCGTCAATCCCGCCATGCCCCGCGTCAACGACTATTTTGAACACGTTGTCGCCCGCAAAAACCGTCTGCGACGACAACACGTTGACACAGAGAGACACCGCCACGCAAAATCCTGTAAAAACCGCCAAAAGAAGGGCTACCACACACTTTTTCATACCTTTATCCTATGCCGAAAAAGTTTATCCTATAACCCGTTAGACAAACGACAAACCACCTCTTTTTTTGTCCCATTCCCCTATTTTTCGCCAGAAAAAAAGGGCTATACTGCCCTTATGAATAGATTACTGGTTTCCGTCCTTGGCGGATGTATGGGGCTTGTGTTGCTGTTTGCTTTTTGTTTCTTCGCCGTCCATATCCGTTTGTTTTCAAAAAAAGAACGCAAAGATCCGCCGCCGCCCGAACCGCCGCCGACGGAGCCTGAGCCCGTATATTACATCGTCGAGCGCAAACGCAAACGGGCAAAGGACAGTTTTTCCGACCCGAAACGGATAGATTTTAAGTAAAAAACGTAGGGATGACCCTGCGTTTTCTTAGTCTTCGTATCTTTGCATATTTTTATCGTCTGCCCACAACCTTTCCAAGTGGTAGAAAAGCCGCGTATCGTCGTTGAAAATATGGACGATAACGTCGCCGTAGTCGACCACCGCCCAACGTCCGTCGCGCACCCCTTCCGTGCGGGTAGGCTGTACGCCGAATTGCTTTTCAATCGCCTCTTCAACACCCTCGCCCATCGCGCGGATTTGCGGAGCGTTGGAAGCGCCTGCGATCACGAAATAGTCGCAAAGGCTCGTTTTTTCTCGCACGTCTAAGATGACAATATCCTTGCCGCGTTTTGCACTCAATGCCTTACATACTTCCAAAGCTAACTGTTTACTACTGATTTCCGCCATTTGTTTTCTCCGTTTCTTTTTGATAATACTCATAAGCCTCTTTAGTCAGGAAATAAGGGGATTCGCCCTTTGCTTCCACGTGCGCTAAAGTGCTTTTTAAACTATTTGTTAAACATTCGTCCAAGCCGTCTTTCGACCAAAACAGCCGACGCAATTCTTCCACCCCGTCGTAATCTCGACCAGACTCTAAAGCGTCCGCAAGATAGATGAGTTTTTCAAGCGTCGACATATTCGCTCTGCCGCTCGTATGGTAGCGGATAGCGTCCAGCACTTCTTCGTCTTCTATCCCGAACGCTTTATGGGCTACGTACGCGCCTGAAAACTGATGAAAGACGGGGGCAGGTACGCCTTTATCGCACGAAAAGCCCTGCAATAAAGGAGAATCTTTTTCTAAGTTTTTTGCACAATCGTGAAAGAGCGCCGCGATAATCGCCCGTCTTTCATCGACACCCAACGAGGGGGCGCGCGAGGCGGCAAGGAAAGCCACGCGCAGACTGTGCAAACGACGTTTAGGAGACTCTAACGAAAGCGCCTCCTTTGCGCGCGCAATTTCATAAACGCCCTTTTCCTTTAAATATTGCTCCACTTTTGGCGCAAGCATACCTTGGGTAGACTCGCCCGCCGCAAGCAGGACGCGAATTTCCGTCGAGGAAACAGCCCGTCCCTCGTAGGTGATAGGCACGAAAGGTTTTTGGAAGAGTTGGACAAACCTAGCAAGTTCTTTTTCTTGCCAGCCCTCTTCTTCCGCCCTGCCGCAAACGGCGAGCATGACGTTTTGCAAAATTTCTTCGGGATATCGCCAAGTGGGAAAATCGCGAAGCATATCCGTCCCTACCAAAAAGTACAACTCCGCCGACGGATACAATTTTCTAAAACGGCGACAGGTCAGATAGGTATAACTAGTGCCCTTTTCCTCTATTTCGTAGCGGCTGATTTCCGCCTTTTTTACCCCGTCAAAGGCGATTTGTAAGGCGCGCAAACGCACCTCGTCCTCCGTCATACGCTTCCACGGTTTGTGGGGAGGAATCGCCGCGGGCACGACGTACAGTTTGTCTAGCCCTAAACAGTCTATTGCCGACGACGCCATACAGACGTGTTCGGTATGCACGGGGTCGAACGACCCGCCAAAAATCCCTATCTTCATCTTTCTTCCTTTTTTTCATTATACAATATATTTTCGGATTTTTCAAGTTTAATCGGCAAAATTTTGGACAAAAATAGCATTATGAAAAAATGGGTATTGTTTTCCGACTTGATTTTTACTTTTTTCGTCGTCGCATTGCCGGCATTATGTCTCTTACGCTATTTTCGCCTGCCTATCGGTTTGGCTTTTCTCGTCGCCGGGCTCTTCGGGATAGCCGCCACCTCCCTGTTTGGCTTATCAAAAACGAAAAAAGAAGAACGACTACTTCTTCGGCGCGGAGAAGAAAAACAAAAACAGATGCTACTCACGCATTTGGCGCTACTATCACCCGAAGACGCCTTGCGTTTACTTTACAGCGAATCGCCCTCGCAAACGTCGGGGATTTGGTATATAGAACGAGAAGAAAAACTCATTTTTTCCTTGTTTTTATGGAGACCTGTGCAAACGGAGGATTTGATCCCAATCGTCCGCGTTTGCTTGGAGCAAAAAACGCAAGGCGAAATCGTATGTGGCGAAATCAGCCCTGACGCAGACGCTTTTTTGGCGCAATTTTCTTTGGAACGCATTACAGGCGAAAAAATCTACGAGCAATTAAAAGAGGAAAACCGACTGCCTGAAAGTTACCTCAGCGAGCCGTATTTTACCAAAAAGAAAAAAAGGCTGCCCAGAATTTGGTTCGCCAAGCAAAACAGCCGACGCTTTTTTGTCGGCGGCGTGTTGCTACTGCTGTCCTCTTTCTTCGTGCCTTTTCCCTATTATTACATTTTGTTTGGATGTTTTATGACGATTGCCGCCCTATTGATACGGGTATTTGGTTATCGCTGAATCTCTAAAAACGCCCTACCCAGAGACGAGACGACGTCGCTTGCCGTCAAGGCGTAATCCCCTATCTTTTCACAGGCTAACTCCGCTGCAGCCCCCGCAAGGTACGCGGCTAACGCACCCCCTTCCGTCACGGTTTGTCCCGTCGCAAGCAGAGAGGTCAAAAGCCCCGTCAAAACGTCGCCGCTACCTCCTTTCGCTTGCCCTGCCGTACCCGTCGTACTCACGTACGATTTATCGCCGTCCGTGACGATAGTCGACGCACCTTTGAGCAATACCGTTACGTCGTGTTTTTTTGCATACGCTTTGGATATATCCAAAGCGTTTTTTATAATTTCCGTGACGGATTTCTTCGTCAAACGGGAAAATTCCTTTTTGTGTGGCGTGAGGATAACCCCGCATTTTTTAGAAGAAAGTAAGAAATCCCTTTCCGCTTCGTCCAACGCCGACAATGCGTTTAAACCGTCTGCGTCTATCACGAGTTTCCCCTCGTAATTTTTGAGCAAGAAACGCAAAATTTCCTTAGTCTTCTCCTCCGTCGTAGCCCCCACTCCAAAGCCGACGGCATCCGCTTGCAATAACGGCAAATAATCCGCCTCGACAAAGTTTTCGTGACAGCCGATAAGCAGAGCCTCAGGAATCTTTAAATAAAAAGCAGGTAATATCAATTGCGGAAGATAAAGGGAAGAATAACCCGCGCCACCCCGCACGCAAGCGGAAAGGGCAAGATATGCCGCGCCCGTATACTTTTGGCTGCCGCCTACAATCGCCGCGCGCCCATACGTGCCTTTGTGCGTATTGCGTTTTCGGGCAGGAAGCCAAGACTTGACTAACGCCAAAGAAACCGACTGCGCATAGGCGTCATCCTCTTCCGGTAAATCAATCCCTATATCCACCCGATATGCCGTGCCGCTGTAATCCAACCCGTCCTCTAATTGCGTACAAAGTTTCATCTCGCCAAAACATACGGTACAATCGGCTTTCACCGCACCCGACGGCGCCGCTCCGTCGTCACAAAGCCCCGAGGGGACGTCTGCCGAAAGAATTTTCGCACCCGATTTTTTATAGGCGTTGATTCTCTCAAAAATTTCGCTTTCGCCACCGCGCGGAGAAAAACCCGTGCCGAATAAACAATCGACGACAAGGGAATATTCCCCTTCGGGGAATATCGTCCAAACAACACCGCCTTGCGCTTCGTATAACTTGCGATTCTCGACGCACTCTGCCGTACGCGCCTCGCCCAAAAGCGCCACTGTCACGGGATAGCCGTCTTGGAGAAGTTTTCTGGCGCACACAAACCCGTCGCCGCCGTTGTTGCCACCGCCGCAAACGACGAGAATTTTTCCTTTCGTGACCGTTTTTGCCTGTAAATACAATGCCGTACCCGCCCGCTCCATCAACGTAAGCGAGGGAACGCCCAACTCCTTGATCGTATAGGCGTCCGCGGCGCGCATTTGTTCGTTCGTCAACAGTTTCATCGTTTTTCCACCTTGCGCAAGGAAATCTCCGCCGCGCTCTTTTTTTGTCTTTCGCCCGATACGCTTACAATCAGCAAGCCTTGCTCGTCTATCCCCTCCGCTATTGCCGAGTAGCAGGTACCGTTCTCCAAAATTTCCACCTCGCCCAACGAGCCTAATCGAGAGTAATAGTCGACGCGGTTAAAAGACGTTGCTAAATACGAAAACAGACGCCTTTCCACCTCTCTCAAAGACACCTTCTTATTAAGCGCCTCTTTCAACGACGTGGCGATGGGAAGAAGCGAATCTTCCAAGCGGTTATTGACGTTGAGTCCTATCCCGACGACCGTGCTTTGGATACGATCGCCGCTAAGAGTATTTTCCGTCAAAATTCCGCAAATTTTTTTACCGCCAAGCAAGACGTCGTTCGGCCATTTTATCGTAGGGGACAAGCCGTAATCTTCCAGCGTTTTACACACGGCAACCGCCCCTCTTGCCACCAGCCAAAAGCCGTCTTTTGCTTTCATATCTTGTGGAAAATGCAACCAGCCGAGATACAGCCCGCCCGCCTGGGAGGAAAAAGAACGACCTTCTCGCCCACGGCCGCGCGTTTGTTTTTTGGCAACGATAATGACCTCTTTGCCTTTATTTTTCCATTTTTTTGCGGTATCCAGAGTAGAGGACAGCGTAAAAAAGTGGCGTACAGGTATCTTTCTATTTTTATTCAACACAGCCCTGCCCCCTATGAATCGTATGCTTCCGTATCCGCAAGCGTGGAGAGTGCCGAGCGCGCCGTCTCATACCCGAAGCCCTTGGAAATCAAATAACGGAAGGCTTTGGCAAGCGTCTCTTTATCCGTAGATTTCCCGCGCATGTACTTTTGCAATAAGAGCGTCGCCGTCGCCTTTTGGCTTTCCTCGTCCACCCCGTCCAAAGCGGCGTCCATATCTTCGTCTGCGACCCCTTTTGCTCGCAATTCCATTTGGATGAGTTTTTTGCCTTTTTTCTTTGCCGCCGCCTCGCAATAGGAAGAAGCATACGCTTCGTCGTCTAAAAACTTATAATCGGTCATCTTGTCCAACACGTACTCGACGACGGCGGGCAAATACCCTTTTTTGGTCAAATGATCGCGGACCTGTTTTTTCGTCTTTTGCGTCAGCGTCACAAAGGAAAGCGCCTTGGAAAGGGCAACGTCCTTTTCCCCTTCCAACTGAATTCTTGCCAGAAACTCGTCGTCGACCTGCAGCCCCACTTTCAATCGGTTTTTTAACGCGACTTCAATGGAAAGTCCACAGGAAAAACGCCCGTCGACGTAAACGTTGCAACGGCTTTTGTCTTTGCTTTGTACGCTAAGTTCGGTAATTTCGCTCATCCTATGCTCCTTTCCTCTTGACATTGTATCACGCCCACCGAAAAATGTCAATCTTCCCTTGACAAAAAGTGGTAAATAAAAACAGCCCTTTAGGGCGTTTTTTTGTGAAAATAACTTGCATTTTTGTCCGCCATAAGTTATAATGTATAATGCAACGGTATATTTTATCGTTTTTCTAGCAAAAAAATCAGTCTTTGAATAGACGTGAGGTGTTTTATGGCAAAAGAAAGAAAGAAAAAAAGCGGCTTTTTGGGCAAATTCGTCGCGGCGCTGATAGGCTTTGTCATCGGGATTCTCGCCACGGTTGGCGGTATCGCTGGCTTTGGCTATTACGTAGCCACTTCTATGACTTTAAAAGAAGGCATCAATACTATCGGTGACATGACGGGATCAAAAATCGATTATAAAGATTTCTTAACCGAAAGTTTCGCTTCCAATACCATATTGGAAGCAATTGGAGATATCCAAGATTTTGCACAAGACGCCTCCGACGGCTCCGCATCGTTGGGGTCGTTAGAAACTTTCACGCCCATACGCGACAAATTAGAGCCTGTGATTGACAAGGCGATTTCTTACGGGTTGCCTATGACGATGGACGAATTGATGGCTAAGCCTTTTTCGCAGTTGGACGCTTACATACTCGAATCTATTGACAATATGGAAATCGGGAAAGCAGCAGGTCAATACGCGGGCGAAATTAGCGAAATGTTAAAACTCATTTCGTATGGGGAACTCGACCACGAATTCATTGAAAAGGACGTCGACTACGACGGAGAAATGGACGTCGTGATGTTGGGCAACAATACCCCCACTAAACTCTCCGATTTGATGACGAACGACAAGTTCACCACTATCCTCTCTCACATCTCTCTTGCGGGATTCTTGAAAAGCACCGGCAACTCTCACAACGATGACGAATTGTTTCGCGCTTTCCTCTACGGGGAAGAAAACGTCGACTACGTACTCGTCGATAACGGGTCGACAGAAAGCGTGCAAATGTTGCCCAGACTTTACACCTTTGACAGCAACAACAATACTTTCTTAGAGGAAGAAAGCGAAGAAACCTACACCTATATGAGCGGCGTTTGGCACAACAGCAAACTCGGCTACACTATCACCTCTTATAATACGGACGGATACGCCTACGCCGTCGTAGACAGCGACAGAGTCCTCGTGGAACTGTTGAAAGAAGTAGACACGAACTCTTATGAAGTATACCGTTTCCCTTCTAATCAAAGCATTCTCCACCCCGGCGTCAAGCAACTTCGTCGCGGTTTGACGATGGGCGACTTGATGGAAGAGGGGATTGATATCGAACGTATCCTTTACGACATCGCCGTCGCAGACTTGCTTGATTTGAACGGCGACTCCGATTCCTTAATGCTGACGATTGCCTATGGAGAAGAAGGCGTGGACTACACCGTAGACCCCGTCACCAAAGAAATTACCCCCATCACCCCACCCACCAAAGTCGGCGACTTATTGGATTTAGACACTTTCAAAGATAAACTGTACGATTTGTACCTCGCGGACATTTTGGACATCACTCCTTTCGACGACCCTAAACCCGACAGTATGTTATTGCTGCTTGCTTACGGCGAAGAAGGCGTGCACTACGAACTTATCGATACGAACAGCGACGGCACGGACGACGACATCCAATGGCTGAACGACGAGAACGGCAATCCTTACGGCAAACGCACCCTCCGTGACTTAATCACGGACGGCGAAAACGTGTTCGACAGCATCTCCGTTGCTTCCGTACTCAACGTAACCACGAGTAGCGACCCCCTGCTTATCAACCTTGCTTACGGTCCTTCTTCAAGATACCAAATCGAGGGGAGCACGTTTGTGATGAACCCTATTACCTACTCTATCGTTAACGGAATCGCATACGACGATATAAACATTCCTTGCGACGGAGTAGACGAACACGGCACGACGAGCAACCTCGGCGGCGGCATTTATTTCATCGATTATACGTGGAAAGCCGACTACTATATCAGCCAAGCAACGGACGGGAAATATTATGCATACGCGACTCAAGCAGACGCGCAAACGGGTTTAGCGGAAAATAGACTTACCTATAAAAAGCAAATGCTTTCTTCCTTGCGCGGAACGGAAGCCACTCACTTCTTGGATGAAATTGAACTCGGCGCCGCTTTGGATGTAAGCGCCACCGAGTATAACGACCCTGACAAAAAATTGATGGTAGCGCTTGCTTATGGTTACAACGGTATCCATTTCGACGTAAACGGCACGACCGTCACCTGGAACGCGAACCCCGTCAACGGACTTTATTACCGCCCTAGAACGCTGAAAGATTTGCGTGATATGGAGAGCATTATCCAAACGATTAAAATCGTCGATTTCTTCGGCGAAATCGACGAAGCAAACACCTTGTTGTACGCATTACGCGACGAAACCGTCGGCACTTTGGAAGATGCCATCCAAGGCTTGACCATCGACGATATCCTCGGCAAAGACAGCGGCGGCAACAGCATCGCGGAAAGCAACCGTTTCTTGAAATCTATTGCAACCACGAAGATTGGGGAAATCGCTACCACGATGACCAACTTAAAAATCGTCGACGTATTCGCCGACGAAGCATACGACTCCACTACGGGCAACTTGACGGGGCCTTGGATTTATATGTTAGACGACCCTAACGATATTAAGTCTGCGGACGACTACACCGTAGAGGACTTTGACGAAATGATGGACAACATGTCCACCAATATCAAAGCAGCCTCGTTGCAAGAGTTGGTCGACAACCAAGTTTTGACCTTTAATTTCGATCTCGAACAAACCACGTTTATGGGCGTTTCCCTCAACACGCTCCTTAAAGAAGCGACGGGGGACGCAACGAGAACGGAACAAAAACTTGGCGATTTGTCTTTGCTCGACCTCGTGCAAATTATCGTCGCTTTTGAAGAAATGCCCACGATTTAGTAACACAATCCATTTATGTATAAAAACCGAGCGGAAAATAAGGCCGTTCGGTTTTTTTCATCCTGCCTAGGATAAGAAATTTGATTTTCTTATAGAAAATTGATTGACTAACGGTAAAAAATGGGTTATAATACCATTATGCGGCGGTATGCGCCGTAAACCAACCTTGCATACAGAGAAAGTATGCCGAATAAGACCAGGAGGTAAATCGAATATGGCTAAGTACGAAATGCTCTATTTGCTTAACAACGATTCTACGGAAGACGTAAAAGCAGCCGAAGTAGCAAAGTATGAAGACATCGTAAAGAACGCAGGGGGCGCTGTAGTGTCCACGGAGAAGATCGGTACCAAAAAAACCGCTTACCCCATCAACTACAAAACCGAATCGTATTACGTGCTCATGACCTTTGAAGCGGACGCAAACGTTTTAACCGAACTTGAACGTGTCGCAGGCATTGACAGTGAAGTTGTAAGACGTATGATCACTAAACTTTAATAGGAAACACGATTATGAACAAAGTATTTTTAATTGGTAACTTAACACGCGACCCTGAACTTACCGAAACTGCCTCCGGCGTTGCGGTATGTCACTTTGCTATCGCTGTCAACAGAAACTACGCTGGTCAAGACGGTGAACGCCAAACGGATTTCTTTAACTGCACCGCTTGGCGCGGACAAGCCGAAACGATTGCGCGTTTCTGCAAAAAAGGCAACAAAGTTGCCGTCACCGGTAGCATTCAGCTTCGCAACTACGAGGACAACCAAGGTGTAAAACGCACCGCCGTCGACATTATCGTCCAAGACGTCGAATTTTTGACGCCGAAAGCAGGTGAAGACGATATGGATATGCCTCGCGCCGCTGCACCCAAAAAGAAGCCCGTTTTACAGGCAATGGAAGACGACAGCGATATCCCCTTCTAATAGAAGGACTATAAATTAAAGGAGAATTATTATGGAAGAAAAAGCACCCGTAAAAAAGGTTTTCAAGAAGATGCCCCGTAAAAAGGTATGCGCTTTCTGCCAGGAAAAAATCGACGCTATTGACTACAAGGACGTTAACCGTTTGAAAAAATTCATCACGGAAGGCGGTAAAATTATCCCTCGTAGAATGAGCGGTACCTGCGCTGCACACCAAAGAAAGATTGCTACCGCTATCAAGCGTGCAAGAATCGCGGCTCTCCTTCCCTTCAAAGGCGAATAATTAAAAAAACGACAAAACACTTGGCTTGTCTGCCGAGTGTTTTTTTCACGGAAAAATAGTTGTAATGAATCTTTTGGCAACCTATTGACATTTCTTTTTTTGTTTTGTATAATTTAACTATATTGATTTATCAATATAAAGGAGGACTTCAATATGAGAAAAGCAAAACTAATGAAAAAGATACTTGCAGGCGTCTTAGCAGTTAGCACCATTCTTTCCGTTGGGATCACGGCGGCTTGTGACGACAGCGACGAACTTAGTGCAGAAGAAAAAGAAGCCCAAACGCACACGGAATTTATCGACGAAATCGGCGGTGTATCCGAAACGTATACGGGAACCATCTCTCAAAACAACTATTTGTCCGCTGATGAAGCCGCAACATCTTTCGTAGAAGCGGAAGTTGTCGGCGAAAAAGAAGTTGACGTCCTTGACACAACCAAAACAAGTGATTTGACGCCCGAAGAAATCACCGCGCTGAACATTGATACGACGGGCGTTTTGGCGGTAGAGGAATACGAAGTAACGTATGCCGACGCCCAAGACTATACCCCTGCGTCAACGCAAGATACACCCTCTTCGAAAGTAAGAGTCTATATCATCAAATACGCAAATCATTGGGAATATTACACCCCCTGCCCTGTGACGGGTGAAACGATTACGAAGAGTTATTATGATTCCATTTTCGATATGGAATCATACAAAAACTGCTCTTACTTAACCGAGTCGAAAATGAAGATGGCGGTTACCGCTACCGAAGACGGCATTTCAGTGCGCATAACGGATATCGCCTCCCTCTCACAGCTTATTAAATATGAAGAAGGGAAAATTTACATAGAGCAAACCGTTGTCAACACCGCTAAGATGGAGGTTGTCGGCTATCCCGATTTCACGGAAACCGAAACCACTACTAGCAACATCTATGCCTACTTGGAAAACGTTGGCACCGAACTTGTTTGCTATGCGAAAGTAGTTCAAAACGGTCAAGTGACTCAAAACTGGACTGCCGACGAAATCTCCACAATCGGCTTTGAAAGCACCGAGGAATTAGTACCCTTCGCCGACGGCTATCTTGATTACACCTATTTCACTAAAACGGATTATGGTTTCGCCCTTGACGGTGAACAGGCAGAACGCTTCTTAGAAGAAACAGTCGCCCAATTGGACGAATACGAATCGATAATCAAAGATATGGATATTAGAACGATTGTGAAATACTACGTTCAAAACGGTATCTTGTCGGGCATGAGACAAGACCTTACGATTGGTTTCGACCAAACGATTGAAGGGATTCCTACCAAAATTAATTTGAATATGGTTATAACCTGTAAAGCACAAGACTACGGCACTACGGTCGTCACGAAGCCTACGGGAATTAACTGATAATCAACGTTCATCCAACAAATTTTATGCGGAGGCAATATTGCCTCCGCATTTTTTGCGCCTTTATTATGAGTAGATGTAAAAAGCGAAGACGTGAGCAGGATTAGTGCATAATACAAAATGCAAAGTGTATAATTGTGGCATTATTTTTCCACCACTATGCGTTATGCGCTATGCACTCTGCACTAAAAAAGCGCATCTCGACGCACCGAGTATGCGCTTTTATTATAAGCAGGTGTAAAAAACGGAAATGCTAGCAAGGGCAGGCGTGATGAGCGCGCGTACCAAATAGTACGTAAGCGAACCCCTGCGGCGCATATGCGCAATAAAGACGAAGACTTGGTGTCAGACAAGGAGAGAAGACTTTTTTCGCAGGGCGCGTACTTAAGTGTACGCAAGCAAGAGAAAAGCGCACCGCGACGATGTATCACGCCGAGTATGCGCCTTTATTTTTTAGTTGGTCATTTTCTCTTGCTTAACCTTCTTATCAATTACGTGACGAGAAGCAAGTTCCTTATAAATATCTTCCAAGGAAATGCCCGCTTCCAACATCAACACCAAGACGTGGTAGGTCAAATCCGCGATTTCGTAGATGGTTTCTTTCTTGTCTTCTGCCTTGGCGGCGATAATGACCTCCGTGCTCTCTTCCCCTACTTTTTTGAGAATTTTGTCAAGCCCTTTTTCAAAGAGATAAGTCGTGTACGAGCCTGCGGGCATCGTCGCCTTTCTCTCTTGGAGCATTTTTACCAAAGAGTGCAAAGAAAAATCAGGCTTTTCCTTTTCTAAAACGGGATTAAAGAAACAACTGTCTTCGCCCGTATGGCAAGCGGGGCCATCTTTCTCCACTTCCACGACAAGCGCGTCCTTGTCACAGTCTGCCGTGATAGATACGACGTGCTGATAGTTGCCACTCGTCTCTCCTTTGAGCCACAATTCTTGGCGAGACCTACTATAAAAACAGGTAAGTTTTTTTTCTAAAGTGATTTGCAAACTTTCCTTGTTCATATACGCCAAAGTCAGCACTTTTTTCGTCGCATTGTCCACGACGATAGCGGGGATAAGCCCCTTTTCATCAAATTTAAGATCCTCAACGTTTATCATAATTGACTCCTTATATTCTCATCGGTATACCTTGCGCTTGCAAGGTTTTTTTCAAGTCGTTGATGTCCACCTCGCCAAAATGGAAGATGGACGCTGCCAGCCCTGCGTCGACTTTGGGCAAGGTCTTGAACAGTTTAACAAAGTCCTCTTTACAACCTGCGCCGCCCGACGCGATTACGGGTACGGATACGATATCACAAACGGCGGAAAGCATCTCTAAGTCGAACCCTTTCTTCACGCCGTCCGTGTCGATGGAGTTGAGTACGATTTCGCCCGCGCCGCTGTCTACGCCACGCTTAATCCAATCCAGCGCGTCCATGCCCGTGTCCTCTCTGCCGCCTTTGCTAAACACACGGTATTTACCGCCCACGCGCTTAGCGTCCACCGAAAGGACGACGCATTGGCTACCATAGCGTTTTGCCGCCTCGTAGATAATGGACGGATTGCGGATTGCGCCTGAGTTGACGCTTACCTTGTCCGCGCCGCATTTCAACACCCTGTCAAAATCTTCTACGCCGTTGATACCGCCGCCTACCGTCAAAGGGATAAAGATTGTCGACGCCACCTCTTTTAAAATATCCGAAAAGAGTTTTCTTCCCTCAAACGAAGCCGTAATATCATAAAAAACAAGTTCGTCTGCACCGTTGTCGCTGTAATATTTGCCAAGTTCTACGGGCGAAGAAACGTCGGCAAGGCCTTGGAAATTGACCCCTTTTACCACCCGTCCGTCTCTCACGTCCAAGCAAGGGATAATGCGTTTGGTTATCATCTAGCCACCTCCAACGCTTCCTTTAAGTTGATTGCGCCCGTGTAATAGGCTTTGCCTATTATCGCGCCGTAAATATCCAGCGCGGCGAGTTTTTTAACGTCGTCGATAGAAGATACGCCGCCCGAGGCAATCACTTGCATTTGTAAGGTTTTGGAAAGGGTCGTATACAAGGCGTGATTGGCGCCCTGCATAGCACCGTCTTTAGAAATGTCCGTCGAAATGATCGTCGACACACCGATATCTTGTAATTTTTTGCAAAAATCAAGCGCATCCAACGAGGACTTTTCCGTCCAGCCTTTAATGGCGACTAAGCCGTCTTTAATATCGACGCCGACTGCAATTTTTTCGCCGTGCTCTTTGACCGCCGTCTTTAAAAACGCCTCGTCCGTCACCGCCGCCGTGCCTAAAATCACGCGCGAAACGCCTGCCTTTAAATATTCGTCCACTACCCCCATACTGCGGATGCCGCCGCCTACTTCCACAAAAGCGTCCGTCGCCGCAAGCAATTCCTTTATCCGCCAAAGATTAGGAGTGCCACCCGTTTTTGCGCCCTCTAAATCGACGAGGTGCATATAGTTTGCGCCCTGCTTTTTAAAGTCAAGCGCTATCTCTACGGGGTTATCGGCGTATACCGTCATTTGGGCGTAGTCACCCTTAAAAAGGCGCACCGCCTTACCGCCGTATAAGTCTATCGCAGGAAACAATCTCATACCTGCCCCCCTAATTCGCAAAACGCGCGTAAAATATTCAGCCCCACCTTACCGCTTTTTTCGGGATGGAACTGACAGCCGTAAACGTTGTCTTTTTCCACCGCCGCCGTAAGGGAAGCGCCGTACTCTGCCGTCGCAATCACGTCCTTGCAATCCGCTCCGTAATAGGAGTGCACGAAATAAACGTGGTCGCCTTCTTGCAAATACTTGAACAAAGGGCTCTTTTCTCCTTCAAAATGTAATGCGTTCCAGCCGATATGCGGGATTTTATAGTCCTTGGGGATTACGTCTGCTATAGGACGGATTTGCCCGCTGATAAGACCTAAACCGTCATACTCGCCGAACTCGTAACTCTTTTCAAAAAGCAGTTGCATACCGAGGCAAATGCCCAAGACGGGCACACCTTTCTTTGCCTGTGCTTTGACAACGTCCGCAAGCCCCGAAGAAAAAAGTTTTTCCGCCGCGTCGCCGAACGCGCCGACCCCAGGCAGAATAATTCTGTCCGCTTGTTCGATTTCCGTTTTATCGCCGCTAACCTTGGCTTCTACGCCAATGGCGGCAAAGGAAGAGGCAAGGGAAAATAAGTTTCCCACGCCGTAGTCCACGATTACGACCATTAAAGCACCCCTTTGGTAGAGGGCACGTCGCCCGCGAATTTTTCGTCGATACTTACCGCTGCGCGGCAACTTCTTGCCACCGATTTGAACACCCCTTCGATAATGTGGTGTGCGTTGCTCCCAGAAAGTTGTCTAACGTGCAAAGTACAACCTGCGTTCGCCGCGAACGCCATCCAGAACTCGTCGACAAGTTCGGTATCGAAATCGCCCACTTTCGGGGACTTGATATCGAGAGAACATACAAGATAACTACGGCCAGAGAAATCTACCGCCGACAGTATCAGCGTTTCGTCCATAGGCACGATAGCGTCGCCGTAGCGGACAATGCCTTTCTTTTCGCCAAGCGCTTGTTTGAACGCTTGTCCCAAACAAATCCCTACGTCTTCCGTCGTGTGGTGGAAATCGACGTCGGTATCCCCTTGACAGGATACCGTCAAATTAAACTTGCCGTGACGGGCAAATAAAGTGAGCATATGATCTAAAAAGGCACAGCCCGTCTTGATTTCGCTTTCACCCGCGCCGTCTAAGTTCAACGTCAGTTGGATGTCCGTTTCCTTCGTCTTTCTTACGATTTCAGCAACTCGCATTGTTTTGCCTCCAAAATAGTTTTTATCTTATCTACTAATATTTGCATTTCTTTTTGACTACCTATCGTGATACGGTTGTAGTCCTTAATTTTTTCCGCCGTAAAATGTCGCACCAATACCCCGTTTTCTTTAAGGGCTACGTACAACTCCTCGCCGCCGATTTTTTCGCTTTTTGCAAAGAGGAAATTCGCCTTAGAATCGGTGACGGTAAAGCCTAAGTCCTCCAACTGCGTTTTCGTCCAAGTGCGGGTGGACTGTATCTTCTCGCAATTAGAAGAAAAATACTTTTCGTCCTCCATCGCGCAAAGCCCCGCCGCCGCCGTCGTCCTGTTGACGTTGTAGGGATTGGTGGAGTATTTAATGCGTTGCAAGTCGGCGATAATCCCCTTATCCGCTATCCCGAAACCCAGCCTGGCGCCCGCTAAACTTCTCGACTTGGAGAAGGTCTGTGTGACGAGCAGATTGTCGTATTTTTCGGTGAGCGAAACGCAACTTTCTCCGCCGAAATCGACGTAAGCCTCGTCCACAACGACAACCCTATCTCTATCCGCCGCCACGATTTCCTCAATCGTTGACTTTGATAACGCAAGCCCCGTAGGCGCGTTGGGATTGGCAAGAAAGATCGTGCCTTTCGTCTTCTTCAACTTGTCCACGGGTACGCTAAAATCGCTATTTAAGGGGACTTCTACATATTTACAGCCCGTGAACTCAGCAAACACCTTATAAAACCCGTAGGTGATATCCATAAACACCGCAGGTCTTTTTTTGTCGCAATAGGCAAGAAAGGCAAAATACAACGTTTCGTCCGAGCCGTTGTTGACGATTACTTGCCCTTCCTCGACCCCATATCGGTTGGCAATCGCCTTCGTCAACCCTTTGCAATCGGGGTCGGGATACAGCATCAATTTTTTCAGTTCCGCCGCCGCGTATTTTTGCGCTCTTTTAGAGGGCGGAAAGGGGGACTCGTTAGTATTGAGTTTTATATATTTTTTTTCTTTGGGTTGCTCGCCCGGCACGTAAGGCGCAAGCGAAGCGTACCTATCACTAAAAAACTTGCTCATATCAATCCTCAAAGCGGATGACAGCGCTTCTTGCGTGCGCCGTCAAGCCCTCTTTATTTGCAAAATATTCTACGTCTTTGCAGACCTTTTTCAGCGCGCTTTCGTCGTAGTAGATATACTGCGTTTTCTTGATAAAGTCGTCCACGGACAGCGCCGAGGAAAATCTCGCGGTACCGCTCGTCGGCAAGGTGTGGTTGCTACCTGCGTAGTAGTCGCCCAGCGCCTCGGGACAATATCTACCTAAAAATACCGAACCGGCGTTTTTAATCTTGTCTAAATACGCAAACGGCTCGTCCAAACAAACCTCCAAGTGCTCGGGTGCGATTTGATTGGCTACCTCTACCGCACGTTCGATATCGTCCGTCACGATAATCTTGCCGTTGTCGTCGATGGACGCGCGCGCAATTTCCGCACGGGCAAGCAAAGGAATCTGCTCCTCTATCTCCTGCGCCACCGCCTTTGCAAAGGACATATCGTCCGTCACAAGCACCGCGCTTGCCATCTTGTCGTGTTCTGCTTGAGAAAGTAAATCCGCCGCAATGTGCTTGGGGTTGTTTTTGCCGTCGGCAAGCACCATAATCTCGCTAGGCCCCGCTATCATATCAATAGACACCGCCCCAAATACTTGCCGCTTTGCCTCCGCTACAAAGGCGTTGCCGGGTCCCACGATTTTGTCTACCTTGGGGACGCTTTCCGTCCCGTACGCAAGCGCCGCAATCGCCTGTGCGCCGCCCGACTTATAAATTTCGTCCACGCCCGCTACGTACGCCGCCGCCAAGATGACGGGATTGACCTTCCCGCGCTTGTCGGGAGGCGTCGTCATCACGACCCTTTTACAGCCTGCAATTTTGGCTGGAATTGCGTCCATCAAAACGGTGGACGGATACGCCGCCGTACCGCCTGGTACGTACAACCCTGCGTTTTCAATAGGGATGATTTTTTGTCCCACCACGACCCCGTCTTTGTCTAAACGGAAGCCGTCCCGTCTTTGTTGTAAGTGGAATTCCCGTATATTTGCCGCCGCTTTTTGTAAAATCTCCAAAAATTCGGGTTCTACGCTTTCCACCGCCTCGGCGATTTCCGCTTGGCTGACCCGCAAGTCGTCCAGCACCGCACCGTCGAATTTTTGCGCGTACGCTTTCAACGCTTTATCTCCGTCTCTTTGCACGGTGGCGATAATCTCTTTGACGATTGCCGTTACGTCTATCTTTTTCTCCACCCCGCTAAACATTTGCGCGCGGCTTTCGGGCATATCTTTGAGAATCTTTATCATAACTTACTTCTCCGTTTGTTTTGCAAGTCCTGCGCGGATTTCCTCGATTTTTTCACGGTTGAATTGGAAACTCGATTTGTTGGCAATCAATCTCGCGCTGATGTCGACGAATTTCTCTACGACCTCCAACTTATTTTCTTTGAGGGTCGCGCCCGTCTCTACGATGTCGACGATAACGTCCGAAAGCCCTAAAATAGGGGCCAATTCGATTGAGCCGTTCAGGTGTACGATGTCTACGTCTCTGCCTTGCGCAAAGTAATGTTGCTTGGCAATATTGGCAAACTTGGTGGCTACCGTCAAGGTGCGGTTTCTATCGTCTTGAAAGCCCGCCTTTGCCGCTACCGCCATCCAACATTTGCCCATCTGCAAATCCAGCAATTCGTACACGTCGGGGGTGTATTCGAGCAGAATATCCTTCCCTGCCACCCCGATATCCGCCGCGCCACGCTCTACGTAAATGGCTACGTCGCTGGGTTTTACCCAGAAATATCTCACGCCCACCTCGGCATTTTCAAAAACGAGTTTACGGTTGGGTTCCTTAATCGAAGGACAGGGAAAACCCGCCCTTTCAAACAGGTCGTAAACTTTTTCGCCAAGTCTGCCTTTCGGCAAGGCTACGTTGATAATCTTTTTCATACTTCCTCCGCCATTTTGCCAAGCCCGTCAAGGTATACGGCAAAGCCGATTGCACGCAAATTGCGCTTCATTTTCTTCATCAGGTTATTGTATTCCCCGCCCGCCAAAACGCTGGTGGGAACCCCTTCGACAAAGCCTTTAAAGGACAAGCCGCTGTAATAGTTGGTGTTGCCGACGAGGGAAAAATCCACCCGCATCTTTGCCGTAACGCCCGCCTTTTGTAAAGCGGAAAGGGTCGCTTTGAACCGTACTACCGCCGACGTCGTCTTTTCGTCGACTGCGAATTTATCCAACTCCCCAAGGACTTCTTCAACCGAGCCGCACACGCCCACGAGCGCTATTACGAGAGCGGATTTTTTTTCGTCCAATCCTTCTTTTTTGCAAACCGCCGTCAACGCTTGCGTGTTTTTTTCGCCAAGCGCGGCAAACGCTTGCTGCTTTGCGCCGCCCGTCAGCCCACAAGCCTCCAAAACGCCCGAAATTACGCCCAAATGCGAAACCTCAAGCAAGTTGTTTGGAGAAATCTCATCGAGGCTTTTTGCCGCCAAAGAAAGGGTCTCCTCAAGCGTCTCCTCGCCACCGCCGAAACACTCTACCCCGACTTGCATAATTTCTTTAAAAGTGCGCGTGCCTTTCGCCACGCGGTAGACGTTTTCGTAATAATAAACCTTTTGGGGGCCGTCCTCGTCACGACTGTTTTTGATAATAGACAGGGTAACGTCCGGCTTTAACGCCATTAATCTGCCGTCTGTGTCCGTAAAGGTAATGACGCTTTCGTCCAACAAGAAATCTTTGTTTTGCACGTACAAGTCGTATTGCTCGAATTTCCGCATCTTGTATTGACGGTAACCTTGCGATGCGTACAGCGCGCGAAGTTTGAGCGCCGTCCATTCCTCCACCGAAAGAATCTCTTGAAAATCCATCATTTCTCTTCTCCTATCACTAATCCGTAGCCACCCTTACCGTACATCAAACACTTGTTGACCCGACAGATGGTCGCCGTGCTCGCCCCCGTGGCTTCACAAATTTCACGGTAGTTCTTGCCTGCCTTTAAAAGGCGCGCGACCTCCAAACGTTGGGACATATCCGCAAGTTCTTTTAACGTACATAAGTCCTCAAACAATCTCGCGCACTCCTCCGCAGTCTGCAATTTTGCCACCGAATCAAACAAGTCTTGGAATTTTTTCATCATCTCTTCCATCGCTGTTACCTCAATTTGCTTTAATACTTTACCATTTTAGCACGCTAAAACGGTAAAGTCAACAATTTTTACGTGGTTTTTGGTTTTTTTACAAAAAAAAAGAAGGATTTTACAAACAAAGTCGCCCACGCGGAATGCGTGGGCAACCTATCCGTCTTTTACGGAAGGCGTTTGCCGTCAAGAAAGAATTTTACAAACGTCTTCGGCGATTTGTTCGCCCGTCAAACCGCACTTTTTAAGCAACTCGTCCAACGAGCCGTGCGAGATATAATCTTCGATAGCATTAATGAAGGTTTTGCCTGTAAAACCTAAGGAAAGGAGTTCCGCCGAGACCTTTTCGGCAAAACCGCCGCCGCGGATACCTTCTTCTAAGAAATACAACAGTTTTACGTCCTTCACAAGCGTCTGTAAACGAGGCACGTCTACGGGGCATACCTTCTTGTATTTGATAACGCCTACCGAATATTTGCCTTTGAGCAGTTGCAGCGCGCGATACGCCTGATAAGAAATCCTGCCGTAGGTGACGACGACAACCTCTGCGTTAGGCGTGCCTTGCGTATACGCTAAGTCGTCCTCTTGTACCCAATCCGTCTCCTGCTCGTACGAGATATTCTCTTTGCCTTTGGGATAGCGGACGATTGTCAGCCCGTCGCCGCCAAGTGCCTTGTCCATCGCCACTTTTGCGTCCGCGTAACTTTCGGGAGAATAGACAGTCGTCCCCGGCAATGCTGAAAAGAGGGAATAATCAAAGACGCCTTGATGGGTAATGCCGTCTCCCGAAACGATACCGCTTCTGTCCAACGCCAATACTAACGGCAATTTTTGGATAGAAATATCGTGGAATAATTGGTCGAAACTGCGTTGCGCAAAGGTGGAATACAAAAAGAGAACGGGCTTCATACCGCTGACGGATAAACCGCCCGCGAAGGTAACGGCGTGCTCTTCTGCGATACCCACGTCGTAAAATCTGTCGGGATGCACCTCCGCAAAACGGGTCAAACCCGTGCCGTCGCACATCGCCGCCGTAATGGCGCATATCTTGTCGTCCGTCTGCGCTTTTTCACACACATAGTTGCCGATGCAGGTAGAAAAGCATTCTCCGCCGACGCCCGCCCCTTCCTCTATATCAAAGGGGGATACGGAGTGATAATTTTCCGGCTTTTCTTCGGCGTGCGTATACCCGAGCCCTTTCTTCGTCAACATATGCACGATACAAGGACGGTGCTTTTTCTTGGCTTCTTCTAAGACGATACACAACTTCTCTACGTTGTGCCCATCCACGGGTCCCAAATAGGAAAGCCCCATATCTTCAAACAGATTATTTTTGACAAAGAGTTTTTTCAACCCTCTTTTTATCTTTTTGAAAAAGGCGGAAAGACCTTTGCCTATCAACGGAATACGTCTTAAAACGCTACTAAAACTGCGCTTGAAGGCAAAATAGCGTTTGCTCGTACGAATCTTAGACATATACCTGTGCAAGCCGCCCACGTTTTTGGAAATGGACATCTCGTTGTCGTTGATAAGGATAATTAAGTTGAGGGTTTTCCCCGCACAGTTGTTGAGCGCCTCGTAAATCATACCGTTGGTCAACGCGCCGTCACCGACGATTGCCACGGTGTAATTTTCCTTCCCTTGTAAAGCGTTGGCTTCGGCTATCCCAAGCGCAGCAGAAAGAGAGGTGCCGCAATGCCCTTCGTACAGCACGTCGTGCTCGCTCTCGAACGGGTTGCTAAACCCCGACAACCCGCCGTAGGTACGGATGGTATCGAAAGCGTCCGCTCTGCCTGTCAAAATTTTATGCGCATAACATTGATGGCCTACGTCGAAAACAAATTTGTCGTCAGGGGAATTAAAAGTTTTATGCAAAGCAATCGTCGCCTCGACCACCCCTAAATTGGACGCCAAATGGCCACCGCTTTGAGCGACGGTGGCTATAATCTTTTCACGTATCCCTTGCGCCAATTCCTTTATCTGCGCCTTAGACAACGTCTTTAATTGTGTCAACGATATATCTTTATCGGCAAGCATTTCCCTGCCTCCGTTAATTTTATTGGTAACCTCCGCACTTACAAGTGACCATACCAAAACCGTCTCCTTTTAGTATGTGCGTTCCTTATCAACCTATAAAATTATTTTAACATACTTTTGTTATGGTCGTCAACAGTTTTAACCTTTTTTATCACTATTTTTCGACACCGACTTAATCACTCTATAAAGCAAAAAAAAGGAAGACTTTATCTTCCTTTTTTTGTTGTTTCGTCATTCGCCAAATTCGGCTATGTAAGGCAGGTTGCGGTACTTTTCCGCACAATCCAGACCGTAACCGATGACAAAATAATCGGGGATGGTAAACAGCGACACATCTGCCTTGAAATCTACCAACCTACGAGACGGTTTATCCAAGAGCGTCACGACACGCAAAGATACAGGATTTCGGTCTTTTAATATCTTTGTGATATCGTTGAGCGTCCTGCCCGTATCGACGATATCTTCGACGATAACGACGTGATACCCGCTGATATCTCTATCCAAGTCCATCGTGATTTTCACTACGCCCGAGGACTGCGTCCCTTCGTAATAACTTTTTGCACACATAAACCCTATTTCGCAAGGAACGTGCACCGCACGACAAATATCCGCCATAAAAACGAACGCGCCCTTTAAAATGCTGACAAGCAAGATGGGTCTACCGTCGTAAATAGCGTCGATTCGTTCGCCCGCCTTTTTGATGGCGGCTTGGATTTCCTCCGCCGTAATCAAAACTTTTTTGATACCTTTTTCGTATTCTTTAATCTTTTCTTCCACTTTCATAACAACCTCTTATCATCAAGGACTATAACGTCGTAGGGACGAAGAAGAAGAGACAGAACAACAAAGATACGACGATGGAAACGATAGAAACGTTCCATACGGGTTTTTCTTTCTTCGTGATAGCGTACTTGATAAGTTCGATAAGGTAAGACACAATAGACATCAACGTCCAAGAAATCATACCGACGCCAATACCTTTCGTAATCGAATATGCAAGTACCATAACCGAAATGGTCAAGAATGCAGCCGTTGCGTTGATTGCGTTGCTAAGGTCGATATTCTTAACATTACCCTTCATCATCAAAACGCCTACGTAGATAAGCGCGGACGCCGCAGCAGCACTAGGGATAGCCGCAAATAAAGGCAATGCAAACATAGACAAGAAGAAGAGACAAGCCGTCGTGAACGCGGTAAGACCCGTTCTGCCGCCCGCCGATACGCCTGCGCCAGATTCTACGAACGTCGTGACCGTGGACGTACCGAGCATAGCACCCGTACAGGTAGCAATGGCGTCGCTCATCATAATTTGACCATAACGGTGAGGTTTGCCTGTTTCGTCGGAAAGTACGCTATTATTGCTACAGCAACCGACGATGGTACCCATTGTGTCGAACATATCGATCATACACATCGTGATGATAAGCATAATGATGGTAAACAAAGAGCCTGCAGGGAACCCTTCCGTAAAGACGGAGGTAAACGAACCGAACACGCTTGTTTCACCCACAGCAAAGAAGTTGCCGAAGTTTTCCCAGAATTTCCAAGAAATGCCAGGTTCGTTGCCGGCAGCAATCCACCACTTAGTCACGCCAAGGGGGATACCCACGATAGCCGCGCCTAAGATACCGAAAATGACCGAGCCTTTTACGTTAAGTTTATCGAAAATTGCAATCAAGAACAAGCCACTCAAACACACGACGGCACTATTTACGTTGACGTCATATTTAGAGAAAGCAACAAGGTCCACAAGGGTATATTGGTTGCCGACAATGATGTGTGCGTTTTGGAAACCGATAAACGCAATAAACAGACCGATACCCACGGAAATTGCGCTTCTAACCGCAACGGGCATACCGTCAAAAACAAGTTCCCGGAAAGTTTTACCCTTAATTTTAATCACGGACAGCAACAGGAAGATGATACCTGAAATAAGCACCATCATAAAGGCTTGTCCAATCGTGAAATTGTACGTGTAAGAAATTAAACCAGCGCCACCACCGATGACACCGCCGAGCATAGAGTTGAGACCCATACCTGACGCTTGTGCAAGCGGCATCCTCGCTAGAAACGCCATTAGTAGCGTGCCGATGACAGCCCCAAACGCCGTTGCAATGAAAATGGACGGCCAAAGAACGTTGTCCGTCGGGACAAACGTACCCGTAACCTCACCATCTACGACAGTCCTCACACCCGCAAACAAAATTTGGTTGGGGTTGACCGTTAAAATGTACGCCATCGCAAGGAAGGTAACGATACCGGCAATAATCTCCGTCTTAATCGTCGTCTTCTTTTTGATCGCGTCAAAACCGACTGCTCTTAAAAAGCCGTTGGGCTTTTTCGCAGGTTTTTCCGCCGCTACTTCGCTTTCTTGAACGGGTTGCGTTTCTACCTGCTCTGCAACAGGCGTTTCCATATCGTCCATAAAAGAAACCTCCAATTTGTCTTATGTTTTTCACATAGATGAAATTATTTTATCACATATTCTTCACGATTGCAAGATTTTTACGACAAAAAGCGGCATTTTTTGCAAATCGATTTTGAGAAAATTGCACATATCTCGCGCCAGTATGCCCGTCTTTCCAACCAACTGCGCCAAAATAAAGAAGCACCCCTCGCTTGGGATGCTCTTTTTGATGAAATTTCCGTTTCCTTATTTTTATTTACAAAGTTCTTCGGCGAGGCCGTCGAGTTGTACGTAGTTTTCGTCCGTTAGAGAGGACAATATCTTGACCGCGCTTTGCGCATACGTCAAATTTTTACACGTCTCCAACGCCTTTTGCATCACGCGCGTTGCCACGGGCGCCCAACTGCCGTTCTCGATAAACCCGACCGTACGATTTTGAAAATTATGCTCCTTCAAATGGGACAAGAAATCACGCATAAAAGGAAAAATCTCGCCGTTGTAAGTCGTCGTCGCAAGTACAATTTTACCGTAGCGGAAAGCGTCTTCCACCGCCTCAGCCATATCGCAACGGGCAAGGTCGTTAACCGCCACCTTTTCGCAACCTTTTTCTTTAAGTTTTTTCGCGAGGTACTCTACCGCTTTTTTGGTGTTGCCGTATACCGAAGTGTACGCAATCACAATGCCGTTAGATTCCACCCCGTAACGAGACCACGTATCGTATAAATTAAGATAATAACCGAGATTTTCTTTCAGCACGGGACCATGCAGAGGACAAATAACGTCTACGACCGTGCCCGAAAGTTTTCTCAGTAAGTTTTGGACCTGTACACCGTATTTTCCCACAATACCGAAATAATAGCGTCTTGCCTCGCAAGCCCACTCTTCTTCCCTATCCAGCGCGCCGAATTTTCCAAACGCATCCGCCGAAAACAGCACTTTTGCGCTTTCGTCATACACCAACATAACCTCCGGCCAGTGCACCATGGGCGCAGCGATAAACGTCAAAAAATGCTTACCCAAATTCAGTTTCTCGCCCTCTTCAACTACCACTCGCCTATCTGCGAAATCCGTACCGAAAAAGTTTTTCATCATAACAAACGATTTAGATGAGGAAACCACTTTCGCCTTGGGATATTTGTGCAAAAACGCCGCGATATTTGCCGAGTGGTCAGGCTCCATATGTTGCACGATAAGATAATCAGGGCTTTTGCCTGCAAGCGCCTTATCGACCTTTTGTAACCACTCGTCCTTGAAGTTGGCGTCTACCGTGTCCATGACCGCCGTTTTTTCGTCTAAAATCACGTAGGAATTGTACGCCATCCCGTTGGGCACGCTGTACTGCCCCTCGAACAAATCAACTGTATGGTCGTTCACACCTACGTATACGATATCTTCTTTAATTTGCATGGTTCTCTCCTTTTTACACACGAAGTATGCGTATTTTATTATAATTAATTACCCAATATTTGTCAATACTGTAATTTTCCTAAAATGCGTGCTACCTATGTAATCACCTTTCTTACTGACCTTATTTGCTATAGACTCGTATATTTTATATGGTTTGATGAAAAGCGTAAAAACACGGCTTTATTCGTTAATTTTTGTATAAGACGATGTCACAACAAGTAGTTGATTAGCAATCTGCCGTAGAAAAATATGAACAAGACAAGGAGCGCGAGGAAAAGCGAAGGCGTGTACTAAACCGTACACAACCGAGGCTTGGCCACAGCGCCGCCGTATTGCGAAGTATTTTATAGGCAGAAATCAATCAAGGGTTGTGACAGAGCCTTTTATAGGGTGATAAGTTTTGCTTGAAATCCACTTAAAAACTCTTAACGGAACTGTATCTTTATTGTGCTTTGTATTACTGCTTTGATATATCTTCTTAATTGCCAAGATCAAGACTAAAACGCATGGGATAGCAATAGCTAAAATCTTCGCTAACTTGACAAGAATATCCCCTACTAAAGCCATATACCCAGCGAAGTTTTCACCGCTAAATAACAGCGAAAAATATCCTGCTGCTTGCGTCTTAAATGCCTCAAAATCTTCGGCTAAAAAAATGTTCCAACGCCCACAGTACCGAAAATGTTATTCAAATCGACGTTGTAAGTATAGGTATCACCTACTCCGAAATAGTAATAACCATCACCCGATTCTGCGAATGTACCCGTAGCCGTAAGGTCGGTAGGAACACCAACAAAGGTTACGATACACTCAGCCGTATAACCACTTTCGCGAGTAGTTACAGTTACAACCACATTACCCGTAAATGCTTTGTAGCATTTAACACTTGCCGTAGTGCTACCGTCAGACGAAGGGGTTACGGTTACGTAATCGGTTACAGTGCCACTTTGCCCGTCAGCCCAAGCTACAGACCAATCAACCTTTTTATTAGTTGCAGTTGCAGGTAATACCGTAGCAGTAAATAATGCTTGACTTGTTAGTGGAAAAAGTGTTCGTTCATAATGATAAAATTGAATTAGTGTTAAAATACACTTCAACGCCGAAACCTACACCACCCGACGATGAAGATGAAAATAACCCCGATGGTAACAAACACCGTCGGGGTTTTACTATTATGCAAACTACTACTGAATACGAA
>JAFTQO010000001.1 GCA_017462735.1 Clostridia bacterium
ACGGTAAAAACGGCGGATTTTACTTAAAAAGGGCTGAAAAGCCCTAAAAAATGTTAATTTTTGGTTCCCAAAAAGTTCCCAAAGATAACAAAAAAGGGTAAAATCCGAAGAATTTACCCTAATTTTGGTGCCACTGACCGGAGTCGAACCGGTACGAAAGGTTAATTTCGACGGATTTTAAGTCCGTTGCGTCTGCCTATTCCGCCACAGTGGCATAAAAATGTTCAGTTTTTTTGAATTTTTGTTAACTTTTTGCCGAAGTGTGAATTTTTAACAACGCAAAAAATTTTAAGTCCCTTGCGTCTGCCTATTCCACCACAGCGGCTTATATAATGTTTTTAAGAAAGCCTCCACACCGAAAGGTGCGGAGGCTTTTTGGAGGCGCCACCCGGATTTGAACCGGGGGATAAAGGTTTTGCAGACCTTGGCCTTACCACTTGGCTATAGCGCCGAATTCCGCCTGCCTAAAACAGTTCGGTAAAAAAAAGAACAGTGCGGATAGTTTGGAGCGGGAAACGAGATTCGAACCCGCGACATTCACCTTGGCAAGGTGACGCTCTACCACTGAGCTATTCCCGCATATACATCCGCACTGTATCTTTATTGGTGGAAGTTATAGGGTTCGAACCTCTGACCCTCTGCTTGTAAGGCAGATGCTCTCCCAGCTGAGCTAAACTTCCGTCGAAAGCCTATATACTATACCACATAAAAAAGAGAAAGGCAAGCGTTTTTTGCGACTTTTGAGAAAAAAATCAAAAAAATCAAAAAATTTTTTCAGCGGGGGAGAAAGGGTAGTGACGAAGAGGTTTCGACTAACAATATTCTATGCAAAAACCAAAAAAATTTGTGCAACGTTACCTCAAAAAGGGTTGTGATATACCGATAGGCGGGTGTGCCCGCGGCTCCACCCTCGACTCCAATCAAACGTTCGCAATAAGACAAAAAGAAAAACGCCTCGAAAGGCGCATTTCTTTTTGGTGTACCCGATTTGGGGGGGGGGTGTCTTGGCAGACAAAGCGTCGTCACTCGCAGAGCGTGAGGGTAAAATTGGAGATTGTCGCAGGCTCGTTCCTCGCGCGAACCAACGCGTACGCGTTTTTTCTATCAAAACCTATTACACCAAAAAAACCCGCCATATAGGCAGGTTTTTTGGTGTACCCGATTGGAGTCTCGCCTTTGGCGGCGCGCCCCGCTGGACAATTATCAATTGTCCATTTTGCCGTGAACTTATTTGTTTTAGTTGCCATATTGGGCAAAACGCTCACTCCCGTTCGCGGCTCCACCCTCGACTCCAATCGCAAGTCGTAATATATCCAAAAACCGCCCCAAGAAAGGGACGGTTTTTTGGTGTACCCGATTGGAGTCGAACCAACGACACCCAGCGTCGGAGGCTGGTGCTCTATCCAACTGAGCTACGGATACGAAACGGACGTTCTTTTCAAAAGACAAAAGTCTTTTAAAAAGATATCTACATTTTACTATTTTTCGCTTTCTTTTTGCAAGCGTTTATGGTATACTATTTTTAATTTCAAGGAAAAAATTTAGCAAATTGTAAGATTTTAGGAGGGGAGATATGTCGAAACGTGTCGTCGTAGGGATGAGCGGTGGCGTAGACAGTTCGGTGGCGGCTTTGCTTTTGAAAGAGCAAGGCTACGACGTCGTGGGGCTGTATATGCTCAACTGGGAAGAAAACGACGAGAACGGCTGTTGCACGGCTGAAGAGGACTACGCCGACGTGCGCAGAGTCTGCGGATTGCTTGACATCCCGTATTACACCGTCAATTTCGCCAAGGAATATATGGACAGGGTCTTTTCCTACTTTCTTGCCGAATACAAAGCAGGGCGCACCCCTAACCCTGACGTGCTTTGCAACCGCGAAATTAAATTCGGCCCCTTTTTGCAAGAGGCAAAAAAACTTGGCGCCGACTATATCGCGACGGGGCATTATTGCAAAATCGCGCACGAAAACGGCGTGCATTATCTCCAAAAAGCCAAGGATCAAAACAAGGACCAGACTTACTTTTTAAATCAACTTTCGCAAAGCCAACTTGCGGACGTCTTATTCCCTTTGCAGGATATGGAAAAGCCTGAAATCCGCCGCATTGCCCTCGAAAACGGGCTGGCGACGGCAAAGAAAAAGGACAGCACGGGGATATGCTTTATCGGCGAAAGGAATTTTAGAAAATTCTTAAGCGAATACCTGCCTGCAAAACCCGGTAAAATTTGCGATTTGTCTGGCAAGGTCGTCGGCGAGCACGAGGGGCTGATGTATTATACCTTGGGGCAACGCAAAGGCTTGTACCTGGGTGGCATTAAAGGGGAAGACGAGGGCGGCAGATGGTTTGTCGTGAGAAAGGATTTGGGGACGAATACCCTCTACGTTTCGCACGGCGACGAGACTCCTTTATACAGCAAGTCCTGTGAGGTCAGCGGCTTTAATTGGATACCCTTTGAAAGGGGAGAAAAGACGTTTGAGTGTATGGCAAAATTTAGGTACCGCCAACCCGACCAGCCCGTCCTTGTCACAAAGAAAGAGGACGGCGGTTTGCATATTGAGTTTAAAGGAAAACAACGTGCCGTAACGGAAGGACAATACGCAGTATTGTACGATGGAGAGAATTGTCTTGGCGGCGGTGTCATTGAGAGTGCAGAATATTAAAAACCGACGCAATTTTCTGCTGTTTTTAACGTCCAAGACTTAATGTAGAATCGAAGGGACAATAAAAATAATTTCATCATAGGCATTAGTATAAGGATAAATGTGCAAACGGTCAAAGAGGAAACGCCAGATAGCAAAATTGGCGTTTTTTCTACAAATCATAGGAATTTTGATATTTTAGGGGTATACTGATAAGGGATGAATTCTTTGAATATCCTTGACAAAGTTTGATGCAGCGAGAAGAACAATGTTTTTAGAGAATTTGATTGGTTTTTTGAGAATTACGGTGGAGAAGCCGAGAAATTTTGGAACTTTTCATGTCGCTAGTTTGATTTTAATGACGGTAGCGATTGTACTTGTAGTCGTGTTTGGAAAAAAGATAAGCGACAAGACATTAAAAATTATTTTAATTTCCATTTGGGCAACCTTGGTGCTTGGAGAGATTTATAGACAGTTGGACTTGGGGTATAAGGTGGACGGCGGAAAATGGGTATATGAGTACGATTGGTCGCAATTTCCTTTTCAGTTTTGTTCTTCGCCTTTGTACGTGTTGCCTTGTGTTATCTTTATTAAACACGGAAAAACGAGACAATTTTTCTACGATTTCTTAGCCACTTTTTCGTTGTTTGCGGGACTTATCGTCATGTTTGTGCCGGGGAATGTGTTTAGCGAGAGTGCACTTATCAACGTGCAATCTATGGTTCATCACGGTGCGATGGTCGTAGTTGCCGTGCTTATGTACGTGACGGGAAAAGTAAAGTTTTCGGTATTTACCGTATTGCGTGGAGCGGCAGTATTTGGGACATTGTTAGTAATTGCGCTGATTTTGAACGCAACGATAATTCAGCCGAAATTTAATATGTTTTATATTAATTGGAGGGATACGTGCAGATTGCCTTTATTGGAAGACATCCAAAAACTCGTCCCTTATCCCGTATTTTTGATGATTTATATCGTAGGCTTTATAATATGTGCCGCCATAATGCACGTCGTTGCTTTCGGTTTCGATTGTTTGCGGAAACTAACGCTTAAATCAAGAAAAGAACAGATGAACGAATAATTAAAAAACCGACGGCTTATACCGTCGGTTTTTTGTTGAACGGGGAGGTATGAAAGTATCTAAAAAGCGTATACTAAAAGCAAAAAAGCGGTGGCAGGTACGGTTTTACGGGCAAAAAGGAGGGATAGGGTGCTGACGAAAAAAGAAAGTGAGGTGATGAGAGCGGTGTATGCGCTTTGCAAAGAGGGGGTGTGCCTCGTCTCTCCTGAAGAATTGCTTGCCGCCCTGCCACCGAGAGAAAAGTGGACGATAGAAGGGCTAGAAAAGGTGCTTAGCGCTCTGTCCCTAGATAACTATTTCGACCTGCTTTCTTCCGAAAGGCAAGGGGAGAAAATGTACGTGATTACCCTGCGTGCAGACGGGTTTGCCTATCCAAGAAACACCCAGCAAATGCGTCGAAGCCTGTGCCTAAAAATCGGCTGGGCGATTGCCTCTGCCGTCATTGCCTTTCTCGTCGGCGTGATTTTGAAATGGATTTTTTAAAAAACTTAAAAAAAATTGTTTACAACGGATAGGAAAGGTGGTATAATACAAACAAATGTTTGTAAAGATGTAAAGACGACGGCTTTTTAATGCATAGCGCATAACGCATAGTGCATAGTGATGGAAGAGATTAAAATAATTCCGCAATTATGCATTTTGCATTATGCACGAATCAAGGCTCGTATCTTCGCCTTTACAACGATGTACTATCACGCTAAGGAGAGAAAATGGAATTTCGTTTGCACGCGCCGTTTGCGCCTACAGGGGATCAGCCGCAAGCCATAGAAAAACTCACCGAAGGGGTGAGGGACGGGCTTCGCACGCAGGTTTTGGTGGGCGTTACGGGTAGTGGTAAGACGTTCACGATGGCGAACGTCATCAAAAACGTAGGGATGCCCACCCTCGTCATCGCGCACAACAAGACGCTTGCCGCGCAACTTTGCAACGAGTTCCGTGAGTTTTTCCCCGACAACCGCGTGGAATATTTCGTGTCTTACTACGACTATTATCAGCCGGAAAGTTACATCCCCACGACGGATACTTATATCGAAAAGGATATGTCCTTGAACGATGAAATCGACAAACTGAGAAACAGCGCGACGGGGGCGTTGATGGAACGACGTGACGTCGTCGTGGTCGCCTCCGTGTCCTGTATTTACGGGCTGGGCGCGCCTGAGGAATATTTCCGTTTGTCTATTTCTTTGCGCCCCGGTATGGAGATAGAGAGAAACGCTTTGATGCGTAAACTCATTGAATTGCAATATAGCCGCAACGATATGGATTTTCATCGCTCGACTTTCCGCGTGCGCGGGGACGCGTTAGAGATTTTTCCCGCCAGCAACAGCGAAGTGGCGATCAGGCTTGAATATTTCGGGGACGAGATAGAAAAGATTTACGAAGTAGAGGTCGTGACGGGAAAGAAATTGAACGAACTTTCCCACGTCGCGATATTCCCCGCTAGCCAATACGCCGTCGGGACGGAAAAGATGCGTAACGCCCTTTCGATGATAGAAGAGGATTTGAAGGGGGAGGTCAAAGTCTTTGAGCAAAACGGGAAACTGCTGGAAGCGCAACGCTTAAAACAACGCACGGAAAACGATATCGAAATGATGCGGGAGATAGGGTATTGCAGCGGTATTGAAAACTATTCTCGCTATTTTGACGGGCGCAATCCCGGCGAGCCTTCCTTTACCTTGCTCGACTATTTCCCGTCGGGGCAGTTTTTGGTGTTCATCGACGAAAGCCATATGACGATTCCGCAGATACGGGCGATGTACCACGGGGATTATTCTCGAAAGAAAAATCTCGTAGAGTACGGCTTCCGTATGCAGGCGGCGTTTGACAACCGTCCTTTGACTTTTGAAGAGTTTGACGAGCGGGTGCCGCAGATGATTTGCGTGTCGGCGACTCCCGCCCCGTACGAGTTGGAACAGTCTGCGCAGGTCGTAGAACAAATCATCCGTCCTACGGGCTTGCTTGACCCGCAAATTGAAATTAGACCCACCCGTGGACAGATTGAAGACCTGCTGTCTACCATTAAGCAGGTGACGGACGGCGAGGGCAGGGTGCTGATTACCACGCTGACTAAGCGGATGGCAGAAGAACTGACCGATTATCTAAAAGAGAGACAAATTAAAGTCAAATATATGCACAGCGATATCGACACCTTGGAGCGAGTGGACATCGTAAACGGTCTGCGCCGAGGAGACTTCGACGTACTTTGCGGGATTAACCTTTTACGCGAGGGGTTGGATATGCCCGAGGTGAAACTGGTTGCTATTTTGGACGCCGACAAAGAGGGCTTTTTGCGCAGCGATACCTCTCTTATTCAGACGATAGGGCGCGCGGCGAGAAACAGCGAAGGTAGGGTGATTATGTACGCCGATACGGTGACGGGCAGTATGCGCCGTGCTATCGACGAAACCAACCGCAGGAGAAAGGCGCAAGACGACTACAACAAGGCGCACGGGATTGTGCCCAAGACGATTATCAAAGAGATTAAGTCGACGATAGGCATCACCACGAAACATAAAGAGGTGGACGAGGTCGACTATAAGGATATCCCCGACGAAATTGAGAAATTGAAAGCGCTGATGAAAGTGGCAAGCAACCAACTTGACTTTGAACAAGCCATCGAAATTAGAGAGAAAATAGCTGCTCTCAAAGCAAAACTGAGAAAGGCGCAAAGGTAAACTATGGACGAAATTATCATCAAAGGTGCCAAGGAAAACAACTTAAAAAATATCGACGTAAGGATACCCCGCAACACGCTGACCGTGCTGACGGGGCTTTCGGGCAGCGGGAAAAGCACCCTTGCCTTCGATACGATATTTGCCGAGGGGCAAAGGCGGTACGTAGAAAGTTTGTCTTCCTATGCCCGACAATTCTTAGGGCAGATGGAAAAGCCTAACGTCGAGAGTATCGACGGGCTTTCACCTGCTATTTCTATCGACCAAAAGACAACGTCGCATAACCCCCGTTCGACGGTGGGCACGGTGACGGAAATTTACGATTATCTCCGTCTTTTGTACGCCCGTATCGGCAAACCGCATTGTCCCAAGTGCGGCAGAGAAATCCGCCGTCAATCGGTGGACGAAATCGTGGATAAGGTATTGGAAATGCCTCAAGGGAGCAAAATACTCGTACACGCCCCCGTCGTTCGCGGCAGAAAAGGGGAATACGTCAAGGAATTGACGGGTTTTAGAAAGAGCGGCTTCGGCAGGGTAAAAATCGACGGTATCGTATACGACTTACAAGAGGACATCAAATTGGAGAAAAATATCCGTCACGATATTTCCGTCGTGGTGGACAGGCTGATTGTCAAAGAGGGGATTGGGAAACGCTTGACGGACAGCGTGGAGACGGCGCTCAAACTTGCCGACGGGCTGGTCGTTATCGAGTGCGACGGGCAAGAAGAACTCTTTTCTATCCATTACGCTTGTCCCGATTGCGGCGTTTCCTTAGAGGAAATCGAGCCGCGTATGTTCTCGTTCAATACCCCTTACGGGGCGTGCCCCGACTGCTTGGGTTTGGGCTTCCGCCAAACGGTGGACCCCGACCTCGTTTGCCCCGACAAAACGAAATCTTTGCGCGAAGGGGCGATGAAAGTCACGGGCTGGAACTTGGGCTCGGCGTCGATGGCGTTGATGGAACTTTCCGCCCTTGCAAACGCCTACGACTTTTCTTTGGACGTGCCCGTCAAAGATTTGCCTCCCGAAATTTATCATCTCCTGATGTACGGTAACGGCGGGGAGAGGATTGATATGCAATACACTTCCCGTACCTTTACGGGAAAGTTTAAAAAGACTTGGGAAGGGTACGTCAACAATTTGGAGAGACGATATTCGCAGACGAGTTCGGTGGGGGTAAAATACGACATCGAAAAACTCATGCGTAGTGCGCCTTGTACCACCTGTGGTGGTAAACGCTTAAAAAAAGAGGCGTTGTCCGTGTATATCGGCGGGAAAAATATTTACGAAGCGTGCGAAATGTCAGTGGACGAGTTGGCGGTATTTTTATCGGGACTCCAATTGACGGCGACGGAACATATGATTGCGGACGCCATTTTAAAGGAAATCAACAACCGCTTGGGTTTCTTGCAAAACGTGGGCTTAAATTATCTTACGCTAATGCGCACGGCGGCGACTTTGTCGGGCGGCGAAAGTCAGCGTATCCGTCTCGCTACGCAAATCGGCAGCGCGTTGACAGGGGTCTTGTATATTTTGGACGAGCCTAGCATCGGTTTGCACCAACGGGACAACGAAAAACTGTTAAATTCCTTAAAAGGATTGCGGGATTTAGGCAATACCCTTATCGTCGTGGAGCACGACGAGGATACGATAAAAGCGGCAGACTATATCATAGATATAGGTCCTAAGGCAGGCATCCACGGCGGGGAAATCGTTGCCTGCGGCACGCAAGAGGAAATTATGGCGGAGCCGCGCTCGATTACGGGCGATTATCTCGCGGGCAGACGCAAAATCGACGTACCGTTTATGCGCCGTGATATCGGGGATAAATGGCTGGAAGTGCGAGGGGCTAGACAAAACAATTTAAAAAATATCGACGTGAGCATCCCCGTTGGGTTGTTTACCGCCGTCACGGGCGTTTCGGGCAGCGGGAAATCGAGTTTGGTCAACGAAATTATTTACCCGAAACTGGCTAACGAATTAAACGGCGCAAGGCAAATCCTCGGCAACTGCGACGCAATCAACGGGGTGGAACATTTCGATAAAGTGATTGCCATCGACCAATCTCCCATCGGTAGGACGCCGCGCAGTAATCCTGCGACCTACACGGGCGTATTCGGGCAAATCCGCGATTTGTTCGCCCTCTCCCCCGACGCGAAAGAAAGGGGATACAAGGCGGGCAGGTTCTCGTTCAACGTAGCAGGGGGCAGGTGCGAGCATTGTTTCGGCGACGGGATTATCAAGATAGAGATGCATTTCTTGCCCGATATTTTCGTGCCTTGCGAGGTATGCGGCGGCAAGCGTTATAACCGCGAGACGCTAGAGGTCAAGTACAAAGGCAAGAGCATTGCGGACGTCTTAGAAATGACGGTGGACGAAGCGTGTGAGTTCTTCGCGCCTTTGCCTGCTATCTACAACAAAATCAAGACCTTGCAAGAGGTGGGGCTTGGGTATATCAAATTGGGGCAAAGTTCAACGACTTTGTCGGGCGGTGAAGCGCAGCGTGTGAAACTCGCTACCGAACTTTCCAAGCGTTCCACGGGCAAGACGATGTATATTTTGGACGAGCCGACGACGGGCTTGCATACCTACGACGTAGACAAACTCATCAAAATTTTGCAAAAACTTTGTAGCGGCGGCAATACCGTTTTGGTGATAGAACACAACCTCGACGTCATCAAGACGGCGGACTATATCGTCGATTTAGGTCCTGAAGGCGGTGGCGGCGGCGGGACCGTCGTTTGTACGGGCACTCCTGAAGAGGTGGCGGCAGTCGAGGAGAGTTATACGGGACAGTTCCTTAAAAGAATTCTTTAATGCATAGTGTATAGCGCATAGTGCATAGTGATGGCAAGAATTAAAATGATTCCACAATTATGCACTTTGCATTTTGCATTATGCACTAACGAAGCAACGCATAGTGAAGAAAAAAATAATCCTATAATTTTAGGTACCGCTTAGGTGCGTGGGCGCAGGAAAAGTTGCCGACGCACTTTTTTTATAAAAAACCCACGACAAAAAAGGGAAAAAGCGTTGACTTGAAAGTGGGGGTTGTGATATGATATAAAGAGTAGACGCAAAAGCAATGTCCTTTGCGCCAAATAAGCAAAAAGAGGCGAAAACTATGGACATCAAAATCGTAAAAACACAAAATCCCGGGACGATGCCTCCCGAAGACAAACTTGGCTTTGGTAAAATATTCACCGACCATATGTTCGTGATGGAATACGACGAGGGCAAGGGCTGGCACGACGCAAGAATCGTACCTTTCGGCAACATTTCCTTGCATCCCGCATCCACCGTATTGCATTACGGCGCGGAAATTTTCGAGGGGCTTAAAGCCTATCGCAGGGCTGACGGCGGCGTACAACTTTTCCGCCCGATGGAAAATATCAAGCGTATGAACCGCAGCGCGGAACGTATGAGTTTGCCCCTTTTAGACGAAGAATTTGCCCTCAAAGCGTTGACGACGTTCGTCAAGTTGGAAGAAAAATGGGTGCCGAAGTCCTTTGGTACTTCCCTCTATCTTCGTCCCTATATGTTCGGCAACGACGAGGCGCTCGGCGTGCACGCAGTACACAGCGCGGTCTTTATGATTATTGCCTCTCCCAGCGGCAGTTATTATGCCGAAGGCATCAACCCCGTTAAAATTATGATCGAGGACGAGGACGTGCGTACGGTACGCGGCGGTACGGGTTATGCAAAATGCGGCGGTAACTACGCGGCAAGTACCCGTGCTGGCGAAAGAGCGGCGAAGAAAGGCTACTCGCAGGTGTTGTGGCTGGACGGTGTGGAAAGAAAGTATATCGAAGAAGTCGGCGCGATGAACGTTATGTTCAAAATCGACGGTGTCGTGGTAACGCCCGAACTTTCCTCCGGCTCCATTTTGCCTGGTATCACGAGAAAGAGTTGTATCGAGGTGCTCAAAAAACTTGGCGAAAAGGTAGAGGAAAGGAAATTGTCTGTGGACGAACTTGTCTCCGCGCTCAAAGAAGGCAGATTGGAAGAAGCATGGGGCTGTGGCACGGCGGCAGTCGTATCTCCCATCGGCAAACTTGCTTACGGCGAGGAAGAATACGAAGTCGGCGGTGGTAAAATCGGTGCGACCACGCAAAAACTCTACGATATTCTCACAGGTATCCAATGGGGTAAGGTGGAAGACGAGTTCGGCTGGGTGTATAAACTGTAAGCGTTTTTTATAAAAAACGAAGGAAAAAACGCCGAAAAGTGTAAAAGTCGGCGTAAAAAGGTTTGACAAAGCCGAAAAAATGATATAAAATATTATAAAATATTTTCATAAAGGCAACGACGGGACAAAAGTTTACAAGGCGTGGCTAGACAGAGAGTCGGCGGTAGGTGCAAGCCGATAGGACGCGTAAACCTGCTCATCCCCGAGCCGCCGAGAGAACGGCAAGTAAAATTGCTTATTAGATTCGGTCGGGTTTCTCCCGTGATAGGGAAGTCCTTAGGGACACGAGTGGGCGCGTAAGGCGTCAAACGGAGTGGTACCGCGGAGAATTTCTTCGTCTCTTTTATGCAGTCTTTTCAGCCTGCGTAAAAGGGGCGTCTTTGTTTATGCGGACCCAACAAGTAACAAAGAAGGAAAAATTTAGGAACTATGAAAAACACAAAAAAATACGTGAAACAATATTATTTGCCTGACGGCGTGACGATGGATTGGATGAAAAAAGATACCGTCGAAAAAGCGCCTATCTGGTGCAGCGTCGACCTTCGCGACGGCAACCAAGCGCTGATTGTGCCGATGAACCTCGAAGAAAAGTTGGAGTTTTTCAAACTGCTTTGCAAAGTGGGCTTTAAGGAAATCGAAATCGGGTTCCCTGCGGCAAGCGAAACGGAGTACGAATTCTGCCGTAAACTTATCGAAGACGGTTTAATTCCCGACGACGTCACGATCCAAGTGCTGACGCAGGCGAGAGAACATATCATCGCCAAAACTTTCGAGGCGCTCAAAGGGGCGAAGAGGGCTGTCGTACACGTCTACAACTCGACGTCGTATGCGCAACGGACGCAAGTCTTTAAAAAGGAAAAGCAAGAGATTTTGGAGATTGCGGTCGCAGGGGCAAAACTTTGCCAAAAGTACAAAGACGCGGCGGAAGGGAAGATTACTTTTGAGTATTCTCCCGAAAGTTTCACGGGTACGGAACCTCAATTTGCGGCGGAAGTTTGTAACGCCGTGCTCGACGTATGGAAGCCGACGGCGGACGACAAGGCAATCATTAACTTGCCTGTAACGGTAGAGCATTCTATGCCTCACGTCTACGCCAACCAAGTAGAATATATGTGCAAAAATTTGCATTATAGAGAAAACGTCATCGTATCTTTGCATCCCCACAACGACAGAGGTTGCGCGATTGCGGACAGCGAAATGGGCTTGCTTGCAGGCGGGGATAGAATCGAAGGTACGTTGTTTGGCAACGGCGAGCGCACGGGCAACGTCGATATCGTGACGTTGGCACTCAATATGTACTCGCAAGGGGTAGACCCGCAGTTGGATTTTTCCAACCTGCCAGAAATTATCAAGACGTACGAAAAGGTCACCCGTATGCGTGTCTATGAGAGACAGCCGTACAGCGGTCAACTTGTCTTTGCGGCGTTCTCGGGGTCTCACCAAGACGCGATTGCAAAGGGTATGAAATACAGAGAAGACGGACATTTGTCCACTTGGACGGTCCCGTACTTGCCACTCGACCCCGGTGACATCGGCAGGGAGTACGAGGCGGACGTTATCCGCATCAATTCGCAAAGCGGCAAGGGCGGCATCGGTTATATTTTGGAGACGCAGTACAAACTTGCGTTGCCCGCAAAAATGCGCGAGATGTTCGGTTATCACGTCAAGAGCATTTCCGACCACGCGCATAAGGAACTTTCTCCCAAGGAAGTATACGACATCTTTATGAGAGATTTCGTCAACGTCGAAGGGGGCTTGAAAGTGCTCAATACTTCGTTTGACGACAAGATATTCTTAGTGGCTGGCGCAGACGAAAAAGGCGGCGTGCAAGAAAAGGTCGGCGTCGAATATAAAGGGCAACAAATGACGGTGCTTTCCCGCGGTAACGGGCGCTTCGACTGTGTGTGCGAAGGGGTGCGCGCGGCGATGGGGCACGTTGACGGCAGTACCTTTAAGTTGGAAAGTTATACCCAACACGCTATCGGCGATAAATCGGACGCGCAGGCAATTTCTTACGTGTGCGTAAGCGTAGACGGCAAAGCGTATTGGGGTGCAGGGATAGACTGCGATATCGTGCAGGCGTCGGTAAAAGCGTTGGCGTCGGCAATCAACGTAAAAATGAGAGAGGAGGCATAAGGATATGCAAATGACAGGGTCTGACATCATCGTACAGACGTTAATCGAGCAGGGCGTTACCGACGTGTTCGGTTACCCCGGCGGACAAGTTATCAATATATACGATTCCTTGTATAAGTATAAGGATCAAATCAACCACATTTTGACGGCGCACGAACAGGGCGCGTCGCACGCAGCGGACGGGTATTCTCGCGCGACGGGGAAAGTAGGCGTATGTATCGCCACCAGCGGTCCGGGTGCAACCAACCTCGTTACGGGTATTGCGACGGCAATGCTCGACAGTATCCCCTTGGTCGCAATTACGGGTAACGTACCTTGCTCGCTTATCGGGAAGGACGCCTTCCAAGAAATCGACATCACGGGCGTGACGCTGCCTATCACGAAACACAACTATTTCGTCAACGACGTAAACGAACTTGCGGACATTATCCGCGAAGCCTTCGTCATCGCAAAATCTGGCAGACCCGGTCCCGTCCTTATCGACGTACCCAAAAACGTACAAATCGGCAAGGCGGAATACGAACCGAAACCCGTTGCCCCTAAGGCGGAATTGCCCAAAGTAGCGGACGATAAGATTGCCGAAGCGGTGGCGCTTATCAATCAAGCGAAAAAACCTTACATCTACGTCGGCGGTGGCGCGGCAGGGCTTGCGATGGGCAAGCAAGTGCTTGACTTTGCAAAGAAAATCGACGCTTGCATCGGTTGCTCGTTCATGGGCTTGTCGGCTATCCCCGAAGACGAATTCTTCCTCGGGATGCAAGGTATGCACGGGCATTACGCGTCCTCTATGTCTCAAAACGAAGCCGACCTTATCTTGGCGGTTGGCGTGCGTTTTAGCGATAGAGCGACGGGCAACGTGTCTAAGTTTGCAACTAAGAGTAAGATTATTCAACTCGATCCTGATTTCTCGGAAATCAACAAAAACGTCTTGGTAGACGTTGGGCTGGTCGGCGACGTACAAGATTCGTTTGCAAGGATTGCGGCGGCTTGTGAAAAGAGCGAAAAACCCGAGTGGCTTGCTAGAGTAAGAGAATTGAAGGCAGAAGAACTTGCGGCAGAAAAAGCGATTGCCGAAAAGCAAGGCGACGCCTTGACGCCCAAGAAGATTATGGGCGTTATCAACGACAAGAAATTGCCTCGTACGATTATCGCTACCGACGTCGGTCAGCATCAAATGTGGGCGGCGCAATACGCGAAGTTCGATATGCCTCGTCGTTTCGTATCCAGCGGCGGCTTGGGCACGATGGGCTTTGGTATGGGCGCGGCGATGGGCTCGTACGTAGCGACGGGCGACCCCGTAGTCTTAATTACGGGCGACGGTAGTTTTGGGATGAACCTCAACGAATTGGCAACGATGGTCTCCTATAACATCCCCGTCGTTATCGTCCTGATGAACAACGGCGTGCTCGGTATGGTAAGACAATGGCAAACCCTCTTCTTCGGGAAACGCTACTCCAACACCGTACTGTCCCGTCAAACGGATTTTGTAAAACTTGCCGAAGCGTTTGGGGCGAAGGGTATGCGCGCCACGAGCGAAGCGGAATTTGCTGCCGCCTTTGAAAAAGCGATTAAAGCAGGTTGTCCCGTCGTCATCGACGCGCAAATCAGCAAGGATGAGTTCGTCTTGCCCATGTTGCCTCCCGGCGGCGCTATCGACGACATCATCGTAAGCGTGGAAAAGTGAGGTGAAGAAGATGAGTAAATTTGTAATTGCAGTTTACGTAGAAAACAAATACGGCGTGTTGACGAGGGTAACGAGTATGTTTACCCGCCGCGCGTTCAATATCGACGCGCTCACGGTAGGGGAAACGGAAAGCCCCAACTACTCCCGTATCACCATTTGTTTAAGCGGGGACGGGTATGCAAGAGAACAACTCGTCAACCAACTGAAAAAACAACACAACGTCAAAAAGGTAGAGGTGCTTGACGAAAGCACGATTATCAAGCGCGAATTGATGTTGATTAAAGTGAAGAACGATAAGGAAACGCGCAGCGACGTTTTGTCGGCAGTCGACGTCTTCCGTGCGAAAGTTATCGACTACACGTTCAACGAACTTTGCATCGAAGTAACGGGCGATCCGACGAAGATAGACGCCTTCGTCAACATTATGAAGCCTTACGGCATCTTGGAAATGTGCCGCACGGGTATTACCGCTCTCGAAAGAGGAAGCGAAACGCTTTTGAATAAATAAAGAAAAAATTATAAAAAGGAAAGGATAAAAATTATGGCAAACATTTACTATCAACAAGATTGTGATTTGAACAAACTCGCAGGCAAGACGGTTGCTATCATCGGTTACGGTAGCCAAGGTCACGCACACGCGCTCAACCTCAAAGAATCTGGCGTTGACGTCGTAGTAGGTCTTTACGAAGGCTCCAAGAGTTGGGCAAAGGCTGAAAAGCAAGGTCTTAAAGTTATGACCGCTTTCGACGCGGCTAAAGCGGCGGATCTTATCATGATTCTTATCAACGACGAAAAGCAAGCGAAACTTTACAAAGAAAGCATCGAACCCAACCTTACGGAAGGAAAGACGCTTGCATTTGCACACGGTTTTAACATCCACTTCGGCTGCATTAAACCCCCGAAGAACGTTAACGTGATCATGGTTGCGCCCAAGGGCCCCGGCCATACGGTACGTAGCGAATATCAAGTTGGCAAAGGCGTACCTTGCTTGATCGCAGTAGAACAAGACGCAACGGGCGACGCTTTGGAAATCGGTCTTGCTTATGCGCTTGGTATCGGCGGCGCGAGAGCGGGCGTTTTGGAAACGACCTTCCGTACGGAAACGGAAACCGACCTTTTCGGCGAACAAGCCGTTCTTTGCGGTGGCGTTTGCGCGCTCATGCAAGCAGGTTTCGAGACGCTTGTTGAGGCTGGCTACGACGCTAGAAACGCATACTTTGAATGTATCCACGAAATGAAACTTATCGTCGACCTCATCTATCAATCGGGTTTTGAAGGGATGAGATATTCCATCTCCAACACGGCGGAATACGGCGACTACATCACGGGACCGAAGATCATCACGGAAGAAACGAAGAAAGCGATGAAGAAAGTCTTGAAAGATATCCAAGACGGTACGTTTGCAAAAGATTTCCTCCTCGATATGAGCGACGCTGGCAGCCAAGTACACTTCAACGCTATGCGTAAAATCGCGGCGGAACATCCTTCCGAAGTGGTTGGTAAAGATATTAGAAAACTTTACAGCTGGGCTGACGAAGAAAAGTTCATCAACAACTAATGGGGTTCTTTTGCAACTTTCGGTTGATTTCTATCTAGAAAATACTGCGCAATAGTGCGTAAAAGGCTCGGTTTCGTACGGCTAGTACGCGCCCTCGCCGTTTACTTCTCTTGTTTGCATTTTCTCACGATAGATTGCTTGCGCTGATCAGCCGCTAGTTGCTCCATCACCCTATAATAAAAAACTATAATATTTATCATTTAAGCATAAATGGCGGTTTGCTTTTTAGCAAATCGCCAAGGGTGTTTTCAAGGGGTAGTAGTATTATGATAAAAGACACGATTGTAGACGGCTTTCACAACGCGCCGCACAGATCACTCTATCACGCTTTAGGGCTCACGGACGAGGAACAATCCCGTCCACTCATCGGTATCGTTAGTTCTTATAACGAAATCGTCCCTGGGCATAAAGACCTCGACAAAATTTGCGAGGCAGTCAAATTAGGGGTAGCCATGGCTGGCGGTACGCCGATTATGTTCCCTGCTATCACCGTTTGCGACGGGATTGCGATGGGGCATACGGGTATGAAGTATTCCCTCGTTACGCGCGACCTCATTGCCGACTCTACGGAAGCAATGGTGATGGCGCACGGCTTTGACGGGCTCGTCATGATTCCCAACTGTGACAAAAACGTGCCCGGGCTTTTGATGGCGTCGGCGCGTCTCAATATCCCGACGGTCTTTGTCAGCGGCGGACCTATGCTCGCAGGCAGGGTAGGCGGTAAAAAACGCTCGCTGTCCAGTATGTTTGAGGCAGTTGGCGCGTATAACGCTGGAAAAATCAACGAGTGTCAGTTGACGGAATTTGAGAAAAAAGTTTGTCCCACTTGTGGGTCTTGTTCGGGTATGTATACCGCAAACTCTATGAACTGCTTGACGGAAGTTTTGGGTATGGGCTTGAAAGGCAACGGGACGATTCCCGCCGTTTATTCCGCGCGTATCGAACTTGCCAAGCATGCGGGTATGCAGGTAATGGAACTTGTGAAAAAGAATATCCGTCCTCGCGACATTATGACGAAAGCGGCGTTCAAAAACGCGATTGCTGCCGATATGGCGCTCGGGTGCTCGACCAACAGTATGTTGCACTTGCCTGCAATCGCCAATGAGTGCGACGTGCCTTTCGACCTTGAAGAGGTCAACCAAATCAGCGAAGTGACCCCTAACATTTGCCACCTTGCGCCCGCAGGTCCTACCTATATGGAGGACTTGTACGAGGCAGGCGGCGTTTACGCGGTACTCAAGCAACTCGAAGATTTGGGGCTTATCGACACCTCCGTGATGACTTGCACGGGTAAGACGATGAAAGAAAATATTGCAGACGCTAAGGTAATGGACGCGGACGTTATCCGTAGCAAGGAAACGGCGTTTGGTCAAACGGGCGGTATTGCGGTACTCAAGGGCAACCTTGCCCCCGACGGGTGCGTGGTAAAGCGCGCGGCTGTGGCGCCTGAAATGCTCGTACACGAAGGCCCTGCCAAAGTTTACGAAAGCGAAGAGCAAGCGATTGCCGCAATCTATGCGGGTAAAATCGTCAAAGGGGACGTTGTCGTGATTCGTTACGAAGGTCCTGCAGGCGGCCCTGGTATGCGCGAAATGCTTTCTCCCACCTCTGCGATTGCAGGGATGGGTTTAGATAAGGACGTCGCGCTTATTACCGACGGGCGTTTCTCGGGCGCTACTCGCGGTGCGTCTATCGGGCACGTCTCTCCCGAAGCGGTTTCGGGTGGGCTTATCGCTTACGTCAAAGACGGCGACAGGATTGCTATCGATATCCCTAATTACAGCATCAAATTGCTGGTCAGCGATGAAGAGATTGCTAAGCGTAAGGCGGAAATGCCCATCAAGAAGAAGGAAGTTTCGGGCTATTTGAAACGCTACGCCGCTATGGTTAGTTCGGCTGACAAAGGCGCAATTATCAATAAAAAGTAAAAGGAAAATACAGTTATGGCAATGACTATGACACAAAAAATTCTTGCCGCACACGCTGGCTTAGACAGCGTAGAGGCAGGACAACTCATTTTGGTGAACGTGGATAGGGTGCTCGGCAACGACATCACCTCTCCCGTGGCTATCAAGGAATTTAATAAGTTGGGCGTAGACGGCGTCTATGATAAGGACAAAGTGACGATGGTTATGGACCACTTCGCCCCCAACAAAGACATCAAGGCGGCGGTACAATGCAAGATGTGCAGAGATTTTTGCAACGAGCACGAAGTCACTCATTTTTACGACGTAGGGCGTATGGGTATCGAACACGCTTTGCTCCCCGAAAAGGGATTGGTAGTCCCCGGGGACGTCGTAATCGGCGCTGACTCGCACACTTGCACCTATGGTGCAATCGGCGCGTTCTCTACGGGCGTAGGTTCGACGGATATGGCGTGCGGTATGGCGACGGGCAAGGCTTGGTTTAAGGTGCCTTCCGCCATCAAATTCGTCCTCAAAGGCAAACTCAACAAATGGGTGTCGGGCAAGGACGTCATTTTGCACATCATCGGCAAAATCGGCGTAGACGGCGCACTTTATCAGTCTATGGAATTCGTCGGCGAAGGGGTCAAGGAACTCACCGTGTACGACAGACTTACTATCTCCAATATGGCGATTGAGGCTGGCGCAAAGAACGGTATCTTTGAAGTGGACGAACAGACGGAAGAATACGTGAAAGCGCACTCCGACCGTCCTTTCGTGGCTTATAAAGCGGACGAAGACGCGGTGTACGAAAAGACATACGAAATCGACCTTAGCGAAATTAAATCGACGGTGGCGTTCCCTCATCTTCCCGAAAATACGCGCACGATTGACGAAGTGGGCGAGGTGAAAATCGACCAAGTCGTCATCGGCTCCTGCACTAACGGACACTATAAGGATTTGGAAGAAGCGGCGGCGATTTTGAAAGGCAAGAAGATTGCCAAACACGTGCGCGCTATCATTATTCCTGCGACGCAGGACATCTATTTGAAAGCGCTTCAAAACGGGCTTTTGACCACCTTTATCGAGGCTGGTTGCGTCGTTTCGACGCCTACCTGTGGCCCCTGCCTTGGCGGTTATATGGGCATTTTGGCGGCAGGCGAAAGGGCGGTTGCTACGACGAACAGAAACTTCGTCGGTCGTATGGGCGACGTGAAGTCGGAAGTATATTTGGCGAGCCCTGCTGTAGCGGCGGCAAGCGCAATCGCGGGCAAAATTGCCGGACCTTTGGAGGTGCTCTAATGATTTTTAACGGTAAAGCGATTAAATACGGGGACAACGTCGACACCGACGTTATCATCCCCGCAAGATATTTGAATACGAGCGACAAAAAGGAACTCGCTTCCCATTGTATGGAAGATATCGATAAGGACTTCGTCAAAAAAGTGGAAGTAGGCGACGTGATGGTGGCTGGCTACAATTTCGGTTGCGGCTCTTCGCGTGAACACGCTCCCCTTGCGATCAAAGAGAGTGGTATTTCTTTGGTGGTTGCGAGAAGTTTTGCGCGTATCTTTTATAGGAACTCTATCAATATCGGTCTTGCTATCGTCGAAAGCGACGAGGCGGTGGACGGCATTGCCGACGGCGACAAGGTAGAGGCGAACTTGACGGAAGGGATCATCTACAACCGCACGACGGGCAAGTCTTTTGCCGTCAAACCTTTCCCTGAATTTATCCAAAAGATTATCGAGGGCGGCGGCTTGATCGAAAGCATCAAGTCTGGCCTTATCAAATAAGCCAATATCAATAAAATGACGCACCCGCGTACACGTATAAGCGTGCGGGCGCAAGGAGTTAGTATGAAAAAACATATAGCGTTGCTGCGTGGTGACGGGATTGGTCCTGAAATCGTCGATAGCGCGGTAGAAGTATTGAAAGCGGTAGCGGTAAAATTCGGTCACGAGTTTACCTTTACCCCCTATCTTATCGGTGGCTCGGCAATCGACGCTTGCGGTAAACCTTTGCCTGAAGAAACGGTAGAGGGGTGTTTGGCGGCAGACAGCGTTTTGCTTGGCGCGGTAGGCGGACCGAAGTGGGATACTCTGCCCGGGCATTTGCGTCCCGAAAAGGCGCTCCTTGGCATTAGAAGCGCGATGGGGTTGTTCACCAACCTCCGTCCTGCGAAGTTGTATCCCGCCCTCAAAGAAGAGTGTCCTTTGCGCCCCGATATCGTCGAAAAGGGCTTTGATATTATGATCGTCAGGGAATTGACGGGCGGTATCTATTTTGGCGAAAGAGGATATAGAGAGGGCAAGTACGGCGAAGAGGCGTACGACACCGAAGCGTACAGCCGTATGGAAATCGAGCGTATCGTGCGCGTCGCTTTTGAGACGGCGAGAAAGAGAAGAAAGAAACTTACCAGTATCGACAAGGCGAACGTCTTAGAGACCTCTCGTTTGTGGAGAAAAATCGTCCACGAAATTGCGGCGGAATACCCTGACGTAGAGGTGGCGGATATGCTCGTCGACAACGCGGCAATGCAACTCGTAAGAAACCCTGCGCAGTTTGATACCATTGTTACCAGCAATATGTTCGGCGATATTTTGTCGGACGAAGCCAGCCAAATCACGGGCTCCATCGGGATGTTGCCTTCGGCGTCCTTAAACGATGGGACGAAGGGTTTGTACGAGCCTATTCACGGCTCTGCGCCCGATATTGCAGGGCAAAATAAGGCGAATCCTATTGCGACCATTTTGTCAGCGGCAATGCTTTTGCTCTACGCCTTCGATATGAAAGCGGAAAGCGACTGTATCGTAAACGCAGTAGATAAAGTTCTCAACGCAGGGCTTAGGACGGCGGATTTGTGCAGAGTGGGCGCGCCCTTAACCTGCACGGAAATGACGCAAAAGGTTATCGAAAACTTATAAGCAATATGGAACAAAGCGTTTTAGAAAAAGTCTATCGCAAACTGAATACGGTAAGCGTATTCGAGGGGGTGCTTGACGCCCCTCTTTTGCGCGCCTTTTTTGCCTATGCTAAGGCAGAGTCGCAGATAGAAAAATTGCGTGCTTACGGCGCGTTCGTTGCGGAGATTTATAGGGGTGGCGGTTCGCTCGTTGCTCTGGTTTCCCGTCTTGTTTTCGAGGACGAGAACGTGTATATCAAAGCGCGTGCCAAAGACGAGATTTTACCTGCTTGTATTGGTCAAGCGGTGGAGAAGGAACTGAAAACTTTTTCGGCTTTTGCTTCGCTTACCACAGAAGATTTTGCTTTGGATATGGGTTTAATCGGCGAGGAAAAAGAAACCTTGCCCACCTATCAAACGGCGGCAATTTCTCTCGTGCAATCGTACGAAATGCGCGCAAATGGGGTAGGCAGGTACGGTTACGGCGTATTTTCTTCCCATCCAATGTTCCGTATCGACGACGAGAGACAAATCCGTCCTATCGTCAGCGCGGACAAGACGGCGATGGAAAAGTTTATCGGCTACGAAAGAGAGCGTGGGCTTGTGGAAGAAAACACACGCGCTTTCCTTGCGGGCAAGCCTGCGGCAAACGTGCTGTTGTGCGGGGATGCGGGCACGGGGAAATCGTCTACGGTCAAGGCACTCGTCAACGCGTACTATGCGCAAGGGTTGAGGCTTATCGAGATACGCAAAGACCAATTGTTTATGTTGCCCTACGTGATGGGGAAGATTGCGGAAAATCCCTTAAAATTTATCCTGTTTATCGACGATTTGTCCTTTAATAAAAACGACGACAACTTCAGTATGCTGAAAGCGGCGTTAGAGGGTAGCGCAAGCGCCCGCGCGGACAACGCGGTCATCTACGCGACCAGCAATCGTCGTCATATCGTCAAGGAAAATTTCGTAGATAGAGAAGGCGGCGACGTGCATCGCAACGACACCTTGCAAGAGACCCTTTCGCTTAGCGAAAGATTTGGCTTGACGGTGCTTTTCTCTAAGCCCGATAAAAAACTGTACCTTGCTATCGTCCGCGGACTTGCCCGCCGACACGGTATCGAGGTAAACGAGGACTTGGAAATCCGCGCGGAGGCGTTCGCTTTGCGGAAAGGCAACCGTTCGGCACGGTGTGCGGAGCAATTTATAGACAGTTTACTCTAAGAAAAAGGAGTTTGTTATGTTACAAATCAACGAAGTTTACAACGCAAGCAACGCGTTAAAAGGGGTTATCCGTGAGACGGACGTTATCTACGCCCCCAAACTCGTCCCTGGGGCGAATTTGTATTTAAAGACGGAAAACCTGCAAATCACGGGTTCGTTCAAGGTGCGCGGCGCGTATTACAAGATGAGCAAACTTTCGGCGGAAGAAAAGGCGAAAGGGGTGGTGGCTTGTTCTGCGGGCAACCACGCACAAGGGGTTGCGCTTGCAGCGCAAAAGAACGGGATTGACGCCGTTATCTGTTTGCCTGACGGCGCGCCTATCTCCAAAGTGGAAGCAACCAAGAGTTACGGCGCAAAAGTTTGTCTTGTGGAAGGGGTGTACGACGACGCCTATCAAAAGGCGCTGTCCTTGCAAGAGGAAATGGGCTATACCTTTATCCATCCGTTTGACGACCCTGACGTCATTGCAGGGCAAGGGACGATCGGGCTGGAACTTGCCCGTCAACTCCCTGATATGGACGCGGTCATCGTGCCGATCGGCGGCGGTGGGTTGATAGCGGGCGTCGCGTATACGTTAAAAACGATTAACCCGAAAATCAAAGTGTACGGGGTACAGGCGGCTGGCGCTCCCTCGATGAAAAATTCCGTCCACGACGGGCACATTGAAGAACTTTCTTCCGTTTCTACGGTGGCGGACGGTATCGCCGTCAAAAAACCCGGCAATTTGACCTATAAACTTTGTCAAAAATACGTTGACGACATCGTGACGGTGACGGACGACGAAATTTCGGCGGCAATCCTTGCGCTGATGGAGCAGCACAAACTCGTCACCGAAGGGGCTGGCGCGGTAGCGGTTGCAGCAGCAATGTTTGGGAAAGTTCCCGTGGAAGGGAAAAAGACGGTATGCCTTTTGTCGGGCGGCAACATTGACGTGACGATTTTATCGCGCGTCATCAAGCGCGGGCTGATTATGAGCGGCAGAAACTGTCAACTTATGATCGAACTTATGGACAAACCCGGGCAACTGAAAAACGTATCCCGTATTATCGCCGATTTGGGCGGGAACGTCACTTCCGTCCACCACGAGCGTGCCAACGAAGGCTCGGACGTCAACGGTTGTTATCTTCGTATCGTGCTCGAGACGAGAAACTTTGCACATATTGAAGAAATTAAACGTGCCTTGACCGATTTTGGGTTTAAACTTATATAAGGAGAAAGAGTATGGAAAAAGTAGTAACTACGTCTGCCCCTGCGGCAATCGGACCTTATTCGCAAGCGATAAAGATAGGCGACCTCGTCTTTACGTCGGGACAAATCCCTTTGAACCCTACGACGGGTGAAATGGTAGGAACGTCGATTGAAGAGCAAACGGAACAAGTGATGCAAAATCTCGGCGCCGTATTAAAGGCGGCTGGTAGCGGTTTTGATAAGGCGGTTAAGACGACTTGTTTCCTTGCCAACATTGCCGACTTTGCGGCGTTTAACAGCGTATATGCCAAGTACTTTACCGAAAAACCTGCCAGAAGTTGCGTGGCGGTCAAGGACTTGCCCAAAGGCGCGCTGGTTGAGGTGGAAGTAATCGCTACGATATAAAATCATACCGATATACGGAAAGACTTACCTTAATAGGATGAGGTGAGTCTTTTTTTACAAAAACAAATAGATGATTTTACAAAAAATAGGCAATTTTTTCGGTAAAGGAGTATTGAAAAGAGATAATAAATATGTTATAATATACACATAAAAATAAAAAACGGAGGGATCCCCCGTGAAAAAAATCAGAAAAGGAATATTGGCGATACTTTGTGCGATTACGGCGGTGTGTGCCGTAGGCGGGTTTGCTGCGTGTGAAACGGACGGCGATTTTACTTCTGGAGAAGTACCTGTTAAAATCAGCGTGGACGGATATTGGGTTATCGACGGACTCAAAACAAAGTATAAAGCGGAAGAGTACGACGGCTCGGCGCCTGTGATTAGCATTAACGAAAGCGGGTATTGGGTAGTAGACGGCGTATCGACGGGTAAAAAGGCGTTGGATGATAGTGGCACTATCGAGTTTTACGTTAAGAACGGGCATTTGTACATACGGATGAGCGACGACGGAGAACCCTTAGACTTAGGGGCAGTTTCCGAAGGCGCGCCGTCTATCGTACAAAAGTACACCGTTTCGTTTGACGCGGGCAACGGGCAGTTGATTCCCTCTCAGGAAATAGAGGAAGGGCAGAAAGTACAAAACCCCGGCGACCCCGAGAAAGAAGACTATACCTTCCTCGGCTGGTATTATCAAGAGGAAAAATGGTCCTTTGTCGAAGACGTGGTAACTTGTGATATGACGTTGACGGCAAAATGGGAAAGAGATTTGCAAACGTATACCGTCACGCTAAATAAAAATATAGCGGTAGCAGGCGTGGTAGAAGGTAACGGCAATTACGTGGAAGGGACAGAAGTGACGTTGCGAGCACAGACGAACGAAGGATATACCTTCCTCGGCTGGCACGACGGAACTACTTTCGTATCGACGGACGCAACCTACGCCTTTACGCCTGCGGGGAACGTAGCGTTAGAAGCGCGCTGGGAAAAGAAGACGTACACGGTGACGTTGCTTACAAGCCCTGAGTCGGTAGGCACGGTCATCGGCGGCGGGACGAAAGAACACGGCGATAACGTATCTATCTCGGCGACCACGACGGATAGCGATTACGTGTTTGTCGGGTGGTTTGACGAGGCGGGTGAGGAGTGGTCGAAAGAGGCTACTTACACCCTCGAAAACGTGACGGCGGATATTACGCTGACGGCAAAGTGGGAAAAGAGTTTGGATACGTACTTGGTTACGTTGGCACAAAACTTAGCGGAAGGCGGCACGGTCACGGGCGGCGGCAACTATACGGAAGGAACGCAGGCGACGTTGCAAGCGCAAACGAATGAAGGGTATACTTTCCTCGGCTGGCATGACGGTACGAAATTTGTGTCGGCGGATGCAATCTATACCTTTACGCCTACAGGTGACGTAACGATAGAAGCGCGTTGGGAAAAGAAAACGTATACGGTCACGCTGATCGCAAGTCCTACTACGGCAGGCACGGTCACGGAAGGCGGTACGTGGCAACACGGTGAAAGCGGCACGATTACGGCGACGACGACGGATAACGCGTACGCATTCAAAGGCTGGTACAACGGCGACGAATTGCTGACGGAGGACCTGTCTTACAATTTGCAAAACGTGACGATGGATATTACGTTGACGGCAAAGTGGGAAGCGAAACCGATAGAAGTCATTGACGAGTGGAAAGAAATAGCGGGTTATAACTATTATTATTTCACCCAACTTGGTGATGACGTAATGCCTATCGGTGCTTGGAGCGCACCTCCTCCCGAAGTAACCGATTACGGTATATCCAACCAAATTACATTGGAAAATTATCTGACGCTTGCGGACAGCGGCATCAACGCCATCTACGGGCTGTTTGATACGCCCTCTTATCAAGATGATATAAGCACAGACGTTGTTTTGCAGGCGTTGGAATGTGCTGAACAAGCAGGTATGGTATATTTCGTAAGAGATATTTTCGCGTATCAATTGTTGGCGGAAAACGGCGAAGATGCGTGGGCGGATATAGAATACTATATGTCTAAACCTGCTTACGGCGGTACGTTGATGTACGACGAACCGGGCTATAGTTTATTTGAAACTTTAGGCGGCGTCATGGAAATGTGGAAAAATAAAGAAGAGTATTGGGAGGAAAAATTGTCTCTTATCCCACTCTTGCCTAACTATTCAACGGCGGAGCAATTCTACTACGGCATGGAGCCGGAGGAAGGAACTAGCGCCCCCCCTGTGGACTACACAAACAATTACGAAGGATATCTTCGCGCATATTTGGAAAGGGTGCCCACTCAAGTATTTTCGTATGATTTCTATCCCTTCAACGGATACGATAAAACGGTTAGAAGAGAGTATTTTGAGCAAATCAGTGTTGTCCGTAAAGTATGTATGGAGTACAATTTACCCTTCTGGACGTTTGAACAGGTGGGCTTTTACGACGGCGGCATGAGAGATTTTTCCTACGCGGAAATAGCCGTTCAGGCTAACTTGTCTCTTGCGTACGGTGCGAAGGGTATTCAATGGTTTAACTATTGGCAACCACCGCATTACCCCGAGTCGCCCATTTGCGGAATGGTGGATCATGACGGTAATAAGACTGTTTATTACGATTACGTCCAAAAAGTAAACGAGCAAATAGCGGCGGTGGACCACGTTTTGATGAAGTCTAAATCGACGGGCATCATAGAAATAGGGTCGTCTATGTTCGGCTCGATTCCTTCGGAAGATAAAGTGACGTCGTACGGCGCGCTTACAAGCGCGACTGGCGCGGGTGGTGCGCTTGTTGGGTGCTTTGAATACCGCGATATGGGTTACGCTTATTACGTGTCTTCCAGCAACACGACAGAAGACGCGGTGGTGACGCTCAATTTCGACGGTATGTACAACTTGCAAAAGGTACAAGACGCGATTTCTTCTACTGTGACGGGCAACAGTATTACGCTCAGTATTCCGGCAGGTGACGGCGTTTTGATTGTCGTTCCTAAGGATAAGGCGTCGGCGGGTACTACTTATACCGTCAACGTCGAAAGCGAAGATGCGGCGGCAGGTGTTGTATGCGGTCACGGCGTTTACGCATCGGGCGAGACGGCGACGATTGCCGCGGCGGCAAATCCGGGATACAAGTTTATCGGCTGGTACGACGGAGCGAACAAAGTGACGGACAGCACGTCTTACACCTTCACGGTTAGTGGAGACAAACTGTATACGGCAAAGTGGGATAAAGATTTAACGCCCGTGATGCTTAACGATTGCGAATTGGCAAACGGTGAAGGCACTTTCCATGCGTATACTGCGACGAAGGAACTGTCCACTGAGTACGTTAAAGAAGGCACTTATTCTGTCAAAGCGACGGGACCGAGTACAGCCAATTTGATGTTGCCTTGGTTGACGATTAACGGCGCTGCGGTTACGAGGGAAAAACTCTCCTATTTCTCATATTTAAAAATGGATATTTACGCCGATTATGAGGTGACGAGCGGGACGCAGAACGGTTTGAATTTGTATATGATAGACCGTCTTGCCGTTACCTTGCAGCCGGGCTGGAACGAAGTTGTCATCCCCATGACGGAAGTTTTGGCTGCGATTGACGGTAGTGCTAATTCTTCACCCAAGCAACTTGACGAAACGGGTGGTTTCTACTTAATTACCTACGCCCCCGGTACCCTATATTTTGATAATATCCGTATGGATAACGTCAACTCTATCGATATGCTCAACAACTGTGAGTACGTCAGCGGATGGGTGCAATCGGGTAACACGCCTATCTTGAGTACCTCCAACGTCTTCGAGGGTAGTAGTTCTATCGAAGTAGTGGTTGGTGACGGCGGCTGGATAAATGTTCGTATTTTGGAAACAGGTATAAATTTGGCAACGCTTCAAGCGACTTATGAAAAGATTACCTTAAACGTCTATTCGAGTTACGAAGGTACCAACACGAATACCTTGTGGCTTGGTGACGCGGTAGGTGAGGGAGATGCGTTGACGGCAGACTGGAATAGAAGAATCGTTGCTCGTCTTAGCCAAGGCGACAACGTAGTAGAGATTCCTACCTCCATGTTGGACGACTCTATGTACGTTACAGATGGCGCAGGAGGGTATTTCCTGTCTTTCCGTGTCGGTGGTGCGTCAACAATTCGTATCGACAACGTCGTAGGGGAATAAGAAAACAAAAAAACGGGCTGAATTATCAGTCCGTTTTTTTTGTTTGCAATAGGATACGAGGGGTAGTGCTTTTTTGCCCTTATGAAATTAAAATTGTAAGCCGACGATTTGATTGGCGAAGAAGAGTTTACCGAAAATATATTTATTGGAGGC
>JAFTQO010000005.1 GCA_017462735.1 Clostridia bacterium
GCCAAGGCGACAACGTAGGAGAGATTCCTACCTCCATGTTGGACGACTCTATGTACGTTACAGATGGCGCAGGAGGGTATTTCCTGTCTTTCCGTGTCGGTGGTGCGTCAACAATTCGTATCGACAACGTCGTAGGGAAATAAGAAAACAAAAAAACGGGCTGAATTATCAGTCCGTTTTTTATTGTTTGCAATAGGATACGAGGGGTAGTGCTTTTTTGCCCTTATGAAATTAAAATTGTAAGCCGACGATTTGATTGGCGAAGAAGAGTTTACCGAAAATATATTTATTGGAGGCGCTTTCCGTCAAAGTGATAACTTTGCCGTCCATATAGTCCAATCCTTCCGCCATAGCAGGGCCTTTTACGTCTCGTTTGCAGTCGCCTAAATAATACACGGACGTACCGTTAAACGTCTCTCCGCTTTCGTATGCGTCTGCTTCCCCGTAGACGTAGTAGTGGCTGTCCGTAAGTCCGTAAGAGGTAGACATGATCATCTTTCCGTCGGGGGTCACACAAAAGCCTTGTACTTTATTGGGGATAGAGTATATCCTGTCGGGGGTTCCTTCGCCCGAAGAAGGGAATGTGGCGATGGCAAATCTTTCGACGATGGCGTGATTGCCGTTGAATTCGTGCCCTTGGATATTGTACTTGCCGCCGTCGTGGAATTCGCCGACGTAGAGATACGTTTCGTCTGCATAGATAAAGGAAGCGGCGTTGTTGACGGTGACTTTGCTTGCAATCGTTACGCTGCCGCCGTCTTTGGCGGTGAGAATATCGGCAAGAGAGAGGATATGTACGGCGTTGCCGTTTGCGACGTATACGGTATCGCCACAATAAGCGATGCCGCCTGCGTGCCCCGTGAAGTCGTTACCGTTTGTTTTTTTAATCGTCACGTAATAACTGTTGTCTTGTTTGTCCGTGACGTAAATGCGGCTGGCAGAATCATTCGTCATATACCCGCTGACGAGGATTTTTTCTTCTTCCTCGACGTACGTGATGCCTTGGCAGACGAAACCGTCGTTTAGCCCAGGATTGTCGCAGACGTCCGTTTTTATCGAGTAATATTCGGCATAGATACCGAACTTGGCAAGGTTAAGGCCTCCCCAAACGAGTACGAGGAGCCCGATAAGGCTCAAAAGTACGATGAGGGAAATTTTGCCGATTTTCTTCGCTATTTTCATAAGAGTGTCCTTTTCATAAGTTTTTAACGGTACTAGTATAGCATAGGCTAGGTTAAAAGTAAAGTTTTTTATATTTCGATTTCCATACCGTCGTATGCGACGAGTACGTTTTCGTCTTTCAGGCTTTCTTCCGTTTGTTTTTGACTAGGGTGCAGGGTGCGCGCAAGATGGCTAATACAGAAACGTTTGACGAAGGGGGACAAAGTCTTTTTCATCTCCAGCACCATATGCAAGTCGTTGTGTTCAAAAATACGTTCGTCGCCGTCGACGAATCCTATCGTGCCGTCTAAGACGGCAAAATCGGGACGGTATTCTACGATTTTTCTCCATTCTTCATAGGAAAGCCACGCCCCGTCCAATCCGTAAAACAAGGTCTTTTCGCCGTCGCGGATAAAAAAGTGTACGGCGCGTTTTGCCGTCCCGTGGTTGGCTTTTACCGCGGTTATCTCATACCTGCCCAGTCTTTTTTGCTTTCCTGCTTTGAGTTTAATTAAACGTGCGCCCGTCTTTTGCAGGGCTTTAACCGTCTCTTTGCAGTAGTGGTCGGCGTGGCGGTGGGTGTTGAGGATATAGCGGATTTTGCTTTGGTCTTTGTTACAGTCGGCAAGGGCGGAAAGCGCTTGCGGATTGGGGTCGATTAAAAGGATTTCGTCTATGAGCGCCGACGAGAAGCGACGGCGTTCTCCGTATTCGTTTTCTTGCGTCCAATCTGCTGCGCCTGTGCCTAAAAACAACAATTTCATCGTGTGACTCCTTTTTTATCATTATAATGAACGCGAGGAGAAAAGTCAAGACGAAAAACTTTCTTTGCTATTGCAAACGGATAAAAAATATGATATAATACGGATACTACGCGCAAGGAGAAGGATATGCAAACGAAGAGTTTTGGAAAGAGAAATTGGTGGATACTTGCTCTGTTTGGATTGATAGGCCAGATTGCTTGGTCGGTAGAGAATATGTACTTTAACCTGTTCGTGTTCGAGACCATATCCCCCAATCTTAACGCCGTCACGCTGATGGTGCAACTGTCGGGCGTAGTGGCGACGGTGGCAACGCTGCTTGCGGGGACTCTGTCCGATAAGACGGGCAATAGGCGCTCGTTTATGGCTTGGGGATACGTGATTTGGGGGGTGACGGTAGCGCTGTTCGGTACCCTCAACGTGCAGGGCACGCAAAAGATGTTTTCCCTTGATTTTTCCACGGCGGTAACCGTCACTTTGGTCGCCGTCGTCGCGGGGGATTGCGTGATGACTTTGTTTGGCTCGACGGCGAACGACGCCGCCTTCAACGCTTGGGTGACGGATAATACGGAAGAAAGTTTTAGAGGTAGGGTGGAAAGCGTCGTTGCGGTGCTTCCCCTTATTGCGATGCTGATTGTAGCGGGCGGATTTGGGATTTTGGTAGAGGCAGTTGGGTATAGGACGCTGTTTTTCCTGCTTGGCGGCGTGATTACCGCCTGTGGGGTTGCGGGGCTTTTCGTCATTAAAGACAGCCCGTCTTTGCAAAAGAAAGGGACGCTGAAGGACGTCGTATACGGGTTTAAACCGAGCGTCGTCAAGCAAAATCCTTCCTTGTATCTTGCCCTTTGCGTTATGTGCGTGTACGGAGTTGCTTGCCAAATCTTTATGCCGTACTTGATTATTTATATGAAGACGTATCTCGGTTTTTCCGTGTTAGAATACAGTATCGTCTTTGGTGTGGCAATCGTCCTGGGTGCGGTGCTTAACCTAATTGTGGGCGGTGTCATCGATAAAATGGATAAGACGAATGCCCTTTACGTTGCGGCGGCGATTATGTCGGCGGGCTTGCTCGGTATGTATTTTATGCGCTTTGAAAGTCATCTTGCGACGTTGATTTCGTTTGGTGTGGCTGGGTTCGTGATGATAGCGGGCTACATCTTTTTCTCGGCGGTGCTGGGGGCAATCGTGAGAGACTATACGCCGGAAAAGGACGCAGGAAAATTGCAAGGGGTGCGGATGATTTTTTACGTGCTGATCCCGATGTTATTGGGGCCGTTGATCGGCAACGCGATTAACCAAGCGCGCAATATCCCGTTGCCCAACGCAGGCGCGGACGCGATGACGACTTCTTTTATCCCTGCGCCTGAAATCTTTTTGGTGGCGGCAATCGTGACTCTTTGTACTGTGGCGCTCATTCCTTTGTTGCAAAAGTCGGTAAAAAAGGCGCGGACAAAGACAGAGGATAATTAACGATAAACTGGTTTAGCGAAGTAAAAAACACCCGTCCGTTTTCAGCGGACGGGCGTTTTTACTTTTATTTGCTTGATTTTTTATCTTTGCTCTTTTTTTCTTTCTTTTGTTTCGCGTCTTTCGAGTGCGCTTCCGCTTGTTGTTTTTGCGCGGCTTCTATTTCTTCCATAGAGATGGTTTCGGTGTGCTGTATAGGGGTCCATTTCACTTTCTTGAAAAGGGCGACGAAACAAATAGGGATATACGACGCCATAAAGATGGGAAAAGTAAAGATATAAAGAATCTTTTTAAAAGGATGGGCTAAAATCCTTTTCCATTCCGTAATGCACGTTAGTAGCGCGATTAGAAGCATCGAGCCGTACAAAGGGAGGAAGGAGAACGCTAAGGATTGTAGGGCAAGTAGGACGTTGGCTGTGTCTCCCATGCAAGCAGAAATTACCATACAGATGGGCAGGGTAATGGTGGAGATTAAGCCGATGAAGATAGCGGGCATCATACTCGTCAAGATATCCCAACAACTGAAATTGGTGAACGCCGACTTGACTAGCGACCAGCCTTTCATAGCAAACACCTGATAAAAGCCTTTTGCCCATCTTTCTCGTTGTTTCCAAGATTGCTTGAATTTGGTGGGCTGTTCGTCAAAGAACTCAGCCGTACTGCAATACCCCATTTTCTTACCGGAAAGGGCGTATTCGACGGAGCATTCTACGTCCTCCGTCAGGGAGAAGAATTTCCAGTTGTCAAACTCCTTGACGACGTTGGTGCTAATTAAAAAGCCGGTGCCCATCATCGCGCAGGAGTTGTGGAAAAACATCCGTCCGTTGTTTAAGTGGCGAGAGTCGTGTAAAAACCAGTACGCATAACCGGAGGAAATCCAACTTTCTCCAAAGTTTTTAGAGTTTCGATAGGAGGAAACCATCTCGTAACCGCTATCAAACGCTTTGTTCATCTCCGTGATATAATTGGACGTTAACAGGTTGTCTGCGTCGACGACGATATAGGCGTCGGGGACGAGGTGTGCATACTCTTCTTCCGTGTGCAGTTTTGTAAAGAGATAATGGAGGGCAAATCCCTTGCCGATATGCTCTAAGTCGTTTCTTTCCACGACGACGCAACCCATTTCCCGACAAACTTTCGCCGTATCGTCCGTACAGTTATCGGCGATGACGAAGATGGTGACAAGTTCCTTTGGATAATCGTTGGCTTGGATACTCTTGATAAGGTTGGGCAAAACGTTTTGTTCGTTCCTTGCGGAGACGACGATGCCTATTTTATGTTGCGTAACTTCTGCCTTGGGTTTGATTTTCACGTGTACGAAAACGCTGATGATGAGATAAATCACCTGATGAAAGTACATCAAGATGAAAAGTAGGCTGATGATTGCTGTAAACCAATATAGGAATCCTGCCATAAAATTGGGGAACAAGGGGAAGCCCTTTCCCAGAATTAAATCGAGTAAAAGGTTCATAAGCGTCTCTTTTGTGTTCTTTTTTTTAGATAGCAATGCTATCATAAAAAAATTATAGCATTGATTAAAGGGCTTGTCAAGAGGTTGCAAGATGAAATTTTTGTGCGCGTGCTTAAAGACTCGATTTGAGGCTTGGCTTGCGCCAAAGAAAATGGCAATATCCGTGCCCGTGGCACGAGTTCAAATCTACCTCCTACACAAAAAAATCCCAACACAGCAAAACTGTCTTGGGATTTTTGGCGCAGAAGACGAGATTTGAACTCGTGCCACCATTACTGATGCTACTCCCTTAGCAGGGGAGCCCCTTGAGCCACTTGGGTACTTCTGCATACCTCAAACGCTATATTACTATACCACATTTTTTTAAGGTTGTCAAAGTTTTTTGCGCTAAAAAATAAAAATGTTTTGCTTTTTTTGGCAAAGGGAACACAAAAAAACGGTTATTGCAAAAAATTTCGCAAACGTAACATAAAATACAACAAAAAAGTGATATTAAAAATTAAAAAACGGGGTTTACAGCCTTGCGAAAAGAAGGAAATTGTGATAAAATAATACAATCAAAGAAAAAACGGAACTTGTAAGGAGTTTTTATGAATATTTGGCACGATATCAGCAAAGAGAGGATTACGGCGAAAAGTTTTGAAGCGCTCATCGAAATCCCAAAGGGATGTAAAGCGAAGTACGAGTTGGATAAGGAGACGGGGTTGCTCCGCTTGGATAGGGTGTTGTTCACGTCTACGGTATATCCTTCTAACTACGGATTTATCCCTCGTACGCTTGCCGACGACGGCGACCCTTTGGACGTTTTGGTGCTCTGTGGCGAGACGATTTATCCTATGACGCTCGTTTCCTGTTATCCCATCGGGGTTATCAAGATGATTGACGGAGGGGATTTGGACGAAAAAATCATTGCGATTCCCTTTGGTGACCCGACCTATAAAAACTATTACGACGTGCACGAATTGCCCACGCACGTCTTTGACGAAATGATGCATTTCTTTGAGGTATATAAGTCTTTGGAGCACAAGCAAACGACGGTGAAGGAAATTTGCCATCGAGACGAAGCGGTGGACATTATCAACAAATGCGTTGCCGCCTATGAAAAAGAGTTTGGGAAAAAAGCGTCGAAAGGGTGCAAAAAATAATCTTTTCGCCAAAAAATTACGCAAAAACAATTAAAAATCGCCTATAGGGGCGATTTTTTGTTTTTTTAAGTACTATAAAAATATTTTAAAAATATTTTATAAAGTATCGGTTAGTTATTGACAAAATTTTTTTACGGGGGTATAATATATACTAAGTAATAATAGGCGAACTATTTTTATGCGTGCCTGCAGGGATAATTTAACGACATACGAGGAGGTTCTCGAATGGATAAGAAAGAAAAAAAAGAGCAGAAAGTGAAAAAAGTCAAAAAGTCGGCAGGGAAGTTGCGCGGCTTCGTCGGCGTTGCAATTGCGTTCGTATTGATGGCTGGCGTCTATATGTGCGATATGATATCGACGGGTAGAGATCCTTTCTCTTTTGCGACGACGGGCGATATCTTTGACAGATTTGATGAAGAAAAGGCGGAAGAGTCCAAAAACGAAACGGCAAAATTCTTCCTCCAAGCCTCCAATTTGTATGCACAAGATAGCGAGCAGCAATATACCTCTTATACGCTTAACTATCAAACGAACGTTGCGTTGAGCCCTGAATATAACGATTGGACGTATACCAACGCATGGAGAGACGTCACCGCTGCAGTAGATAAAAATTATACGGTTTGCACCGTTTCTGAAAGATATGCGGAAGGGTTGACCTACAGAAGAGAAGTCGTCGAATACGTTATCTGCAAAACGGGTAGCAACGCTGGACAATCGTGGATTCGCAGAGGGTATGCGGATCAAGCGGTTTCCGACGTGGATATTTTAGAAAAAGCCGCTTGGACGCAAGTAAGCGGAATGCAAATCAACGAGATGTCGGTTGTAGCGGAAATGCTTGACTCTGCCGTGTTCGGAGATTACGATTTCCTCGAAGGGGAATTTGCGTTTACCTCGGTGATTCACGAAACGGTTGGGTGCGGCACTTTAAAATCGGGCGTGGAACCTAAGATAACCTTTTCGTACGACGCCAAAGGCGAGCGTAAGGAAAGGGCGTATCACGAGTGGGTGTGTTCTAGCATTAACGCAACGAAAGCAATCGTTCCTCAATCGTTACTGGATATCATAGGAGATGCGGTATGAAAAAACAACAAACCGAACAAACCGGTGAAGTGAAAGAAAAAATCACCGAACAAAAAAATACGGTAGAACAAAAAACGGCGGCGGAAGAAGTCGTCGATAAAAAGAAGTTAATGCAACAGAGCATCAATCGGGCTTGCGGGAAACATCGTTTCGTCGGGATGTTGTATTTCATCGGCACCTTGATTTTGGCGTTTTCTTCCTTCTTCTCCCTCGTGGGCGGAGCGATCTTTACGGAGAGCGGTAAAATCAACGTTTTGAATTTCTGGACCCCGATTAGAGAAGTTTTCCATTTGAAGTATTCCTTCTTGCCTATCGGGATGAATTTCTTCGTTTCGCTGTTGTATGCGTTCACGATTATCTTTTGTTTCGTCAACGCTATGCGCGCGATTGCCGCGCTTGACGGGCTGTACATAAAAGGGAATAAGAAGATTGGGTTTAACCAAAACGCGATTGCGATGGATAAGTTGGGCAAAATTTTCTCCTCTACCTTCATATGTTTGGCGTATTGGATGTACTTTACGCATATGTTCCTCGGGACGGAGCCGACTGCACTGTTCTATATCGTGACGGCTATCTTCCTTATCCTTCATTTTTGGGCAGGGGGCGTAGGTGCAGGCGCCAGCCGCTTCACGGCGCGCGACGGCATCCAAGAACTCCCTCGCACCAAAGGCAGAGTGGCGCCTTTCATCCGCAACGCGATGCAGTTCATTCTCATCGGTTGTTTGATGGCGTTTATGTCCCGTGCAAACATTATCAACAATTTCTTGTATTTCTTCAACGGGGACGCTTGGGTAAGCGTATTTGGCAATTTCAAAGCGCACTTCGGTACCGTTATTGCGTATATGGTTAATCCGTTGTTGCAACTTTGCATCTGTCACTTTATGTTGGTACTCGTGGTACACGCTACGGGCACGACGGAGTGGCACAGAGAGGGTAGCAAGGCGAAAGGGATGAAAATTTGTCGCGTGTTCAGCATGCTCATCCTTGCCTTTGCGGTTCTTTTCAACGTCGCGCATCTTTATCTCAACGTCGCGCACGATCAAACGACGATGTCGCTACTGATGATTTTCGTCGCGGTGATTGCCTTGGCAATGTTTATTATGGAGTGCTGTATGGCGCACTTGCCTGGCGAAAAGAAGAAGGTGGAAAAAGCGGAAAAAGTCGACGCGCTGGAAGAAGAGACGGAAGAAGAAAAGCAGGAAGAGACGGCAACGGTATGCACTACTTGCCAATACAAGTTTGTCGACGGTCCTATGATCTTCTTACAACCTAACGGTCAACCTATTATGCTGATGCCGATGTTGCCGGTAGAAGAAGAGAAAGCGGAGACGGAAGAATCCGCACAAGCGGCGCCTGAAAAGAAAATGGCGACCCCTCTCGGTACCAACGCTTTGGCGCAAGAAGAGTACAAAAAACAGGTAAAAGACAAGTGGCTGGCTAGGGCAACGGGCAATCCCGAAGAACAGGCTCAGCAAGAAGAAAAACCCATGAAGGAGCCTTCCAAAGAAGCGGATAATTTGACGCTCGGCGAAGAAAAGAAGGTAAAATGCCCTCATTGCGGGAATATCGTCTTGGCGCAAGAAGGCGCACCTGCGTACTTGTGTCCCGAATGCGGCAAAAAATTTTCTTTCTAAAAAGCATCCATGATAAAAACTCCCTGCTGTAACAGGGAGTTTTTTGTTTTGTAAATAGAGTATATATGAAACCTCGGCTATGCCGAGGTTTTTTCCACCTTTTCGGCGGGTTTAAACAGTCGTACGGCGACAACCGTCATATCGTCTTTGGGGACGCCTCCGTACTTTGCGAGGGCGGTGTCCAGAATCAGGTCGGCAAGCCCTTGCGGGTTGGCGGTAGGGACCTTTTTGAGAAGTTCGCAAAAGTCCGCCGTAGAGCCGAACGCACCGCTGATTCCGTCGCTGACAAAGAGGAGTAATTCGTTCTCCTGTAAGGTATACGTAGCGCAATCGGGGCGCAGGCTGTCTAAAATGCCCAAGGGCAGGGAATTGCTTTCCAAAATTTGCAGACTCTTTTCGCTTAAAATAAACGCCGCAGGAGAGCCGATTTTGACAAGGTCGGCTTGTCCCGTATCTAAATTGACGATGCCGATATCTACGCAAGTAAAGGTCTCTTCTTTACCGAAACTGAGCAGTTTATTGACGGTGGAAAGGATGAGGGCTGGCGGCATTTTGGCACGGTAAAAACTTTCTAGCAAGGATAGGGTGCAGGCGGATATTTTTTGGGCGTATTCTCCGCTGCCCATCCCGTCGGCAAGCGCTACCATAAACCTGCGCTCGTCTATTTTGACGACGGCGTAAGTGTCGCCGCAAGCCCGTTCTCCCTCTTTGGTTTTTGTGGCGACGCCGAAGGCGGCGTCAAAAAGGGGACGGCGACGGAAAATAAAGCAACTTTTTTCACGATTCAAAGGGATGCGTTTGGATAGGATGAGGGGACTTTGCAGGACGTACTTTGCGACGTCGGTGAGTTTTTTTACGTCCGTTTTTCCGTAAGTAATCAAAGAGAGAGTGAAGTCCTCTTCCTCACCGAAAAGCATAATTTCCGTGCAGACGATGCCCGCTTTTAAAAAGGCGACGCAAAGTTCCTTTTCGGCTTTCGTTTGTATGGGTAGAGGTCGGCTTTGTTCCAAAGCGACGCTTTTTAAAATTTCGCTGACCCCCTGCGCCTGTGAGGCGAGTAGCGCCCTGCCCGAAGAGACGTTTTCCGCTTCCGTCATAAACCGCCGAAAATCGGTCAGTTGTCTGTTGACGGCGTATAATAGGTCGCTTTGTCTGTCGCAGGTATGCGCCATGTTTTCCGTCATATCGATGAGACTGACCCGTCCTTTTAAACAGCCGATTTCCACCAGTTTTTGCAAATCGCTCTTTAACGCGCGCGCCTGACAACTTTTAAAAGAGGGGCAGCCACGGCATTGTTCCTGCCAGACGGTATTGACGATAAAGGCGCAGGCATTTTTTTCGGCGCTGTCGTCGTCGAGCGCTGAAAAGGTGGTTTGGATTTCTTTAAACAGGGAGGACAACTCAAACAGTTGCCCGCCGACGGCGGCCCTGCCGAGGTTAACCGTGACGCGGGATAGGTGTTTTTCCCGATAAAAAATCAATTCGTTTTCCAGTTTCCTTAAAATCCCGTTAGGGAGCAACAAGAAGAGGATACAGGGGCAAAGGGTGGTTAGCAAAGGGGGCACGGAGGCGACGGTGAACGGGTATAGCACGCCGTCTAAAAAAGCAAAGGCTGCGCCAGTGCAAAGCAGGGCGAAACACAAGCCCCATTTGCCCGTGTGGCAAAAGAGGACGAGAGAGACGGACAGGATGAAAAACCGTTCTATGCCGACGCCGCCTAAGAGGGCGCAAGGGATGCCTAAGACGAAGGCAAAGACAGCACCCGTGGCGTCTTTGGTGACGTAGGAAAACAGCAGTAATAGAAAAAAAGAAGTGCCCAGATACGCGTTGAACCCAAAAAATCGGCAAAAACCTATCCCTGTCAGCAAATAGAGCAAGGCAGAGAAGAGGATTTCTTCGATCTGTAAGCGGCATTTTAAAAATTTATGTAGCAGCGCTTTGACGGCGATGGCAAAGACGGCGCTCAATAAAAACAGAAGAAAAGCAAAGATGATTTTTTGCGTAAAAGCGTCCGCCAAGACGGGGAAGACGTCGCCTATCGGGTAAGGGACAAAAGGGGCGACGAAGACAAAAGTGGAAAGCCCTGCTACAAGGCATAAAAAGGGAGGAAGGATTGTCCCGCGACGAAGGCGACTACCTGCGGCGTGGGCAGGTTGCAAGTATCCGCGTAAGAAAAAACCGAACGCGAGCAGAGCCGCCTGTAACAGGAATAGCAAAGATAGGGGGACGCTTGCCAAAAATAGAGAGGACAAAAAGTATTCCAGCCCGCAAATAATAGGGCTTAATCCTGCGTAGCACAGCCCGAAAAGAAGGGCTAGACCGAACGGCTCGGCGTTGTTGCCGACGTGGTTTAAACAAAGAAAAATAAAAAAAACGGGCACGTACAAAAGCAAGGTAAAGATATCGGCGTTTTTTCGTTTTAGCATAAGAATCCTCCGCGCGTTTTTGACAGTATATCAAAAGGCGGGAGAAATAATTTGACTAACGGCGTCGAAAAATCGCTAAAAAAAGAGAAAGATATTGTCACGGGAGAGGAAGGCAAAGAGTTTAATTTTTGAAACAACGAGATTACTTTATGAAAAGAAAGCAAGGGGCAAATATGATAAGATAATGATAATAAAATTATTATCATCGGTTACTGCGCCTAAAAGGGAAAAGGATTCTCCAAAATGGCGTAAATATAAACTCCGTGGTAGCAAAAGGAGCAGAAAAATGAGAGACATCCACAAAAACGTACCCGTGCGTTTTAAGCCCTATGCATGGAAAGTAGTGGAAGAGGATTGGCAAAGGGAAGATGCAAAAAACAACGAAACGATTTTCAGCGTTGCCAACGGGTATTTAGGGATTAGAGGCTTTTTTGAAGAAAGTTTTGACGGTGAAAAGCAATTTGCCGACCGTACGACGATGATCAACGGCGTGTACGAGTATTTCAATTATATCCACGTCGTATATCGTCCTGCTTTCCCCAAGCGTTGCCACGCAATCGTACCGCAGGCAAACGCCTTTGATATTGCGCTTCACGTGGACGGGGAACGGGTGGACGTGAGCAATAAAGAACAGGTCTCTGCCTACAGTCGTACGTTAGATTTTCAGGACGGTACGGTGACCCGTACTTTCGTGTATACGACCAAGACGGGCAAGCGCGTTAAATTTACTTTTAGCCGTTTCGCCTCGCAAGAAGATAAACACTTGGCGATGGACAAGATGGTATGCGAAGCGCTTACCGACTGCGAAATCGTAGTGAAAACGGGATTGTACGCCCCTCAAGGATGCGAACAAACGCCGGATAATTTGTATAGAGCAACCGCAGTATTCGATTTTCTGTCCGCGGACAAAAAATGCGGCGCGCAAACGGTGGCGTATAAGACCAAAGTGGCGCCTTTCCAAATTGCGGCGTCTGCCGTAGACGTCTTTGAACCCGCTGTGAAACCGACGACGAAAAAGGACGAAATTTCCGTCGCGGACGAATACGTTTTCCCGCTGAAAGCGGGCGAGAAGGTCAGCGGCGCAAGATATGTGGCGTATGCGACCAACCGTGATTTTGCCGATTATCAAAAAGCGACGCTGGACAAGGTCAAAGCGGCGGCGAAAAACGGCTTTGAAAAGGAACTTGCGCGTAGCAAAAAGCACCTTGACGAGTTTTGGAAGAATACCGACGTTCAGGTAGACGATGCGCTTATCCAACAAGGGCTTAGATTCTCCGCGTTCCAAATTTATCAATCGACGGGCAGGGACGGTATCACCAATATTTCGGCGAACGGGCTTTCTGGGACGGTATACAGCGGTCACACCTTCTGGGATACCGAAGTGTTTATTATGCCGATGTATATGTATTCGATGCCAGAGATGGCAAAGCCGCTCATTATGTACCGCTACAACATCTTGGATAAGGCGAGAGAGCGTGCTAGCCAAATGGAGGACCACGGCGCCCTGTATAGTTGGAATAGTATCAACGGCGAAGAGTGCGGTACTATTTTTGAAGCGGTAACGGCGCAGTATCATATCAACAACGATATATTCTATTCCATTTACCGCTACTACGAAGCGACGAAAGACGAGCAATTTTTGGTGGACTATTGCGCGGAAATTTTGTTTGAAATTTCTAGGTGTATGGCGCATAGAGGGGCGTTTATTCCGACGAGGAACAATCAGTTCTGCATCAACGTCATTTGCGGCCCCGACGAGTACAATCCTATCGTCGACAACAATATGTATACCAACGTCCTGACGCAAAAGCAGTTGTATTTTACGTTGAAAGTGGCGGATTTGCTCCAAGAAAAATATCCTGAAAAATACGCTCAACTTTGCGAAAAATGTAAAGTGGACGAAGAGGAAAAGGCGCTTTGGAAGAGAGCCGCCGACAATATGTATATCCCGTACAGTAAAGAATTGGATATGTATATGCAGGACGATAACTTTATCTATAAAGATCCTATCGATATTGAAAGTATCCCCAAGGAAAGATTGCCTTTGCTTTCGCACCTGCATCCCCTCAATTTGTGGAGATGTCAACTTTGCAAACAGGCGGATATCGTCCTTTTGACCTTTATTTGCAGCGATTATTTCACCAAGGAACAACGCAAAAAAATCTTTGAGTATTACGAGCCGAAGACGATACACGACAGTTCGTTGTCGGCGTCAATCCACTCCATCGTCGCCTGTGACGTAGGGGACAGAAGAGAGGCGTACGGATATCTTATGCAATCGGCGCGTATGGATCTTGACAACGTCAACGGTAACACCTACAACGGTTTGCACGCGGCGTGTATGGGCGCGGCGTGGATGATGATGGTCAACGGTTACGCAGGGCTGAGGGTATTCGACGGGGAATTGCATTTCCGTCCTTTTATCCACGAGGGTTGGAAAAATTACAGTTTCACCTTCCTCTTCCGCGGCACCAGACTTTCCGTCAACGTTACCACCGATTATACGGAGTATAAGGTAGTGGAGGGTAAGCCCATCAAAATCCAACATTTCGATGAGGAATACGTGGTGGACGGCGTCCTTCGTTTGTCTACGGAAAAAGAATAAAAGAGGTAGTTATGAAAGCGTTTATTTTTGACTTAGACGGCGTTATCGTCAGCACGGATAAGTATCATTATTTGGCTTGGAAACGGATGGCAGACGACGAAGGGATATACTTTGACGAAGTCATCAACGACAGACTCCGCGGCGTTTCCCGTATGCAGAGTTTAGAGATTATTTTGGAGAGGGCGACCAAGTCGTACACGGACGAAGAAAAGGTTGCCTTGGCAACGAAGAAAAACGATATCTATCGTGAATCTCTTGCCTCCTTGACCCCTAACGACAGACTTGCGGGGGTAACGGAAACTTTGCAAAAACTGCGTGAAAAGGGGTATAAACTCGCCATCGGCAGTTCCAGCAAAAACACTCCCGTGATTTTGGATAAAATCGGCTATGCAGGCTATTTTGACGCCGTTTCGGACGGCAACAACATTACTCGTAGTAAGCCCGACCCCGAAGTCTTTTTGAAAGCGGCTGAATTCTTAGGTTTCACCCCTGAAGAATGTTACGTCGTAGAGGATGCGGAGGCAGGTGTGGACGCGGCGAAAGCCGGCGGTTTTACGGCAATCGGCGTCGGTGGCGCGGCAGGGTACGAAAAGACGGATTATCCCTTGTCCGGTATGGCGGATATCTTAAAAATCGTAAAGTAAAAACTAAAAAGGAAAAGACGGCTATTGCCGTCTTTTTTTTATGCCCGAAAAGGGAGAGCGCGCCTTCGACGACAATCGAGGGATTTCGACGGAATTCGTCAAGACTTGGCGTAAAAAAGGCGGTATAATTGGGTGGATGGATACGCAGGTCGTCTATATCGAATACGCACTTTTGGAGAACGCCTTCTTGGACGGGATATTGCTCTTTCTAGCCCTTCGATACAGCGGTTGTGAAAGGAGTTTTCGGCTATATCTTGCCGCAGGGCTGGGAGGGGTGTTGGCGCTCGTCTATCCCTTGCTGGTTTTACCTGATTTTTGGGGGGCGGTATATAAGTTGGCAACGGGCGGATTGTTGCCAATTATGGCGCTAAAAAAAGAAAAAGGACGCAAAACTTTGCTGTGCGTTTCTCTCTTTTTTGCCTTTTCCTTTCTCGTAGCAGGCGGGGTGTTCGCCTTTTCGTCCTTTGTTTTTGTAAAAGGAGAATATTGGCTAGAAAAGTTGCCGTTGTCTTCGATACTCGCTCTTTTCCTTGCGGGCGTTTGTTTTGCTGCGGAGACGGCAAAGCGGGTCAAACGCCGTCGGGAACAGACGGAGTTCTTCGTCGAGTGCGCGTGGGAAGAAGAGGGCGTAGAGAAAAGGGCAAAAGGCTTTATCGACACGGGCAATCGGGTGCGGCATTTCGGGTCGCCCGTGTGTTTTGTGACGCCTGAGTTATTTGTTGGGCTACGGACGAAAAAAAGGGGATATACCCGCATAAAAACGGTGGCGGGGGAGAGAGAAATCCCCCTTATCAAAATTAAAAAATTACGCATAACGCAGGGGGGACAAACTCATATAATAAACGGGGTGTACGTCTCCCCCAGCCCCGTCCTTTGCGACAGGGAATACGAGATATTGTTAGGGGCGTGGGCGTGCGCATAAAGAGGTGGAAAAATGAAACTTTTGGAAGTGATGAAAATATTTTTGCAAAAGTTGGGCGGCGAGGACGCGGAAAACACGGTGGATTACGTTTGCGGCGGAGGAGAGGCGTTACCGTTGCCTCTGTCACCCGAGGAGGAAACGGGGCTGTTGAAAGAAATGGAAGAGGGGGAAACGGAGAGGGCGAAGGCGTTGCTTATCCAGCACAATTTGCGCCTAGTCGTGTATATTGCGCGCAAGTTCGACAATACGGGCGTGGACAACGACGACCTCGTCTCTATCGGCACGATAGGGCTGATTAAAGCGGTCAATTCCTTCCGCACGGATAAAAATATCAAACTGGCGACTTATGCCTCGCGCTGTATCGAAAACGAGATTTTGATGTATTTGCGCCGTACCGCCCGCCTCAAAAGCGAGGTGTCTTTCGACGAACCGCTGAACACCGATTTCGAGGGAAACGAATTGCTTTTGTCGGACGTGCTGGGGACGAGCGCGGAGAGCGTGTACGGCGAGATAGAATCGGGTGCGGAAAAGGAACTTCTAAAAGAGGCGCTTAAAAAATTGACGGACAGGGAGCGGAAAATTTTGTTTTTGCGCTTTGGACTTGGCGGAGGGGAAGAGATGACGCAAAAGGACGTCGCGGACAGCCTCGGCATCTCGCAAAGTTACATATCGAGATTGGAGAAAAAAATTATCACGAGACTGAGAAAAGAAATCTCCAAAATGGTGTAAAAGGGTATAGCAGATTGCGCTTTTGCGCATACTAACCTCGTCCCTGCCTGCCGCATTTTTTGCATTACATACCAAAAAAAGGGGGTGTATGTATGCGAAAAGTGGAGATTTGCGGGGTGGACACCTCGGGGTTACCGAAACTCACGCAAAAGGAAAACGAAGCGCTTATCTTGCGGGTAAAAGCGGGGGATAAACGGGCGAGAGAACAATTCATCGTCGGCAATATGCGATTGGTGCTTTCCCTCGTCAAGCGGTTTCGGGTAAAACATTTAGGGCTGGACGACGTCTTTCAGGCGGGGTGCGTAGGGCTGATTAAAGCGATAGATAATTTCGACGTCAGCGTCGGCGTCAAATTCTCGACGTATGCAGTACCGATGATTATGGGGGAGATAAAAAGGTATCTCCGCGACGGGAATTCTCTGCGGGTATCCAGAAGCATTCGCGACACCGCCTATAAGGTGTTAAAAGCGCGGGAAGAGATAGAGCGGCGCGACGAGGAAGCGACGATAGAAAATATTGCACGGGAAATGCACGTCGCGGCAAGCGAGGTAGTGTATGCCTTAGATGCCATTTCCGACCCCGTTTCGCTGTACGAACCCGTCTACAATAAAGGCGGGGATACCTTACTGCTTATGGATCAACTTTGCGACGATAAGTGTAGCGACGAAAGGTGGACGGAGCACGTTGCGCTCGGCGAAGCCTTTTCTAAATTGGGGGAAAGGGAAAAGAAAATTCTCTATCTTCGCTACTACGAGGGCAAGACGCAGACGGAGATATCGGGGGAAGTGGGGATAAGTCAAGCGCAAGTCTCACGTCTTGAAAAGACGGCTCTGCAAAATCTAAAATTCAGCATTTCTTAACGGCTTGTTGTGCCGTCGCCTTGAAAAAAGACACATTTTCTTTGCCGCTTGCATAGGATATAGGGTGGAGGCGGTATATGGAATTGAGTTTTAGCGATCTTCGTGCGAAAGAAGTGATAAACACACAGGACGGAAAAAGGCTGGGTAGAGTGTGCGATTTGGTCTTTTGTTATCCGGAAAACAAAATTCTCGGTATCGTCGTGCCGGGCGGAAGAAGTTTTGCGTTTAAAAAGGAAGAGTTTTTTATCGATTTACGCAACGTCGTAAAAATTGGCGACGACGTCATTTTAGTCAACGTATCGCCGATGCGGAAATGCCCGCCGACGAAGCAAACTCCTCACGCGTCCGTTTGCCCGCCTCCTCATCAAAGCGACGGTGGTAGACGTAGTTATGAGGAATATGAATAACTATTTTAAAAGAAAGACTTGTCTTTTATAGATAGGTCTTTTTTGTTGCACAAAAGTCATTTTTACAAAAATAATAGATGATATTACAAAGAATTGGTAAATTTTTTGGTAAAGGGGTATTGAAAAGAGATAAAAAATATGTTATAATATGCACATAAAAATAAAAAACGGAGGGATTCCCCGTGAAAAAAATCAAGAAAGGGATATTGGCGATACTTTGTGCGTTTACGGCGGCGTGTGCCGTAGGCGGATTTGCTGCGTGTGAAACGGAAGGCGACTTTACCTCTGGGGAAGTGCCCGTAGAAATCAGCGTGGACGGATATTGGGTCATCGACGGACTCAAAACAAAGTATAAAGCGGAAGAACACGACGGTTCGGCGCCTGTGATTAGCATTAACGAAAGCGGATATTGGGTAGTCGACGGCGTATCGACGGGCAAAAAGGCGTTGGACGACAGCGGCGCTATCGAGTTTTACGTTAAGAACGGGCATTTGTACATACGCATGAGCGACGACGGGGAGGCGTTAGACTTAGGCGCGGTCTCCGAAGGCGCACCGTCTATCGTACAAAAGTACACCGTTTCGTTTGATGCGGATAACGGGCAGACGATCCCCTCTCAAGAAATAGCGGAGGGACAAAAAGTACAAAATCCCGGCGACCCTGAAAAAGAAGACTATACCTTCCTCGGCTGGTATTATCAAGAGGAGAAATGGTCGTTTGTCGAAGACGTGGTAACTTGTGATATGACGTTGACGGCAAAATGGGAAAGAGACTTGCAAACGTATACCGTGACGCTGGATAAAAATATAGCGGAAGCAGGCATGGTAGAAGGTAACGGCAATTACGTGGAAGGGACGGAAGTGACGTTGCGTGCCCAGACGAACGAGGGGTATACCTTCCTCGGCTGGCACGACGGTAGTACTTTCGTATCGACGGACACAACGTATAAATTTACGCCGACTATTAGCGTAGAGATAGAAGCGAGATGGGAAAAGAAGACGTACACGGTGACGTTGCTTGCAGACCCTGCCAACGTAGGCACGGTCAGCGGTGGCGGAACTTGTGAGCACGGCGATAACGTGACTATTACGGCAGAAACTACGGACAGCGATTACGTGTTTGTCGGTTGGTTTGACGAAGCAGGCGAGGAGTGGTCGAAAGAGGCTACTTGTACCCTTGAAAACGTGACGGCGGGTATTACGCTGACGGCAAAGTGGGAAAAGAGTTTGGATACGTACGTGGTTACGCTGACGCAAAACTTGGCGGAAGGCGGCACGGTAACGGGCGGAGGCAACTATACGGAAGGGACGGAAGTGACGTTGCAAGCCCAGACGAACGAGGGGTATACCTTCCTCGGCTGGCACGACGGTAGTACTTTCGTATCGACGGACGCAACGTATAAATTTACGCCGACTAGCAGCGTAGAGATAGAAGCGAGATGGGAAAAGAAGACGTACACGGTAACGTTGATAGCAAGTCCTGAGGAAGCGGGTACAGTCAGCGGAGGCGGAACGTGGCAACACGGCGAAAGCGGCACGCTGATAGCGACGACGACGGACAGCAACTATATCTTCAAGGGCTGGTACGACGCGCAAGACAATTTGAAGTCGAGTGAACCTTCCTATACTCTGGACGACGTCACGGCAAACGTTACGTTGACGGCCAAGTGGGAGTTAAGACAGGTAGAACTGACCCTTGCGAGCGACTTTGACATCGCAGGCACCTTGACTGGCGAGGGCACCTATTCGTATAACGAATCGGTACAACTTGTGGCGACGGCAAATACCAATTATACCTTCCTTGGCTGGTATGACGGAGACACCTTGCTCTCCAATTCGCCGACGTTTAGTTATCAAGTAAAAGACGATAAAACCATTACGGCGCATTGGCAGGACGATTGGAAAGAGATTGAGGGCTACGCGTATTGGACGATGCCTCAGCACGGTAACGACGTGATGCCTATCGTTGGGTTTACCGACCCTAGCGCTTCGACGGATGATATGGGCAGGACGGAAGGGTTTGAGTCGCAAATCACGGAGAAAAACTGGAAGATTCTGGCGGACAGCGGCGTCAATACCGTCGTTAGTTGGTGGAACGACTGGACGAACGCTAACCTGCACGACGATATCTTGTTGGCAATGGATTTTGCGGAAAAATACGGCGTTTCCTATATCGTCAACAACCGCGAGGCAATGTCTTTGACTACAAGTGGGCAGGTGGATGCGCATGCTGAATATGTGTCTAAACCCGCCTACGGTGGTACCATTTTGATTGACGAGCCGGGCGCGGTGAACTTTGCGGACATCGCAAGCGCAACGCGTGCGTGGGAAACGAGTAATTATAGCGATACGCTTGCCTACGTCAATATGTTGCCTAACTATGCGGCGCAATGGCAATTAGAAGATTGCCAAGGCACGGGCGGTACGTACGAAGGTGCGTTTAGTAACTATGAAGAATGGGTAAAATTGTATCTTGATACGGTAAAACCTCAAGTATTCTCTTACGACCATTATCCGTACTTGTTTACCAAACCTAACTATTTCCGTGACGGCTGGTACACCAACTTAAGTAACGTGCGTTACTATACGGCAAAGGCGGGCGTTCCTTATTGGGTATACGGACAACTCGGCGGCTGGCCAGAATATGGGCAAACCATTGACTCGAGCACTTTGCACTTGACCTACGGACATACGGCGCTCCAATTTAACAGTATGCTTTCCTACGGCGCAAAGGGTATCCAGTACTACAACTACTTTATGCCGCCCAACTATGCGAGTGCGGGCAACTACACTTCGGCAACGATGGCAGACGGTACGCCTACCCCTTACTATGAGCATATCCAAAAGATTAACAAGCAAGTGGCGGCAATCGACCACGTATTGCTCCGTTGTGCGTGGAAAGGGATTATCCAACTTAACTCTTCGCCTTCTACCATTCCTGGCGGCGATAAAGTAGCCACTTACGGTGCGCTGAGTAATACCCCCGTGACGGGCAGTGGCAACGCCATCGTGGGTTGCTTTGAGTACCGTGACCTCGGGTATGCGTATTACGTAACGACTAACGACGTGTATAATGCGTCCACGGTAACCCTTAACTTTAACAATTCGTATAACCTGACGAAGATACAAGAAGGGGTGGAAAGTAAGACCTCGGGTAGCAGCATTACGCTGAATATCCCTGCCGGTGAAGGCGTATTGGTGGTCGTACCTCATAACTAATTTATATACAGGCAAAAGTCTTGCGAGTTTTTCGCAAGACTTTTTGTTTATAGTAAAGGCGTGACTTGTCGGCTATGGAAGCCTCGCCTGCTAAGGACAAGACAGTATCCACACGCCTCGCCTGCTAAGGAGAGGTGTCACGTAAGTGACGGAGAGGTTTATATACCTTTTCACTCTTCGCTTTTACCTATTACTTTTTCAACCTCTCTGTCGCTTTCAGCGACATCTCCCCTATCAGGGGAGACATAGGGGAAGGTGGCGTATGTTTTGTCACGGGTGTGGCAAAGATTTTTTTCGAATTGTGAAAAAATTCACACAGTTTTCACACAATCTTGTTGCAATTACCATAAAAGAGGTTTATAAATAAGGTATACGAGTAAAAGGCTGTTTAAAAGCACAAAAGGAGAAAAGGAGAAAAGGGATGAAGATTTTGGTCGTAGACGACGAAGAGATGATTAGAGAGGTTTTAAAGGAATATTTACAGGCGGACGGACACGAAGTGGACGAGGCGACAGACGGATGCGAGGCGGTGGAAAAATGCCGCTATGCTTCTTTCGACTTGTTGATTATGGACGTGATGATGCCCAAGATGGACGGCTTTTCGGCGGTGAGAGAAATCCGCAAAGAAAAAGACGTTCCTGTAATTATGCTATCGGCTCGCGGGGAGGAATACGACAAACTTTTCGCCTTTCAATTAGGGGCGGACGACTACGTGACCAAGCCTTTTTCCCCGAGGGAACTGATGGCGCGCGTCGGTGCCGTTGCGAAGCGCAGCGGCTTAGGCGTAGAGAGAGAAAAACAAAAATTCGAAGGGTTAGAAATTGATATGGCGGGGCGTAACGTCTACGTGGACGGTGAAAAAATTACCCTGACCCCCAAGGAATACGAATTGCTTTTTTACCTTGTTAAAAACAAGGGGATTGCTTTGACTAGAGAAAAACTCCTTTACGAGGTTTGGGGGTTTGATTTTTACGGCGACGACAGGACGGTGGATACCCACGTAAAGACGCTGAGAAGCGCGTTGAAAGAGTATAGAAAATTTATCGTCACTTTGCGTGGATTAGGGTATAAATTCGATGCGTGAGGAAAAGAAGAAAGGCAAAAAAATCAAAGAGAAACTCAGGGCGCGGTATACGCAGAGAGTTTCTTCGACCAGTCTGTTCTTTTGGGTTTTAGGGGCGATTAGCGGCGTTTGTTTGCTGATGGTGCTCCTTTTCGGCGTTTCGCAATGGTTTGTGCTGAAAAATACCGTCCAGCAACAGATGTCGCAGGATTTGTCGGTGCGAGGTCAAACGATTAAAGAGAGGTTGTTGCCCGGGCTTCCGCCGCAGTTTGCGGATGAGGAAGAACACGCAAGGCACTTGTCTGCTACTTACGGGGTCAACGTGACCGTGTTGGACGGCGAAGGGCGGGTCTTATATTCTTCGGCGTTAGAGGCAGATTCCTTTGTCAGCGACGTTGCAAAGATAAAAGCGGAGTTGGGCGAAGGGACGGAGGTGGATAGAGACTTTTCCGTCTATCAGCAAGGGAACGACGGCGTGTACGTATGCCGATTAGAGGACGCACAAACGGGCGCAAACGCGTACCTGTACGTGACGAAAGACGTCTCGTATATGGGCATCGTGTTGGGCGAAATGTCGATACGTATCTTATTTAGCGCGTTGTTCGTGTTCGTGTTGGCGTTCGTGGTGGCGGCGATTGTCTCGGGCTTTATCACCAAGCCGATTGACGAGATGAAAGACAAGGCAAAATTGTTGGCGAGGGGAGATTTCTCCGTCAATTTCCACGGCAAAGATTACGGCAGAGAGATGGCGGAACTTGCGGAAAGTTTGAACTTTGCCCGCGACGAATTGTCCAAGACGGACGGGATGCAAAAGGAATTGATTGCCAACGTCTCGCACGACTTTAAGACGCCGCTCACGATGATTAAGGCGTATGCTTCGATGATTGTCGAGATCTCGGGGGAAGACAAAAAGAAACGGGAAAAACACGCCACGGTAATCATTGAAGAGGCGGATAGACTTACCTCTTTGGTGGGAGATTTATTGGATTTGTCCAAGCTGCAAAGCGGGATAGCAGCGCTGTCGAAAGAGGAATTCGACTTGTCCGCGTACACCCGTCAAGCGGTGGAAAAATTCGGCTATTTGCAAGAGACGCACGGATACCAGTTTATCGTGGATATCGACGACGGCGCAATCGTATCGGCGGATAAAGGCAAAATAGGACAGGTGTTGCATAATTTAATCGGCAACGCCGTAAACTATACGGGCGACGATAAAAAGGTGTATATCAGCCTAAAAAGGGGAGAAACTAGTGCGTATTTCTCCGTGCGCGATACGGGGAAAGGAATTTCGAAAGAGGCGTTGAACGATATTTGGGATAGATATTATCGCTCGAAAGAGACGCATAAACGCCCGATACAGGGTACGGGATTGGGTTTATCTATCGTGCGTCGGGTATTGGAGATGCACAATCTTAAATTTGGGGTGGAAAGCGACCTTGGCAAGGGTAGCGTATTCTACGTAGATTTTCCCTGTGTAAGCGAGGGCTAATCATAAAAAAGCATTGACAAAAAAAACCGTTCTTGATATAATGAGAGCAAGAACGGTTTTCAACTGTGGAGGCAATATGGCAAAAAAACAATCTACAGCGACGAAAGTTGCGACGGCAAAACCCGTTGAAAAGAAAGAAGAACCTGCCGTGGCGGTAGAAAAGCAAGAAAAAGAAGCGGTGGCAATGCCTGCTAAAGCGGTGACGGCGACGCAAACCGAGTCTCAGACGGTGGCGCCCGAAACAGCGCAACTCAGCGCGCGTACGGCGAAAAATTTCACGGCGTATTTATTGCCAGAGGTCGTATACGGCGACGAGGCGGCGTTGGACGTATTGCGCCAAAAATTGCGCGCTTATAAGGAAATTCATCCCGGCTTTTTGGCGAAGACGGAAGATAAAGACGCTTTTGTTTGCAAGCGTGAATATTTACCCGTATACCGTCAAAGCGCGGTGGTGGACTATTCTTGGACGCTGAAAAATAAGGGCGCGGCAACCGACCATACCGAGCGTCGCGAGGTTTCCTGCCGTCAACACAGCGCCCCTGCGTTTTTCCGTGCCGATTCCTTCCCTGCGGACGTCAAGACGATTGCATTGGCGAGTCCCAAACAAGCGGAGGAATTGTATCCTTGTAAGCACAAGACCTTTTCTGCGTGCGTGACGGCGCTCAAAAACGAAGCGAAAGCATACGCACCGCAAAAGTCGGCGAAGATGCAACTGTACAATCGCGCTTACGAAATTTTCTACGTGCCTGTCTTAAAAGCGACCTGCACCTTTGACGGCAAGGAATACGTCGCGTACGTCAACTTGCTCAACGGCGAGTGCGACGCGCAGTATTTGGTTAGCGACAAACTGATTAAAAAGGCGGATAAAGTGATGGCTGGGGTAAGGACTTGCCGTAGATTGATTATTTTTACCCTCCTTTATGCGTTGACGTTTGCGGGCTTGGGCTGGTATTATGCTTACGTCACGGCTACGATGAAGCCGTTGATGGTGCAACTCATCTGTATGTCGGCGGCGACGGCGTTGCCTTTGATTTGCTATCTGTTCTGTTTTTCGTACAAACGTAACAAGTTCATTTTACAGGCGGTGCAGACGGGTAAATTGCCTAGGGCGATATTGCCGCGCGTATTTGCTTTGTTGTGCGTGCTCATTGCCTTGGCAGAGATGCTCGTATTCGCTTTGTATATCTTAAGGTATACCATATAAAAACTGACAATAAAAATATCTTTGGGGCGGAGTGAGATTCTCCACCGGCAGTACAGTCTGCGAAGGAAACGGTAAGTTTCCCCGAGTTGGTGAAATTCCAACACCGACGGTTAAAGTCCGGATGGGAAAAGAAAGGCGTAATTTCGCCTTGCTTTCTACAATCACGCCCCGCAAAAGCGGGGCTTTTTTTGAGGTGGATTATGCAAGAAAATGTGCAAAACGAAGGGGCAGGTGTGCCTATAAACGAAAAGAAGGGGGGCGTGGGCGACTTTTTTAAGCGTCGTTTCAGCGCAAAGCGGCTTGCCGTGATAGCGGTCTTTTGCGCCCTTGCTTACGCCGTGTCTTTGTGGGAGATTCCTTTGCCGCTTTTTGGCGCGACCTTTTTAAAACTGGATTTTGGCAACGTATTTATCTTACTTATTTCCTTCTTGTTGGGTCCCTTAGAGGGGACGCTGGTCTGCCTTTTCAAAGAGGGGTTGCGCTGTTTGACTTCCTCCTCTCTTTGCGCGGGCGAACTTGCTAATTTTTTAATTACCAGTACTTATCTTTTGCTCCCTGCTATCGCCTATCACTATCGCCGTACGTTAAAGACGGTCTTGATTAGTTTAAGCGTGTCTTGCGTGATAGCAACGGGGGTGGGACTTCTTGCCAACCGTTTCATCATCTTTCCTACGTACGCCTTTTTGTTCGGGGGGAGTATTTTCGGGATGACGGTAGAAGAGGCGTTTTCGACGTTTTTTTTGGCGGTATTGCTGTTTAATCTTATCAAGACGGTGTCGGTAGGGTTAGCAACTTTACTCGTCTACAAACGCCTGTCTAACTTTTTTAAAAAGTGGAAAATTTAACGGCTTGATTTTCTTGCAAAAATCAAGAGTAACAGGTATAATAGAATTATGGCAAAATTTATTTCTACAAGCCGCGAGGAGACGGAAGCGTTTGCGGCAGAATACGCAAAGACCTTGCGCGGCGGTGACGTCGTTTTGCTTGACGGCGAGATGGGGGCGGGAAAGACCGTCTTTTGTAAGGGGCTGGCTAAGGGACTTGGCATTGTCGAAGAGGTGACGAGCACTACCTATTCGTATATGAACGATTACGACGGTAGGCTCTTTCACTACGATTGTTACCGCATCGAAAGCGTAGTCCAAGCGGAAAATTTAGGGCTTGCCGACTATTTCGATATGGGTGGCATTTGCGTCGTCGAGTGGTCGCAAAATATCGCGCCTTTACTTCCCGACGGTTGCAAAAGGGTAGCGATTAAAAAATTGAGCGAAACGGAAAGAGAGATAGACTATTGAAAAATTATTTGGCGATTGATACGGCAAACGAATATTTATCCGTCGTGGCGAAAGTGGACGAGAAAAGGTACGTCCGCTATTTGCCCGATTGCGCGATGAAGCACTCCTCTACGCTAATGACGGCGGTGGACAAATTGTTAAAGGAAGAGGGCTTGACGCTGTCTCAGTTTGATTTTTTTGCGGCGGTAGTGGGCGCAGGTTCCTTTACGGGGATACGTATCGGTATTGCCACCGTCAAGGGATTTGCGCTGGCGACGGGCAAACCGACCCTTGCTATCACCTCTTTCGACGCCTTGGCATATAATGGCGTAGACGGCAAAACCCTCTGCCTTATCGACGCGTTGAGGGGGAACTATTACGTCTGCGGTTACGATAAAGAGGGGGTGTGCTTTGCCCCTGCTTATTTAGGCGAAAAGGCGGTGCTGGATTTGCAATCGCAAGGCTATGCCTTGCGCTCTCATAAAAAGTTGCCTGTCGAGACGGAAATCGTCGACCCTTCCGTGGGGTTGCTAGCGGCGGTGGAGAGGCTGAGCAAAGACGAGAAAAATTTTGGGGAACTGTCGGCGCTGTATCTTAGGAAAAGTTCGGCGGAACTCAATTTGGAGCAAAAAGTATGATACGGGCAATGCGGGCTGACGATTTACCCCAAGTTGCACTTATCGAACGGGCGAGTTTTACCGACCCTTGGACGGAAGAGATGTTTGCGACGGGGCTGGATTTGCCTGTGGCGCTGCATTACGTCTACGAAGAGGCGGGGGAGGTCGTCGGGTATTTGATTGGCACCGCGTTGTTTGAACAAGCGGAAATTGCCAACGTGGCAACCCACCCCTCGCATCGAAAAAAGGGTCTGGCAAAAGCCCTGATGGACGTCTTTGAGAGGGAAGTAAAAACGCGCGGCGCAGAGGAGTGTTTTTTGGAAGTGCGGGTAGGCAATCTGCCAGCGCTTGCCTTATATCACGGCAACGGCTACGAAAAAGTGTCCGTTCGTAAAAAATACTATCCCGACGGCGAAGACGCGTTCGTGATGAAAAAAACGCTGTAAAGGAGTAAAAAAACGGAAAGGACAGAGCAAAGTCAGGTTTCGTTTTTACAAAAGGGGAAAGGGAAAGATTTGCTGTTTTTGCACGGCTATCTTTCTTCCAAGGAAGCGTTTACGGCACAGACGCGCTATTTTTCCCGTTTTTATAGGGTGACGGCAATTGATTTTTTAGGGTTTGGCGAAAGCCCGCCTTTGACAGCCCCCTTTTCCGTAAAAGATTATGCCGATTGGCTGTACGCGCTGATGACGGATTTAGGGCTGAAAAAGCCGCACGTTATCGCGCACTCGTTTGGATGCAGGGTAGCGGTGAAAACGGCAAAAGAATACGGGCAGGTGTTCGATAAAATCGTTTTGACGGGCGCGGCTGGGGTGAGATTGCCCAAAGGACTTGGGTACAAAATCAAAGTGAAAGGGTATCGGCTGTGCAAAAAAATCGCGCCTCGCTTTGCCGAAAGAAGGTTTGGCAGTAAGGAGTATCGCACCCTTTCGCCCGTGATGAAAGAAAGTTATAAAAAAATCGTAAACGAGGATTTGCGAGGGGACGCGATGCTGGTGACTAACCCCGTGCTGTTGTTGCAAGGGGATAAGGACAAAGTGACCCCGAAAAAAGAGGCGCTTGCCTATCTTGCCTCCTTTCCCAATGCGGTTTTGAAAGAAATAGACGGCGGGCACTTCGCGTTTGTCGACAGTCCCGTCCCCTTTAATTTAACGGTGGAGGAATTTTTAAACGATGATGGATTCCCTGATTAAAGTGATAGCGGCGCTCGTGTGCGCCTGTTTCTTCTTCGTCGGCACGTTTAAGACGCTCGGCGTGATGCAACAGGCTGGCTACAAGACGGGCGGGTTTTGGCGCTGGACGACCAAAAAAGAGAATACGCTGGGGCTTCGGTTGTGTTGCTGGGGGCTGTTGCTCCTCTTCTCGGTGGGCATCGTCTCTTTGTGCTTTTCCTTTGCGGGGACGGAAGTTGCGCTTTGCTTGACCGCCGTGCCTTTTTTGGGACTCTCCCTGCTCTATTGCTATGCGGATAGAAAACACGCCCTGAAAGTGCCTCTTAAAGGCACGGGCAGGGTGAAACGTTTGGCAGCGGTGTATTTCTTCTTGCTTGCTTGCTTGACTTACGGTGTGATTGCACTTAGCGCCTTCTTTTACCAATGGGCGGCGGCAGACGGCGCACCGATCGTCTATGCGTTGTGGCAATATTTACCCGTGACGCTGTTGCCTTGGTTGACCCCTTTCGTGTTGACGTTGGCCAATTGGCTTACGGCACCTTTTGAAAATTTGCGCAACCGCCTCTACGTCAAAAAAGCGGCGAAAAAGATAGCGGAAAAAGAGGGGAAGACGGTAGCGGTGGTCGGCAGTTACGGCAAGACTTCCGTCAAACGCATTTTGACGACCTTGCTCTCTCAAAAATACGCCGTTTGTGCGACGCCCGCCTCTTTTAATACCCCGATGGGGCTTGCCAAAACGGCTATGAGCGAAGAGTTCGATAAAGCGGAAGTTTTCATCGCCGAAATGGGGGCAAGACGGATTGGCGATATCGCGGAACTTTGCAAGATTGCCTCTCCCGACTACGCGCTGTTTACGGGCGTTTGCGCACAGCATATCGCTTCGTTCGGCTCCTTGGATAAGGTAAAACAAGAAAAATGCACCGTCTTTAAAAGCGGCGCGAAAAGTATCGTTTGTGCCCTTTCCTTAAAAGAGGACGTCAAAGAAATTTTCGAGGGGTTGACGGACGAAGAGAAGGGAAAAATCACCTTCTTGACGGGCGAGGAAATCGAGGATTTGAAACTGTGTTTCAACGCTACGAAATTCACCTTGTCTTTTGGAGAAGAATCTTGGGCGGTAGACGTACCGTTGCTCGGCAAACACTCGGCGGAAAATATTGCGCTTTGCGTATGTCTTGCAAAACAAATGGGGCTTAGCCGTGAGGAAATCGCAAAGGGGCTTGCTGCATTGCAACCGATTGAACACCGTTTGCAACTTTTAGAAAGTAACGGCGTGTATATCTTGGACGACGCCTATAACGCAAACGAACGGGGCGCGGCGGAAGCCGTTGAGGCGCTTACCCGTTTTGAGGGCAGAAAAACCGTCGTGACGCCCGGACTTGTCGAGGCGGGGACGTTGGAAAAGGAATTGGGAGAAAAACTTGGAAAAATTTTGGCGGAAGCGAATCTCGACCAAGTGATTTTGGTGGGGGATACGCAGGTGGCGCCCGTTAAAAACGGGTACCTTGCCGCAGGCGGTGATAAAGAAAAAATCCGCCTTTGTTTCTCGTTGGATAAGGCAAAGGAAGCGTTGCAAGGCACCTTACAGGCGGGAGACGCCGTGCTCTTTTTAAACGATTTACCCGATGTTTATTGATAGCGCAAGAAAAATAAATAAGAAACACCAAAGCGAAAAATACGAAGCGGAGGTGTTTTTTTATGCGCAAAGTGGCGGTCTTTTTCGGCGGAAAGTCAAGCGAACGGGAAATTTCCGTGCTGACGGGGGTGTTTGCGCTCAACGTACTGGGCAAGGATACGTACGATATTTTACCTGTGTACGTGGGCGAGGACGGCAATTTTTATACGGCGGAAAAAATGGTTGATTTGGCTGTTTTTAAGGGCAAAGAACAAAATTTTTCGCAGGTGTTTTTTGATAGCGGAAAGGGGTATTGTTGGGATAAAAAAAGAAAGCACGCGCGCTGTTTGGGCACAATCGACGTGGCGCTCAACTGCTGTCACGGCGGTATCTTAGAAGGGGGCGGCGTCAGCGCGTTGATGACGATGCAAGGGGTGGCGGTTGCCTCGCCCGACCTTGCCTCTAGCAGCATATTTATGGACAAAACGCTGACCAAACTGTTTGCAAAAAGTTTGGGGATTCCCGTCGTTGATTACGTGCGGGTGGAGGAAAAAGATTACCGAAAGCGGGGCAAGTATCTTTTAAAAACGGTCTCTTTGCGGCTCAAATACCCCGTTGTTGTCAAACCTGCCAGGCAGGGGTCGTCTATCGGCGTATGCGTGGCAAACGACGAAGGGCAGTTGCAAAAGGCGTTGGAGACGGCGTTTTCGTTAGACACCCTTGCCGTAGTGGAAAAATATCTGCCCAAAAAGAAAGACGTTAATTGCGCGGCATATAGGTTGCAAGGGGAAATTATCCTGTCGGAGGCGGAGGTCGCCAACAGCGACGACGGGGTGTACGACTTCTCCAAAAAGTATCTAAAAGAGGGCGGGGATTTCTTAAAAGGCGGGGGCAGGGTCACGTTAGAAGGGAAATTACGGGACAAAATCCGCCATTATACCAAACTTTTATACAAGCGGCTTGGCGTCAGCGGGGTTGTCCGCGCCGACTTCTTGATCGGCGGAGAGGGGGAGGTGTATCTTAGCGAAGTCAACGCCGTGCCGGGTAGCCTTGCCTATTATTTGTTTTGCGAGAGATTGACGGACGCAAAAGAGTTTTTTTGCGACCTTATCGAAGAGGGGATATTGGAACAGGAAAGGCGGCAAAAGCAAATCCCTGAGACGGGGGTGTTGACAGGGATAACTTTGCGTAAATAATGGTAGTTAAGGGAAAAAGTTGCAAACTTGCGCGTGGAAAAGATTGCATTTTTCCCTTTTCTTTGTTATACTTGTATCGAAAAAAGTCCGTTTACAAAACGGAGAGAGGTTTTTATGGCAAATGCAGAATTTACCGATAAAGTGAAAATCGTCATCAAAGCGGGCGACGGCGGCGACGGGATGAACTCCTTCAAAGCCTTCAAAGGCAAGCCTGCTTGCGGCCCCGACGGCGGGGACGGAGGCAAGGGCGGCGACGTATATTTTGTCGGCGACAAGGATATGACCGACTTGTTTTCCTTCCGCTTTACCTCCAAGTTTTTTGCCGAAGACGGCGAAAGAGGGGGCTCTAACAAGTGTTTTGGTAGGGGGGGCAAGGATACCTTTATTAAGGTGCCTTTGGGTACCTTGGTGCGCGACGTGGAGACGGGCAGGCTGATTTGCGACGTCTTTGAAGACGGCGAGACGGTTTTGGTAGCAAAGGGCGGCAACGGCGGTAAGGGAAACGTCCGCTTTACGACGGCAAGACGTCACGCCCCCAACTTTGCCCAAAAAGGGGAAAAGGTCAAGCCTCACGAGATTATTTTGGAGATGAAAGTCATAGCGGACGTTGGTTTGGTGGGCTTTCCCAACGTCGGGAAAAGCACGTTGCTGTCTAAAATTTCGGCGGCAAAACCCAAGATTGCCAACTACCATTTCACCACCCTTTCTCCCAACCTCGGCGTGGTAAGATACTACGAAAAGTCCTTCGTGGCGGCGGATATCCCTGGCCTTATCGAGGGCGCGGCGCAGGGCGCAGGTTTAGGACACGATTTCTTACGCCATATCGAACGTACCCGTATGCTCTGTCACGTGGTCGATATTTCGGGTTGTGAAGGGCGCGACCCCATTGAAGATTTCCAAAAAATAAACGCCGAACTCAAAGAGTACAGCGAAGTGCTGGCAGGTCTTCCCCAAGTCGTCGTTTGCAATAAGTGCGACGTGTTTGGGGCAGAGGACAACCTCAAAGCCTTTAAGAAAAAGTACGGCAGAAAGTATAAGATTTTGCCTATTACGGCGGTGACGGGCGAGGGGACGAGAGAACTTATCGAAAAACTCTTGGAAGTGCTTGACACCCTGCCTCCCGTAGAACCTATCCGTCCCGAGGAAGAATTTACTTACGCGGGCGAAGGGGATTTGAATTTTGAGATTTTTCAAGACGAGGACGGCGTGTACGTGGTTGTCGGCGGGCTTGTGGATATGCTTTGCCGCAACGTAGTGCTTTCCAATCCCGATTCTATGCAGTATTTCCAAAAGGTTTTGCGCCTGCGCGGCGTCATTAAGGAACTGTCAAAAATGGGCTGTAAAGAGGGGGACACGGTGTCTATCGGCGACGTAGAATTTGATTTTGTGTTGTAGGCTCCGCCTCGTCGCCGTTATCTAAAAAAGGAAATAAAAATGATTACGAGAGATACGATTACCAGTAAACAAAGAAGTAAATTAAAATCCCTTGCCTCGACCATGCAACCTATCGGTCAAATCGGCAAAGGGGGCGTGACGGATAACCTTTTAAAAATGCTCTCCGACGCGTTGGAAGCAAGAGAACTTATCAAAATCAACATTTTGCCCAACAGCGAGGACGACGCCGTCAACTTGGCGGAAAATGTCGCGGATTTATTGGACGCTATCCCCGTTGCGGTAATTGGAAGAAAGGCGATTTTTTACCGCCGTTCTTCCCGCGAAAATTTTGCGCATTTAGAGGTTTAAAAGGCGGAAAATTGCGTTATATATAGACAAACGCTCAAAGCAGGTGAAAGATGGAAGAAGAAGTAAAAGTGCCCGAAGAAGGGCAAGAAATCAAAGAAGAAAAGGCGCAAAAGCCCGAAAAGAAAAGCAAAAAAAGCCAGACGGAAGCCTTGAAAGAAGAAATCGCCGCGTTGCAGGCGGAAAAGGATGAGGTCGTCCGTAAGTGGTACGCTGTCACGGCAGAATACGAAAATTATCGTCGTCGTACGCAAAACCAATCGGCGCAGCGTTATAACGACGGTAGGAACGACGTAATCTCTGCACTCTTTCCCATCGGTGATAATTTAGAGCGCGCGCTCGCCTCTTGCAAGGACGAAAATACAAAGCAAGGGATCGATATGATTTTCAAGGCATTCCAAAAGGTATTGGAGGGAGAAGGGGTGGAAGTAATCGACCCCGTTGGACAACCTTTCGACGCAAGTCTTGCCGAAGCGATTATGGCTATGCCCGCAGAAGAGGGCGAAGAAAGCGGACTTGTCAAGCAAGTCTACGTAAAGGGCTATAAAAAGGGAGAGAAAGTATTGCGCTACGCCCAAGTCATCGTAACGCAATAAAAAACGTATATGCGTCGCAATACGGTGTCGCGGTGCGCTTGCGTACTACTCGGTACGCGCGCTTACCGCTCCTTGTCTTGCTCGCATCTCCGTTTTTTACACATAATACGGTGTCGTGGTGCGCTTGCGTACTACTCGGTACGCGCGCTTACCGCTCCTTGTCTTGCTTGCATCTCCGCCTTTTTTGATGCATAGCGCATAGTGAAGGAAAAATTAAAATAAGTCCGCATAAAACGCAGTATGGCGTGTACTGCGTTTTCTTTTTTTAAAGAGTCAAAGAAAAATAAAAATTTTTGCGTTTTTTGTTTAAATGCGGTTTTAGACGTTTACATATAAACTGAAAATTAAAAGCAAGCCGCGTTCTCGCGGCGAAAAGGAGAAAAATTATGGCAGGAAAAGTTATCGGTATCGACCTTGGCACGACCAACTCGTGCGTGGCGGTTATGGAAGGCGGCGAGCCCGTCGTTATCACGAACGCTGAGGGCGCAAGAACGACCCCCTCCGTCGTATCTTTCCAAAAGGACGGCAGCCGTGTCGTAGGGCAAGTGGCTAAGCGTCAAGCGGTGGCTAACCCCGACAAAACGGTTATTTCTATCAAGAGACATATGGGTAGCGACTATAAAGTTACCATCGACGACAAGGGGTATTCCCCCCAAGAAATCTCTGCAATGACCCTTGCAAAACTTAAAGCGGACGCAGAGGCATATCTTGGTCAAAAGGTTACGGAGGCGGTTATTACCTGTCCCGCGTACTTCTCGGATAGCCAACGTCAAGCGACGAAAGACGCAGGTAAAATTGCAGGGCTCAACGTCCTTCGTATCATCAACGAACCTACGGCGGCGGCGCTTGCATACGGTCTTGACAAAGACAAGGGCGGCAAGGTTATGATTTACGACCTTGGCGGCGGTACCTTCGACGTCTCTATTTTGGAGATTTCTGACGGCGTATTTGAAGTTTTGGCTACCAACGGCGACACCAAACTCGGCGGCGACGACTGGGATAATAAGATTATCGAATATTTGGTAGACGAATTCAAGAAAGACAAGGGCATTGACCTTTCCAAAGATAAGATGGCAATGCAACGTCTTAAAGAAGCGGCGGAAAAGGCAAAGATCGAACTTTCCGGTATGGCTTCCACCAACGTTAACCTTCCCTTTATTTCCATGAGCGCGGACGGTCCTCAACACCTTGACGTGACCATCACCAAGCAAAAATTCGAGGCGATGAGTGCAGACTTGCTCGCTCGTACGGTAGGTCCTATGAAAGCGGCGATGAAAGACGCAGGGCTTTCGTATAGCGATATCGACAAGGTCATCTTGGTCGGCGGCTCGACCCGTATGCCCGCAGTAGTGGAAAAGGTACGCGAAGTGACGGGTAAAGAGCCTTTCAAAGGCATCAACCCTGACGAATGCGTGGCTATCGGTGCGGCGGTACAAGGCGGCGTTTTGACGGGCGAAGTTAAAGACGTGCTCCTTCTTGACGTTACCCCTCTTTCCTTGGGTATCGAGACCCTGGGTGGGGTATTTACGAGAATTATCGAAAGAAATACGACCATCCCCGCGAAGAAAAGCCAAGTCTTCTCGACGGCGGCTGACAACCAAACGAGCGTGGGTATCCACGTCTTGCAAGGGGAAAGAGAATTCTGCAAAGACAACAAAACTTTGGGCAACTTTATGCTGAACGGCATTGCACCCGCTCCCCGTGGCATTCCGCAAATCGAAGTTACCTTTGATATCGACGCCAACGGTATCGTGCACGTAACGGCACAAGACAAGGGTACGGGCAAATCGACGGATATCACCATTACCTCTTCGACCAACCTTAGTGAAGAAGAAATCGAAAAGGCGGTAAAAGAAGCAGAGCAATTTGCCGAAGAAGACAAGAAACGTAAAGAAAAAGTCGACAACAGAAACAAACTCGACGGGATGATCTTCTCCGTAGAGCAAACGATGAAAGAAGCGGGCGACAAACTCGGCGAAGAAGATAAGAAGACGTTGCAAGACGCTGTCGACGCGGCTAAGAAAGAACTGGAAAGCGAAGACGACGACCGTATCAAAGCAGGCTACGACAATCTTATGAACGCCGTGCAACCCGTCTTTGCAAAGATGTATCAAGCGGCTGGTGCGGCGGCAGGAGCAGACGGCGCTGACGCAGGCAACGCGGGCGACGGCGATACGGAATTCCATCAGTAATAATTAAAACGTAATCGGGTTTGGCATATGCCAAGCCCGAAAGGCGTATAAAGGCAGTAACTATGGCAGATAAGAAAAACTATTACGAAATCCTCGGCGTTGATAAAAAAGCGACGGCGGACGAAATAAAATCGGCGTACCGAAAACTCGCGATGAAATACCACCCTGACAGAAATCAGGGCAATGCGGAGGCAGCGGAAAAATTTAAAGAAATCAACGAGGCGCACGAGACTTTGAGCGATCAGCAAAAGCGCGCGGCGTACGACTATGAACTCGAACATCCCGGTATGGGCGGTATGGGCGGCGGCTTCGGCGGCTTTGAAGGTGGCTTTGGCGATTTTGGCGATATTTTCAGTAGCATTTTCGGCGGTGGCTTCGGTGGCGGGGCTAGGGCGCAACGCTCGGCAGTCGGCGAGGATATCCAAAGAATTATGACCCTGTCCTTTATGGATGCGGCAAAGGGCTGTACCAAGACTTTTGCGTATACGAGAAACGAGCCGTGCGCAAAATGCGACGGCACGGGCGCAAAAGACGGTACGGCGTTCTCCTCTTGTAACCGTTGCGGCGGAAAAGGGGTAGTGCAAACGGTACGCAATACGATGTTCGGGCGGACGATCCAACAAAGCGTATGCCCCGATTGCGCAGGGCAAGGCAAAATCATTAAAGAAAAATGTCCCGATTGTAAAGGCAAGGGCACGCAGAAAAAGGATACGGAAATTACCATCAATATCCCTGCTGGCGTAGACAAGGGCAGTTACATCAAAAAACGCGGCTTTGGTCAGGCGGTGCAGGGTGGCGAGCCTGGAGATTTGTTAATCTCTTTCCGTATCGAGCCGCATAGGATCTTCAAGCGCGAGGGGTTTGATTTGTTTGTAGAACTCCCCATTTCCTACAAGACGGCGGCGCTCGGCGGTACGGTCAAAGTGCCTACTTTGGACGATACCTTTGATTTCAACGTGCCGGAGGGCACGCAGACGGGCGCGACGTTCACCTTCCGCGGCAAGGGTATCAAGTCGGCGAGAAACGGCGTGGGAAATCTCGTCGTGAGGGTGCTGGTGGAAGTCCCGACCAAACTTTCAAAAGAACAGCGCAAAATTATCGAGAGTATGGACGGCGGGTTGGATTTGAAGCAATGCGAGCGGATGAAAAAATACGCGGACAACGTCGAAAGTTTGTACGGCGATAAGCCTTACACGAAAGCGTAAAAACGATAAAAAGAAAAGGTGGCTATTAGCCGCCTTTTTTGTGTGAAAATAGGGGTTGAAATTGTGCAAAAGGGTTGAAAAAATTTTGTATAGATGCTATAATAACCAAAGAGGTAGTTATGAAATATATAGAACTTACGATACATACGACGGGCGAGGCGAGCGAGATTATCGCCGATATTATGTGGGGATATACCGATTTTGGCGTGACAATCTGCGATGCGGCAGATATTATTTCCTTGCAAAAAGGGGTAGGCGGCGCTTATTGGGACTATATCGACGAAAGCGTGACGGAGAGCGCGCCCACCGACGTGCTGGTTAAGTGTTATTTAGAAAAGGACAGCGCACAAGAGACGACGAAAAGCATTTTGGCGGATATCGAAAACGCGAAAGAAATGTCGGGCGGTTGTATCCCGTTCGGTACGCTGGAAGATACCAAGCGTGAAGTGGACGGGGACGATTGGATTGAGGTCTGGAAAAAGCATTTCCGTCCTATACACCTTGGCAAAATCGTCGTCGTGCCGGAGTGGATTGACTACACCCCGCAAGAGGACGAAAGGATAGTGCTCTTAGACTCCAATATGGCGTTTGGTACGGGCGAACACGAAACGACTTCTTCGTGCGTAGAACTCATGCAAGATTATTTGCGTCCCGACAGCGTCTGTATCGACGTCGGTTGCGGCAGCGGTATCTTGGGAATTTCGGCTTTGAAATTGGGCGCAAAAAAGGCGTACCTTACCGATATCGACGAGATTGCGGTAACCTCTTCCTTGCACAACGCCGCCCTCAACGGCGTGGCGGGAAACGCCGTGGTCGCCCATAGCAATCTTTTGGACGATACGGATATCCAAGGGGATATCGTACTTGCCAACATCACGGGCGAAATCCTCGTTTTATTGGCGCCGTCTATGCCCAAAAACCTCAAAAAGACGGGTGTGCTTATCCTTAGCGGTATCATTGAAAGCCGTTTGCAAATGGTCAAAGAGGCTTACGAAAAGGTGGGGCTGGAAGTAATAAGAGAAAGACAAAAGGGCGAGTGGTTTGCGCTCGTGTTAAGACATAGACCGTAAAAAAGTGTAAAAAGGGGCTACCGTGGCTACGTTGAAGAGATTTTTTGTGGAAAATATAGGGGAGACTTGTATCCTTCAAGGCGAAGAGTTTGAGCACGCGAAAAACGTGCTCCGTCTTGGCGTGGGAGACGAAGTGGAACTTTTGGACAACAGCGGCAAAAAGTACGTCGCCGTCATTTGTGAGGTGCAAAAGCGACAAATGACCCTCAACGTCTTATCGGTGGCAGACGGGGACAAGGAGGCAAAGACGGCGGTTGCGCTTGCCTTCGGGTATCTCAAAAACGCTGACAAAAACGAATTTATCGTCCAAAAAGGGGTGGAACTCGGCGTACAAAAATTAATCGCTTTTTCCTCTAACTTTTCGTCGGCGTATATGAGCGAAAATAAGTTGGAGCGGCTCAACAAGGTCTCCAAAGAAAGCGCAAAACAATGTCTGCGGGATAGGTATCCCGCCGTGGAATATGCAGACAGTCTTGCAAAAACGCTGGATGAGTTGAGCGAGTATGAAAACAAGTTGTTTGCTTGCGAGTTTGCGGAAAGTAGCGAAGCGGATATTGCCGCATTGCAAGGCTCGACGGCAATCGTCATAGGCAGCGAGGGCGGTTTTTCTAGAGAAGAGGCGGAGATGGCAGAAGAGAAAGGCTTTGCGCTCGTGTCCTTAGGGAAACGCATTTTGCGCGCAGAAACAGCCGCCGTGGCGCTCACTTCCGTCGTGATGTTTTCTTTGGGCGAATTGGGGGATAGAGGATGAAAGCGGTTGTGTATACCCTCGGTTGTAAAGTCAACGACGTGGAAAGCGGGTCGCTGATTACAGGCTTAGAAGAGATGGGGTACGAGGTAACAAGAGAACTTGCCCCTGCCGATCTTGTCATCGTCAACACCTGCGCCGTTACCGCAGAGGCAGAAAGGAAAAGTCGGCAACTTGTCGGGCGTGCGTGTAAGATTGCCCCCGAGGCAAAAGTCATCGTCTGCGGTTGCGCTTCGCAAAAAACTCCGCGAGCGTTTTTAGAGAAAAACGAGGGCGTAGTTTTGGTGACGGGCGCGCAAGCAAAGGGGAAGATTTTAGAGGCAATCGCGCGAGGCTTAGCGGATCGAAAAATGGCAATCGAAGAGGCAAAATCGGGCGTATACGAGGACATGCCCTTGCCAAAATGCTCAAAAACGCGGGATTTTGTTAAAATTCAAGACGGTTGCAATCGGTTTTGCTCCTATTGTATTATCCCCTATCTTCGCGGTAGAAGCCGTAGTAGGGATATGGACGAGATTGTTGCCGAGGTAAAGAATGGGACGGCGAAAGAGGTCGTTTTGACGGGGATTGACGTGTCGGCGTACCGCGACGAAAAGGGCAGAGATTTTTCGCGACTGCTTACCGCGCTCAAAGACGTGGACAAGCGTATTCGTATTGGGTCGATGGAGGTAAGCCTTATCGCCGACGAGTTTTTGTCGGCGGCAAAAGGGATGAAAAATTTTGCGCCCCATTTCCACTTGTCTTTGCAAAGCGGTAGCGATAAGGTGCTGAAAAGTATGAATAGGCACTATACGCGTGCGGAGTATTTGTCGGCGTGCCAAAAGATATACGCCGCTTTTGAAAAAGCCTCGATTACGACGGATATTATCGTCGGTTTCCCCACGGAAGAGGAAGAAGATTTTTTAGACAGCGTGCGTATAGTAGAAGAGGCGGGCTTTGCCCAAATCCACGCTTTTCCCTATTCTCCAAGAGAGGGTACGGTTGCCTATAAAAAATATAAGGAACTGCCCAATGCCGTCAAAAAGGCGAGAGTGGAAAAAATCCTTGCCGTAGGCAAATCGCAAAAGGAAAAATATTTGCAAAAGTACGTGGGGCGGGTTTTGGAGATGATTCCTGAAAGGTTCGACGGCAAGTTTACGGACGGATACAGCGAAAATTACATCAGGCTGTACTTACCCGAAGAGGTAGGCAAAGAACCGTTAAAAGTGCGCGCGATTGCGCTCTTTGAAGACGGCTTACAAGTAGAAAAAGTATAAGGAGAAAAGTGATGGAAAATTGTATTTTTTGTAAGATTATCAAAGGGGATATTCCCTCTAAAAGGGTGTACGAAGACGAGGAAATGATCATCATTCACGACGTCGCGCCCAAGGCAAAATTGCATTATCTTTGCATCCCCAAGACGCATTTTGCGCTGCTGAAAGAGATGGACGACGAAAGGGCGGCAATCGTGGCGAGATGTCTCCAAAAAGTTTCTTCATTAGAAGAAACTTTGGGTTTGGGGGAAGGCTACCGCGTCATCATCAACCAAGGCAAAAACGGCGGTCAAACGGTGCATCATCTGCATATCCACTTGCTTGGCGGCGAAGAACTTGGAGATTTCTAAAAAGACGGATATACTTTGTTTAATGCATAGCGCATAGTAGCGGTAAGAATAAAAAATAATTCCACAATTATGCACTTTGCATTTTGCATGATGCACTAACAAAACAGGATTGTTTAAAAACAAAAAATTTGGTCAATACTCCCTTCCGTGAAAAACGGGAGGGCTTTTTTATGGTTTGGACGCTGAAAAGTTTTTGTCTGCGCTTGTTTGCCGTATGCGTGGCGGTGGCGGTAGTCGGCGTCCTTTTTTTGTGCCGTTTTTCGGCGTTGCAAAGCGACTTGGCGGGTTGCTTAGAGGGTCGGGGTGCGGATAGTTCGTCTTACTTTATCCATTCGCCTACTTGTTTTGCGCGGGAAAAGGAGCAGTTGTCTCTATTCGATTTGCCTTTTATCCAAGGGGAGAAGGTAGTGTATCTATTGAAAAAGGGGGAAACGGGTACGGCGGAAACGATTCTTGCCGCCTTTGACGCCTACGACGTATGGACGGAAGAGATTGACGGCACGACGTCTTACTATGCCGCCAGCGAAAAATTGCCCAAAAAGGTTACCGTCGGCGGGCGTACCGTCAATTTGCATATCGCCGTCAAAGCGGATAGGGTGGTGGTGGGGACTCCCATCATCTTCGGTGGGTATTAAAAAAGACGTATATACGTCGCAATACTTTGTCGCGCTGTGGCAACCTTCGGTCACGTACGTCTATGTACGCTCCTTCAGGTTTTCCTCGCGCTTCTCGTCTTGCTCGTATCTACGCCTTTTTTGCAGCGTTGAAGGAGTTGGTGAAAAACTTCCCTCCTCGTCTTGTACCAAGTCTTCGTCTTTATATTTATTGGTCGTCCCTATTTCTCCCCTAGGAGGGGAGATGTCGCAATGGCGACAGAGAGGTTAAAACAAGAGGGGAAACGCTCGATTAAAACCTCTCCGTCAAAGCCTTAAGACTTTGCCACCTCTCCTTGGCAGGAGAGGCGTATGGTTGCCTTTGTTATCTTTTTTGTGGCCTTTCGTCCCATGCGTAAGGTAAAACGAATAAAAAATCATTCCGCTATGTATAAAAAGAAAAAAACTTGTCAAAAACACAAATACAACGATATTTTTGGAGGCAAAAAATGAAGGACGAAAAGGAAAAGAAATCTGCGCCTAAAAAAGGGCAGAATAAATACGCAAGATTTTATGCGGTAATCGGGATTGCTTCGCTGGTGCTTGCAGTCTCTATCGTGGCGACGGCAACGGCGCTCGGCAATAGGAATTCGACGACGGTGGGCGGGATCCCCGAAATCGACCAGCCCGTACAAGAAGAAGTGGACGATACGATGACAATGCCCGTTTTGCAAGTTTCCCTCTCCACCGAACACGGCTTTTTTTACAGCCAAACTCTTGGCTACTACGGACATCACGACGGGGTGGACTTTAAGGCGGAAGCAGGCACGGACGTCTTTTGCGTGAAAGACGGGGTGGTGGAAAGCGTCTATAAAGGGGATAAACTGTCGGGTACGGAAATTATCGTAGACCACGGCGACGGGTTGAAGACTCTCTATCGCTTCGTGGAGGAGGTAGAGGGCTTGAAAAAGGGCGTTAAAGTCCAAAAAGGGCAAAAGATAGCGACGGTTGCCGAAGCAAACGGCGGAGAATATAAAGAGGGCGCGCATTTGCACTTCGAGGTGTTAAAAGACGGCAAGAGTATCGACCCTGCGGGCTATCTCCCCTTGGGAGATAAATAAGAAAAACCGACCTTTTAGGGTCGGTTTTTTGTTTTGCACTTATCCGTTAAAAATCTTTTATTCCCAGCAAATAGTCGACGGAGACGTCGAAGAATTTTGCCATCTCGGCAAGGACGGAAAGGGGCGGCTCCCTTTGCGATTTTTCGTAGTGTAAATAGGTCACGCTATGCAGCAACAATGCCTGCGCCACTTGACTTTGCGTAAGCCCCCGTTCTTCTCTCAATTCTTTCAATCGTTTCCCGAGCAAAATTTCCATATTTTTTCTTCCTTTTCACTTGACATATTACCAAATTGGTAGTATAATACAAATAAAAACTACCAAAATGGTAGTATTTGAAAAAGGGGACTGGTTATGCAAAAAGTAGGAAAGGATGGGAAAGAAAATACGTGGAAGCAGTTGATTTTTACGTGGGCGATGCGTTTGGTAGCAACCGCTTTAACGGCGCTTGCCATTGTGTTTTTAATCCTTTGTTCCATGCAAGTGCCTGTGGTAAAGGCGATTGAAAAAGATTACAATGCAATAAACCCCACGTATAACGTATTGGCTTCGCAGGATAAGGAATTGCAGGATTTTAAAGAAAAATTGACGGCGGAGCGGGAAGCGTTGGCGTTTGAAAGTGCGCTTGCGGAATTTGGTTTGGTAAAAGCGGACGTTACCTACGCGCAATTTGAGGACGCGGCGGTAAAAGCGCTGTTTGACAAAGAGATAGACGAGACGACCTTTAACGGATTGCTTGCAAAGGTTAGAGGGACGGAAGAGTTGACGGATGCGGACGCGATTGTCTTAAAAGAGTTTTTGGAGACGTATTCTTTGTCCGATAGGATAACCTATACGAACTTTAAAAAAGAGGTAGCAAAGGCAAAACTCGGCTATGCGGCGGACGAAGCGAAATTCGGGACGTTGAAAACGTATGCGTTTGTCGGCGCGTCGTTGGCGCCGCAATTAACGTCTAAACTGGAATCGCACTTAAAAAAGATAAAAGAGCAAGAAGGGACGGTAAAGACGCTCAAAGAAGAGTACGGCTTAGAGTGTGATTTGGAGGGGATTAAATCCTTGATCAATAACACCCTTGCGGTGGCGAAAGAGTATCAGGGCGACGTGACGTCTGTCTCAAAAATCACAGTATTGATTGCCACGATTCACGGGCACAAATTGGAGTTGTATGCCTGCTCGGCGCCTATACAGATAGAACACGCTTCGTTGGCGAAAGAATTGCAAGAAGAGAAAGGTTGGTATAGCACGTATCTTTGGATTTGGCTGATTAGTGAAATCTTGGCGATTTTAGCAAGTTCCGCGTTATTGACGATGGGGGATATGTTCGCAGGGAATACGAAACTTAGCCGTATCCTCGGCGGCGTGTTGTTTATCTTGTCGGCGGTGCAGTTGCTTTTGTTCTTACATATCGGGTTGATGAAATAAAGAAAAGTGCAATAAGAAAAACCGACCTAATAGGTCGGTTTTTTGTTTGTTCATATTCCCCGTTTTAAACGCATAAAATAAAGATATCTTAAAGGGGGGGAGTATATGAAGAGATTTTTAGCCGTTGTTTTGGCGTTTTGTTGTTTGCCTATCGTCGTGTGTTTCGCTAGTTGCGACGAAGAGGTGGATAGCGGTATATCCTATGAAATCACGGCGGAATATATCCCCGAAAGCCGTTCGCTTTTTGCCACTATGAAAGTGACGTACGAGCAAAAGACGGACGCCGTCAAGGAAGACTTACGCTTTCAACTGCCTCCTAACGCTTACCGAAAAGGGGCGCTCTATCCCGCGGTGTCTTCGACTTATCACGCCAGCGCCTATTACGAGGGGGACAGTTACGGGGAAATCGTCATTACCAGCGTCGTTGGCGGGAAGGGGTGGCAGGTATGCGGCGACGATAACAACGTTCTCGTGGTGGACTTGGAAACACCCGTAGAGCAGGGGGGTAAAGTGGTGCTCGATATCGGTTTCGTCACTCGGCTGGCGCAGGTCAATCACCGTACGGGCGTTAGTGAAAAGGCCGTCAATTTAGGCAATTTTTTCCCGATACTGTGCGCGGACTTGGGGCAAGGGTTCGTGGAGACTCCGTACTATTGCGTCGGCGATCCTTTTTTGTCCGAGTGCGCCGATTATACCGTGCGGATAAAAGCCCCTAAGGGATACGTAGTGGCGGCGACGGGGAGATTGCAGGAAGAACAGGTTTTAGAAAGCAAAAAACAATCCGTGTTCGAGGCGGAGAACGTACGGGATTTTGCGATGGCGTTGTCGGAGGACTTTCAGGTACTAGAAAAACGGATTGGCAAGACGACGGCACAGTATTACTATATCGACGATCATAAAGCGAAGGAGCGTTTGGCGCTGATAGGCGAGGCGCTCACCTGTTTTTCTTCTGCGTTCGGCGAATATGCGTACGATACGTACAGCGTCGTGCAGACGGGTTTTTGTATGGGCGGGATGGAATATCCCGGGTTGACGTTCGTGGCGGCGGGCTTGGACGAAAAAAGCACGTTGCAGGCAATCGTACACGAAACGGCGCACCAATGGTGGTATGCGGCGGTAGGCAGCGACCAAGTCCACGAGGCGTGGCAGGACGAAGGGCTGACGGAATACTCCACGATATACTTTTTTGAAAAGTCGCCTAAGTACGGGTTGAGTAAAGAAAAATTAGTGGAGGGTAGTTTAACGGCGTGTCGGGCATATCGTGAGGTGTACGGCAGTATTTTTGGAGAAGACGGGAAGATGTCGAGACGGTTAGACGAGTACGTCAGCGAATATGCTTATCGGGTACTTGCCTACGACAAAGGGGTGGTACTCTTTGATAATTTACGCCGCAGTATAGGGGATAAAAAATTCTTTTCCGCGTTAAAAAAATATTATACGGCAGGGAAATACGATTTGGTGTCCGTCGGGACGTTAAAAGGCGCGTTTGAGAAAGCGGGCGTCGACGTATCGGGGCTAATCGATTCTTTTTTGGAGGGGAAGGTGATTATCTAGCCTAAAAAAGCCCAAAAAGCGAAAAAAACTTGTCTAGGGCGGTAATTTTTTATGAAAAAATACTTGCCAAATGAAATTCCTGGGGGTATAATAGAAAGGTAGCGACCCGTTGCCGAAGGGTAAATTAAGCGCGTCGCGACAAGGAGCACATTATGGACGCTGTCCCTGACAACCGAAGTAGTATGTTTAACTTGATAAACCTCCCGCAGTGATAGGTAAGTTGTAGTCAATACGACGATACGGACGCACGGGCGGTTTTTCCCGTGCGTTTTTTGTTTTGATTTTCCGTTTTTTGTGGATAAAGCAGGCAAAAACGCTTTAGCAAAATCCCACGAAAGGCGGTGATAGTATGTTGAAAATTTATAAGAGTGAAAACCTCCGCGTACAACCCTTGGAAGATTTTGAGACTCGTTGCTGGATTGACCTTGTCAACCCGACGGACGACGAAGTCGATACGGTTTTAGAGTGGTCGGGTATGCCCGAAGAGTTCTTAAAAGCCGCACTCGACGAAGAAGAATCGGCGCGTGTGGAGTCTGACGAAGGGACGACGATGTACATCCTCGACAGTCCTATGCTCGTCGACGCAGAAGAAGGGGACAAGTATTCGACGATACCCGTGGCGATTGTGTATAACAACCGCTGTATCGTCACCGTATCCTTGCAGTCCAATCCCGTTTTTGCGGGGTTCCGTTCCAACCGTAGCAAGGTGTCTACCTCCAAACCTTTGGACTTTATCTTGAACTTCATGTTGGAAAACGCAAAGCGTTTCTCTGCGTTGCTCCGTCAAATCGATAAAAAATCCTTGCGTTTGCAGGCGGAATTGCATAAGTCCATGCGTAATCAGGAACTCATTGAACTGTTGGAATTGCAAAATTCCCTCGTCTATTTCTCGACGTCGCTTTCCGCCAACACCTCCGTATACGGTAGGTTGTCGCGCGTTTCGCAGTCTAGCGAAGAGTATCAAGACTTGTTTGAAGACGTGCAGATTGAGACTCGTCAGGCAACCGAGATGTGTTCGATATATAGAGATATTTTAAAGACGACGATGGACGCGTTCAGTTCGGTCATTTCCAACAACGTGAATAACGTCGTAAAAAGATTGACGATTATCACGATTTTGGTAGCGATTCCTACGCTGATTGCCGGGCTTTTGGGTATGAACGTAAAACTGCCTTGGGGAATGAGCGGGGAAACGGGTAGTCCGTTTGAGTTTTGGATAATTCTCGGCGTATGTATCTTGCTGACGACTGTTTGTTCGATATTGCTGGTGCGTATGACGGACAAGGTTCGTATCCGTACCCCTAAGGAAGTCAAGAAGAAGAGGAGAAAAGACTGATGCCTTTTTTGCAATATAAGTGTCCTAAATGCGGCAAAAATTTTGACGAACTGGTCAAATCGCACTTGGACGAAGTTAAGTGCCCGACTTGCGGAGAAAAAGCGGTACGTTCGTACAGCGGCGAGATGCTTTCTTCGACGGGAAAACCCGTCAAAAAATGCACGGGCAATTGCAAAACCTGTAGCGGTTGTTAAAAAGTGAAAAGAGAGACGCGAAAAAGCGCCTCTTTTTTGTCCTATATACGCGCGCGACAATAACTTATATTTTTCTTGTATTTTTCTTCCAAAAAAGGGAAAAAATAAAGTAGAGAAAAAAATTGAAAAAAAGCAAAAAAATCGAAAAATCATGGAAAAAAACGCTTGACTTTATTTTTTCTAGATGTTATTATAGTTAGGCTGTCGCGTAAAAAGGACGGCAAGAAGCACTCTGATGAGTGTGAGAGAAGAGAAGATTAACAACTGCATAGCAAAGAAAACAAGTTTTTCTTATGGAAGATAAGAAAGACGAGTACGAAAGGCAAAATTTTTCATATTAAGAAAAAGTAAAGCTAATTGGTTAATAAGCAAAATTACGAAGGGC